>JACQSY010000029.1 GCA_016211085.1 Acidobacteriota bacterium | reverse complement strand
TTTTGGACTCAGCGGATTGGCAAAACCAGGGTACCAATTGACTCTGACAAAATCGGAGCTCAAAAATGCGGCTTTTCTTCTTGTTTTCCAACTATTTACAATACTCTCGGACGAGAACTAGCCTAGCAGAGGCATGAGCCGGTGCATCGAAGGAGCCCAGACATCGGACATTCACCTATTCGGGTCGCTCTGGTTCACTATTGTGACCATGCCTCTGCGGGGGGATCGCTCCGCGTGGGCCAGACTTTAGCTGAGGCCCTTGAACCGCAGCTGGTTCAGGTGTCGCTGGTTTTTGCTTATGACGGTCCCGGTATCGTGGGTCGCAATCCTCAGCTTGCGACCCACTACCTGGGTTCGCGCGGTTTCGCAGATTTTCCGGCCTGGTTGCGTGCACGGCGCCTGTTTTCCCGACTGCAGATTGATGTGATTCACTTCATGGATCCCGTCATTTGGATTTATTCAGCGATGGCCTACTCAAGGCACCGGAGAGTCCTTCACCAACATGGCCGCCCCGGGCCGTCGCTGCCGCGCCATGCAGCACGAATGACGCTGGTGCAAAAAACTGCTGCACGAATCCTGGGCCGGTCGGCTGACGGACAGATTTGTATTTCGCATGGGTCACAACGCGCCATCGAAAATCTCAAGTGGGGAAAACCCGGTAAGCTCTGGACCGTTCATAACGCGCTGGATTGCCGACGATTTGCCCATCTTCCATCGCGTGTTAAGGCCAGGGCGCGGTTCCATATTCCCGCAGGCTCCAAGGTGTTGGGAATGGTGTGCCGCCTGGTTCGCTACAGAGGCTGTGAAGAAGCCATCCGGGTCCTCTCTCAACTCAGTTCAGACTGGCATCTGCTGTTTTGCGGAGACGGTCCTCTGCGACCCGAACTCGAAGCGATGACTCAAGACAAGCAGCTTCGCGATCGAGTGCATTTCTCAGGCCTGATGGAAAATGTACTCTGGGCTTATTCCGCCATGGACCTGTTCTTGTTTCTGGCGCGCTACGAAGGAGGAGGTCTGGCTCTCGCGGAAGCCATGGCGGCCAAAGTTCCCGTCATCGGTCTTGAAGGGGACGGGGAGTATCGCGAGCCGGAGTACCCATTGGTCACGCCTGATAATGCAACCCTCATCGCACGGTCGCAGCCGCTTAACTACGACTCGGTGGAAAGCCCGCAGGTTCTGAGCCGGATGGCAGGCGAAATTGAAAAATGGTCGGCGCACCCTGAATGTTTTGAGGCCAAGACCCGTAACGCCGCGAGATGGGTCGAAGAACGTTTCAATTCGTCTCTCCAGGCCCGACGAATGACTGAGGTATATCAAGCAGTCCTGGAACAGTCTTCTCGATGAACCACCGCGACGTGTTTCTTACAGAGCCGTTACGTGTTGTGGATGTCAAAGCCAGCAACAGGGCCTGCGCTCGGGTTTCCTGTTATGTCCAGGACGAGGAATACGCCGCCAGCTTCGGAAAGCAATGGACGAAATTTCAGAAAACGCAGCTGGATTCGTACAACGGAACCTGCATCTCGCGAAATTTTCTCGAGAAGCTGCTGAACCAGCCGTTGGACTGGCTGCGAGGAAAAAACGTCATTGAATTTGGCGCTGGAGCCGGTCGTTTTACGGAGTACCTGGCTCAATTTGCAAACCTGGTGGTTGCCGTTGATCTCTCCTCGGCGATTTTTGTCAATGCCGCTTTGGAAAACGAGAATGTGATTGCAGTCCAGGCTGACCTGCTGCACATGCCGCAATCTCATATGAAGTTCGACCTGGTCTTTTGCAGGGGAGTTCTCCAGCATCTTCCTCACCCCCCGACTGCCATTGCAGCTCTCTTTGATTGGGTCAAGCCAGGAGGCTGGGTGGTGTTTGACGTTTATGCACGGGGACGCCTGGGGAGATTGGAGGCAAAACATCTGTGGCGTCCGGTAATTCAATTGTTCTTTACCTTTGACTCTTATTCCCAGCTCTTGGATCGTTATGCTGAAAAAATTCTCCGCCTGCGCTGGTCCTTGAAACCGTTTTTCCCGGGAATATCTAAAAGGCTGTTAGATTATTTTTTGCCGATCTGGGACTATCGCGGAGTGTTGCCGCTTTCATCCAGCCAACTGGTGGAATGGGCCAAGCTCGATACACTGGACGCCATGTTTTCAAAATATGACAATCCAATGAAGCATCAGGAGGTGGCCAGGGTGCTGGCCGAACTCAAGTGCTCTTACTCGTCAGACGAACGCAACAATTTCTTCAGGGCACAGGCGTCTTCAGCGGGAGCTCAGCTTGGTACCCAAGTTCATAAATACGGTAACGCTTGTTGCGAGCACGACGGCGGCCAGATCGAGGCGCGACGACGAGGCGATGCCAGGTCCATCGGCGAGGAGGAGCCACAATGAGATGGCAGCCGTCCCGCCGCAACCCTCCGGGCGAGTGGGGGTTCCGGGCGATCTCGGCGTCGTTCGTCGTCGCCGATGTACACCGACATCGCCTCCTCCTCTCTCCTTGACCTCGCTGCACAAGCCCCACTCGCAAACGTCACTGTATTTATGAACTGGGGTACTAAGGCCTTGCATATTGCACACGTTCTTAGCGCACTGGATTTTGGAGGTGTCGAAACCAGCGCCCTTTACTTGATCCATGGTATGAACCGCGGAAAATTTAAACACACCGTGATATCGATGGCTCATTCTAATGGCGAACGGAGGACGGAATTTGAGTCAATTCCCGGTGTCAAGTTCATGAAGTGTCCTTATACTGGCGGTAAACGGTTGAGCTTCATCACGAGCTGTGCACGGTTGTTTCACGATCTGAAGCCCGATCGGATTTTAGCTTATAACTTTGGTAACCATGCGCTCATTGCTGGCGCTGCGTTTTTCGCCGGCATCAACCACACGTATGTGAGAGTCGGAGGGTCGCCGCTTCGAACTCAGGCCACACGGTGGAAATCGACGGTCCTGGCCCATGCCGCAAGGCCCTTTTGCCGAGGAGAAATTGCCGTTTCACAAGCGGTGGGCAGCGAATTGGTCAATCAATTATTCTTGCCGGCGGACCGGGTTACGGTGATACCCAATGGCTGCCCGGTGGAAGCGATATTTGAGCGGGCGCAGTCTGAGCGAATTCGCCGCCTCGAAAGAACACCGCAAAGGCTTCTCATGGTAAGCCGCATGGATGAGGCCAAGGATCATCAGACTTTGTTGGTAGCGATGTTGGAGCTGGTACGTCGCCAGATGGATGTCCAGCTGATTCTCATGGGGACTGGACCTGAGATGGAAAGCCACCGGCGGCGCGTTGAACAGTTGGGAATCGCTTCCAAGGTCGTTTTTCTTGGCAGCCGGAATGACGTCCCGGAATGGATGGGCAGGTCGGATCTGTTGGTTCACTCCACACGGTCCGAAGGGTTTCCGAACGTGCTCATTGAGGCCATGGCAGCCGGAATTCCTGTTGTTGCCACGGATATTCCTCCCTGCAGAGAAGTTCTTGCGGACGGTTGCGGACTTCTGGTGCGGAGAAACGACCCCTCCGCTCTGGCAATGGAAATTTGCAGGCTCTTAAACGATTGTCAGCTCCGCGATGCTATGGTTGAGCGTGCCTACCAGCGAGTTCAAGTGGTGTACAATTTAACACGAATGATTCGTGCCTATGAACAAGCCCTCACCCGTGCTTAGGAATCCGGTTCAGCGGCCTTCACTGATGGCCCCGCAACCCATGCCGGCCAGCGAGCAAAGGGCCGGCATCAGCTACGTCCCGCGTGTCACTATTGCGCAGTGGCTGTTTCTCCTCACTATAGCCGGTCTCTCCGGTTACAGTTACTTTCTTTCAACTGTGGATGAGCTCACATACCTGGTCTCTTTCATTTGCATCTTGAACCTGCTGTTCCTGCTGAACGTGATTCGCGAGGCTCTTTATTCCAGGGTGATTGGCAAGACGCTTCTGGCAGGTTCCATTTTTTTCTTTTTCTGGGTGGATGCGTTTCAGTCATCTTTGGAGAAGCCGCCCTTTTCGGTCCCGCCTGGGCTGATGATCTTTTCAGGACAATTTCACATTGACGTCGTTCGTCAGGGGATTTTTTACGTAGGGGTCTTCCAGTTTTTTTTGTTTTTGGGTTACTCCTTACGTCCACGCGTACAGCATCTTACGCGGTGGATGAGGAGCCGTGTAGATTCCGAGAGCGGGTGGAGCCGCCTCATGCGCTACGCAATGGTGGCTTGCGCCATTGCTCCGTTGTTGCTCTCCTATGGCTTTAACCTCCAGGTCACCATCGATGCACTGCTGGCTTCCAGAGCCGGGGGTCCGGCACCTGAGGATATCGGCCTCCTACATTACCTATATTTTTTTGGAATGTACGGGGCGGCATTCCTGCTCACTGAGGCCATTGTTTTCAGAACCTGGCGCCAGACCTGGAGCCGCACCAGGTTTTTGGTTGTGGGCGGGATAGCGGCGGTCCCCTTTATCATGCTTTGGGGAACTCGCCACCTGTGGTTGTTTATTGCCCTTCCAGCATGTGTCTTGTTGGTTTCCACTATTAGTGGGAGGGTCACCATTCGACGCGTATTTACCTGGGGAGCCCTGGTCGCACTGGTGATGCTGGTGGCACAGCTTCAGCTCGCTTTGCGGCTTCGCGGTTGGGCTGATATCAAAACCATCGGCACCTCCGAACTGTTCCTGGAACGAAGCCCCAGCGGACAGTTCGTAGCGCTCCTCTTCTCTCAAGTACTGGTTCCTGATTTTCACGATTATTTTTATGAATTGGCTGAGCCCTACTTTTTCACGCATTGGATACCGCGGCGATTTTGGCCCGACAAACCTGTAATGCAGCTGTGGGAGTACTACAATGATGCGTATAGCCGAGGCGGCGCTTTTAACGTGACGCCATCGGTAATCGGCCAATTTCATATGAGCTGGGGCATCGTAGGCGTCGTATTCGGCAGCGCGTGGCTGGGTTTTTTGACGTGGGCTGCAGACACGCTAATGGTCTCGATCAACCTGCATACCCAGCGTGCGGTTGCCGTTACCAACGGAATGTTCTATGCCTTCATAGTTTCCTCATTCCGATTTTATTCACCGATTTACTTCACATATTTTGCCTTTGCGCTCATTGGAATGATGATGATCACACGCATCACCCGAAGTCCAGGCCAGCTCGCATCTGAGCATCCGCTGGCGAGAGCTATGGTGCTGGGGAGAGCCCAGCGCGCCCAGAATCCCCAACGCATCTCTTGAATACCGTTCCCAACCGTTTTTAACTAGGTCGATGCAAGTCGCTATCGTGTATTTGAATTTTGGCCCGTACCATATCGCCCGTTTGGAGGCCACAGGCGCCGTGGGCCAGATTACCGGAAACAAATTGGCTGCCATTGAAATTGCATCTCAACAAAGCGATTATCGCTGGCCGGAGATACGGGAACCCGGCATCCATTACACTCGTCACACGCTCTTTGCCGATACCGACTACTGGTCCATTCCCTACGTGCGGATGCGTCGAGCCTTGTCCCGGCGGCTTAACCAGATTAAGCCGGATGTTCTGGTCCTTCCCGGGTGGGGGTTTAAGGAATCGGTTGCCGGTTTGGGTTGGAGCTTACGACGCAAGGTGCCAAGGGTTGTCATCTCCGATAGCCAGGCGATCGATCGCCAGCAGACACTAGGAAGGAGAGTAGTAAAGCAGTTTTTGCTTCACCTGTTTCAAACGGCCCTGGTGGGAGGCCAACCCCATGTGCGCTATCTGGAGGAACTCGGATTTTCAAAGGAACACTGCTATGTGGGCTGCGATGTGGTGGACAATGGTTTTTTCGAGCGAGAAAGCCAGGAATGGAAGAAGCTAAAACCTCCCATGACCTCCACGCCGGTCATCCTGAGTTGCATTCGATTACTGCCGCGAAAGAATGTGCCGGGTGTCATCCAGGTGCTGGCTCGAAACCCGCAATGGACCTGGATCATTGCGGGTGACGGATCACAAAGGCCTGAAATCGAAACAGAAATTCAAAGGATGGGATTGGCGGGACGCGTCCAATTGCTTGGACATGTGAACTATTTTGAGCTCCCGTCCGTTTACGCCAGAGCTCACGTTTATTTGCAACCCAGTCTGTCAGAACCGTGGGGGCTTGCTGTCAACGAGGCGATGGCATGTGGGCTCCCCGTGCTGGTTTCAAACAGGTGCGGCTGTCACGAAGATCTTGTCAAGGATGGTGTCAACGGTTTTGTCTTTGATCCCGAGTCAGGTTTGTCTGCGGCACTCGAAAAAATGGAAGCGTGCCGGGAGCGATGGATGCATATGGGCGAGTGTTCCCAAGAGATCATCAACAGATGGGGGCTCGATCTCTTTGCCAGAAACCTCTGGCAGTGCTGCGAAGCCGCTCAGCGCTTGTTTTCAGTGCCGAGTCACAGCGTCTCATAGAGGAGAGCCGTGCGTATCCTGCACATTGTTCCAGTACTGGCTCCAGAAACAGGGGGTCCGGCTGTTCTTGTGCCCTCTTTTTCACACGCTCTTTGCGAGATGGGACATCGGGTTTCACTTTTTACCCTGGGAAACAGGGCCATCCAGGAGAACGGCATACCCGATTTGATCACCCGGTTTCGTCCAATACCGGGCACACGCCAACTGCCAACTTTGCAATTTTATCGCGAGGTGGTGAGACGCTTGCCCTCCTTCGACCTTGTGCACCTGTTTAGCCTTTGGAATCCCATGGTCACGCTTTCAGCAGCTGCATGCAGGCGTTCTGGAATCCCGTATCTTCTTTGCCCCATGGGGATGTTGCAGACCAAGGCGCTGGAACGTAAAGCCATACGAAAAAAGATATACAACTTGCTTGTGGAGCACCGCACCTTGAGTGGTTCCTCCGGAGTACACTTCTTCACCGACGCGGAAATGGAAGACTCAATCCCGGTAGCGAAACCGGCTTACATCGTCCCTTGTGGTGTTGACCCGGATCTAAACCGCCGCGTACGACGAGGGCTCTTTCGAGAAAGACATCAACTGGACGGCAAGAAGATTTGGACCTTTTTGGGACGTCTTCATTGGAGTAAGGGGATTGAGCTCCAGGCACATGCCTTTGCGGCGCTGGCTGTAGAAATCCCTGAGCTGATTTGGGCGGTCATTGGTCCTGATGAGGGAGAGTGGTCGAAAGTATCTGGTCTGTTGCAACCACTAGGGCTGCTCAACCGCGTGTTAAAGCTGGGGCTGCTCCCGCATTCTCACTGTCTGGAAGCGCTGGCTGATTCCGATGTCTTTGTCCTAAGTTCGCGGCACGAAGCGCACTCTGTTGCCATGAATGAGGCCCTGGCTCTTGGCATTCCCGTAGTGGTGACTGAAAGTGTGCGTTTCGAGGCGATCCGGGAGTTTAATGCTGGATTTATTGTGACGGGAGATTTCAGGAGACTGGCTGAGGCCGTGGCCAGGATCCTGCAGGATCCAACGTTGGCTGCTGCCATGAAAGCAGGCGCACTGACCCTGGCCGCCGAAAGGTTGGCCTGGCCCAAGGTGGCCCGCTCGATAACGGAGGTATACGAAAGAGTGATCCGAGGCGCACACGGAGCGCCGGCGCAGTAAGAGCTCCTGTTACTGCACCCGAAGCGCTCGATCACGCTCGCGCCTCTGAAGATTTACTAAGGGTGGGTGGTTGAAACTATGTCTCAGGACACCAGGAGACTCCACGACGCCGGCTGGAAAGCTTACCAGCAAGACGGAGCCGCATGGAGGGATCCTACCGATCCTCAAAAAGAGCGTTTGGCGCTTCAGACACTTCGAAGCCTTGGAGAGCCGCAAAAAATTCGACTGCTCGACCTGGGTTGTGGCAGCGGGCTGATTACTCAGTTTTTTTACGCAAAAGGTTTTCGTGTAGAAGGGGCCGACATTTCCGAGGAGATTATTCGCCACAATCGTGAGCGCTTTCCGCACCTCACGTTTGACGTGGTTTCCGAAACTTATCGCCTCGCGCGTCCGGACGGCTTTTACGACGCAATTTTTTGTTCTGAAGTGATTGAGCACGTTTATGAGGTGGAGTTATTCTTTCGCGAAGTGGCGCGCTTGCTTCGCCCGGGAGGCATGCTGATCCTCACAACTCCCTATCACGGTCTGATCAAGAATCTGCTGATCGCTTTGCTTTTCTTTGACAAACACTTTGATCCCTCCTGGCAACACATTCGTTTTTGGACCCGGAAAAATCTCTCTCGCGTCTGCCTCTCACATGGTTTGAGGCCCATTCAGTGGAACACCGTCGGGAGATTTTGGCCGGTGCCTAAATCGTTCTTCCTGGTTTGTCGAAAAACGGCTGACTAAAATGTGTGGTATCGCCGGATTTGCCGGGTCCATTTCACCCACGGAGCTTCGGGAGTCATTGCGCAGGATGCTGCTTGCGCAAGTGCAGAGAGGCCCCGATGACGAAGGAATCTCCGTGCTTGAAGAGAATTCCGGGCTGCTGGGGCTCGGGAGCCGCCGGTTGGCGATCATCGACGTCTCGTCGCTGGGCCATCAGCCCATGGTCAATCCCGATACGGGAGACATCCTGGTTCACAACGGAGAGATCTACAATTTTCTCGAGCTAAGGAGAGAGCTTGAAGATCTGGGATTCTGCTTTCGTAGCCGAACGGACACGGAGGTGATCTTAAGAGCCTACCAGCAGTGGAATGTCCGATGTCTCGAGAGGTTCAACGGGATGTTTGCGTTTGCTCTCTGGGATGCTGCCAAGCGGCATTTGCTTTTGGCTCGCGATCCTCTGGGAATCAAACCGCTTTACTATTCCTTTATTCGGGGAAAGGGATTTCTTTTCGCCTCCGAAGTGCGCGCCTTGCTCAGTTCCGGACTGATTTCCGCAGATCTGGACCTGAAAGCAGTGGCAGGCTTTCTTGCATATGGAGCTGTGCAAGAGCCCCTGACAATCATCCGTGCCGCTCAAGCGCTGGCTTCCGGGTCCTGGATGCAGGTGGACATAAGAGGCGAAAAGCTAAGGGAAGGGCGTTTCTGGAACCTTCCCGTTCCCTCCGTCAGCTCTGGGCGGAAAGAGACTCTTATTGACGAAGGACGCGATCTTTTCCAGAAAGCGGTCCGTCGTCACCTTATCAGCGACGTGCCGCTGGGCATTTTTTTAAGTTCCGGGCTCGACTCCACCGCAGTTCTTGGTCAATCAATAAGAGAACGTCCCGAAGGTGTCCACGCATTTACCGTTTCATTTCCGGACTTTCCCGAACTGGATGAGTCCCCCATCGCTCGAAACACCGCTGCCCGGCTGGGTGCCCACTATCATGAATACCCGGTTGACTCCGCTTGCGCAATGTCCTGGGTTCATCAGGGACTGGAAAAAATGGACCAGCCCAGCATGGATGGTCTGAATACCTACATTGTTTCGCGGGCCGTTCGTGAGCAGGGGCTGGCAGTGGCTCTTTCGGGACAAGGCGGAGATGAGGTATTCGGAGGGTACCGCACTTTTCGCGCGGTGCCCCGGTGGCTGCGGCGCAATCAGTGGCTGAATCTGGCCCCGGCCTCGGTGCGCTCCGCACTGCTACGTTTGGCAACTAGTCACACCAGCGAGGTGTTTCAAGAAAAAGCCCGGGACCTTATCCGCGCACGTTCCGATTTGCTGAGCGTGTACTTTCATTACCGGCGGCTTTTGTCGGATTCAGATCTGGCGGCACTCGGCTTCCAGGCTTCAGAACTCGGCTTGACAACTACCTTCCATTGCCCGGAGGCGCCCCGTCACGCGTGTGTGGTTGCTGATGATGAGATTGCGTCAGTGCAGAGGCTGGAGACAGTGTTTTACCTGGGAAACACATTGCTACGCGACGGCGATGTCTTTGGAATGGCGAATTCTCTCGAGATTCGTGTGCCGTTTCTAGATCGAGAACTTGTCGAATGGGTTTTTCGCCTCCCGGGGAAAGCGGTCCTTCCCAAAGGTTCTTCCGAAAAGCATTTGCTCCGGCTGATATGTGCTGGTTTTTACACACCTGAACTGACCAATAATAAGAAACGTGGCTTTGCTCTTCCTTTTTCTTCATGGTTGTTGGGGCCTCTGAATGAACTGACAGAGGATTATCTGAATTCGTTGAAAACTGTCGGGCTGTTGCGTGCCAATGGAGTGGATCGGATCTACTCGAGCTTCAAAAGGGAGCCGTGGAGCCCAGCCTGGTCCCGCCTCTGGTCGCTGGTGATCTTAGCGCACTGGTTGAAAATGCATACCTTGCAACCCGTCTGAGGCGCGAGTGGACCCAACGAGCGCTCCTGATCCATAAACACAAAGCTCTTACTGCGGGATGCCCAATATCCTCGCACATGAGCTATGGAACGGGCTAATCTTATGGAACGGTCAATGATGGAAGCGTCTTCTCCAGAATCCAGCTCAACCCGGCTAGATGTAGTTATCCTGACCTTCAACGAAGCGGCTAACCTGCCGGAGGCCCTGAAAAGCCTTCAGGGTTTGGCATGTGACCTGTACGTGGTGGACTCCGGCAGCACAGACCAGACGGCCGCTATGGCGCGCAGTGCCGGAGCCCTGGTTGTTTTCCATCCGTTTGAAAACTATGCGGCGCAAAGGAACTGGGCGCAGCGACACCTGCCATTGAAGAATGATTGGATATTACATCTGGACGCTGACGAGCGACTCACCCCGGAATTGGTTTCCGAGATCAACCGATTGCTGCAAAGAAAGGAAGTACCTGCTTCGGGTTTTCTCATTCGGCGCCGTACTATTTTTATGGGCCGCTGGATTCGCTACGGCGGCCATCTTTCTTCTTATCACCTGCGTCTTTTTCGAAGGAGTTTAGGATCGTGCGAGAACCGGCTTTACGATCAACACTTCCTGGTTCAAGGACGAGTCGAGCACCTGCAAAATGATTTCATAAACGTCATCATCACCGACGTACATGAATGGACGCTACGCCATGCGCGTTGGGCCGAGTTGGAGGCGCGAGAGCTGTTCAGTGGAGATCAGACTTCGCAGCTTGCAGGATGCGCGCTCGGCACTTCTCAGCAGAGAAAACGCTGGCTGCGCAATTCTTTTTACTACCGCTGTCCACTTTTTGCTCGCGCCTTTGCTTATTGGTTGTACCGGTATTTTCTGCGTTTGGGTTTCCTGGATGGAAAAGAAGGACTAATTTTCCATTTCCTCCAGGGATGCTGGTATCGTTTTCTTGTAGATTGCCACATCCACGAGATGAAACGTAAGCAACGCGCTCACAGAAACACCCTCGAAAACCTGGACCGCGTTGCCAGGGTTGAATCAGGCGAAGCTCAAAGGAGCAGGCCGAAGACAGGCAGATTATCACGCGGCGTGTTTTATCTGTCGGCCTTCCTTCTCTTGGGTGTGCTGCTCCACGCACCCCTCCTGAAATCCCTGGGAAACATGTTGCTGGTGGAGGACAGTCTGGAGCCCGCCGCCGCCATTGTCGTTTTGGGCGGAGAAGTCCCGTTTCGAGCGGTCGAGGCTGCAGAACTTTATCGTCAGGGCTGGGCGTCAAGGGTGCTACTGATCCCAGGGCCTTTATGGGAAAAGCATCTGTTGATGCGCGATCTTGAAATCGCTTATCCAGCAGAATGGCAAGTAAACCGCGCCGTTCTCGTGAGAATGGGCGTCCCTGAGGCCGCGATCAGCATCAGCCGGAGCGCAGCGGCGGGAACCGTTGAAGAACTCCGAATCGCTTTAGGAGAGCTGGGGCCTGGCAGCCGGCCCATTATTCTCGTCAGTTCCAAAGCGCATACACGTCGTGTCACCCTGACCTGGCGTTTTGTGTCCGCAGGGAAGAGAAAAGGCATTGTTCGCCCAGCACGGAGAGATCCCTTTGACCCGGATCAGTGGTGGAGACAAAGGCGGTTTGTCATGGAAGCTGTAAGAGAATATCTGGGAATTGTGCACTACTGGATTGGTTATCCCGTGCCGGCCAGACTCCCGTCGAGACCCTCTCAAGCCGAAGTGGTGCCCGAGTGACTGTTAGGGGTATCGTAACGTCCGCTTTCGCCTGGTGCCGAAGTGTAAGACTGTAAGCCAACTCTTCATGATCATCCTTGGAATTAATGCTTACCATGGAGATGCCAGCGCTGCTCTGGTTGTGGATGGGCAACTGGTGGCGGCAGTGGAAGAGGAGCGGTTTAATCGTGTCAAGCACTGGGCGGGCCTTCCTATTCAAGCAATTCGTTACTGCCTGGAAGAGGCTGGGCTACAAGCAGCGCAGGTGGACCACATCGCCATCTCGAGAAATCCTCGAGCACACTTGGCCGGCAAGATTGCCTTTGCGCTTTCTCACCGCCCCAGTTGGAAGCTGGTCCGTAACCGGCTTTCCAACGCCGGACATATAAGCAACATCCCATCATCGCTTGCTGAAGCATTGGGTGGCGAATGGAAAGCGAAATGTCATCAGGTGGAACATCACCACTCCCACCTGGCGTCGGCCTTTTTCGTTTCTCCCTTTGACAAAGCGGCATGCCTGTCCCTGGACGGCTTTGGAGATTTTCTGAGTTCCATGTGGGCTTCGGGGAAGGGAAAACAGCTCGAGGAATTAGGTCAGGTGACTTTTCCTCATTCTTTGGGAATCCTTTATACGGCGGTGACACAGTATCTTGGGTTTCCTAAATACGGTGATGAGTACAAAGTCATGGGCTTGGCCTCGTATGGCGAGCCGGAATATCTTGATGAATTCAGAAAAATAATAGAGCTAAAAAATGGGTCGTTCGCTTTGAACTTGAAATTCTTCCTTCACCATTCCGAGGGGGTCGATATGACGTGGGCCGGCGGTGAACCGGCCCTGGGTCGGGTGTACTCGGACGAGTTTGTAAAGAAATTCGGACCTGCTCGAAACTATTCTGATGAAATCGATCCCCGGCATCGAAATATCGCATGTTCTCTGCAAGCAATAACGGAAGAAATTTACCTTAACCTGCTGTGCCAAATTCACGCGCTGACAGCAGAGAAACAGGTGTGCGTCGCAGGAGGCGTCGCTTTCAACAGTGTGGCCAATGGAAAGATTCGCAGTCACACCCCTTTTGAAGAAGTCTGGATTCAGCCCGCTGCCGGCGATGCAGGAACAGCCCTGGGAGCTGCTTTTAGTGTCTGGAATTCTGTTTCGAACTCAGACCGAGCCTTTGTGATGGAGCATGCTTATTGGGGACCGGAGTTCTCCACTCAACAAGTACAGAAGACGCTTGAAAAACATGCCGAGGAAATTCGCGCCCTTTGCGGCAACATTCAGTGCCTGCAATCCGAAACTGATCTTTGCCGCACCGTCGCAACGACTTTGGCTGACGGACAAATTGTAGGGTGGTTTCAAGGCCGCATGGAATGGGGTCCCCGTGCTTTGGGAAATCGCAGCATTCTTGCAGACCCCCGTCGGGCGGAAACCAAAGATGTTTTGAACATCAAGATCAAAAAGCGAGAGCCTTTCCGGCCCTTTTGCCCTTCCATCCTTCAAGAGCACGTGAAGGAATATTTTGAAAATGCGCACCCCGATCCTTTTATGCTCTCTGTGTATTCGATCAGGCCGGAAAAACGGGCCCAGGTTCCTGCAGTGACCCACGTGGACGGCACCGGAAGGCTGCAAAGCGTGAGCGCCCGATGCAATCCACGTTTTTACCGTCTTCTGAAGGAGTTTGGGGAACTTACCGGCGTGCCTATTCTTTTAAACACGTCCTTTAATGAAAACGAACCGATTGTTTGCACGCCGGAAGAAGCCCTGCAATGTTTTCTAAGGACGCAAATGGATTGCCTGGTTCTGGATTCCTGGATCATACGCCGCGGCAGAGCCTCCGCGCCTCGAGTTTAGCCTGCCGATGAAATTGTCCGCGCAGAAAAAGAACACCGTGACTCCCTCGCCGCTCCGAGAATACTCAACGAAGCCTGAGCCGTCGCGCCGGCTGCACATTGCTTTTTTTAATCGCTCCTTCTACCCCGAAGCAGCGGCAACCGGGCAACTCTTAACCGAGCTTTGCGAATCTCTGGTGCAGGATTACCACTGTCGCGTCACTGTGATCTCGGGAATTCCACTCCAAGCTTACTCGGCAGCTGCGATTCAAACCATTCGCGAGGGTTGGGTTCTGAAAGTGGAAAAATACAGGGGCGTTGAAATCATCCGCGCCAGAGGGACGCGTTTTTCCAAGAACCGCTTCGCAGGCAGATTGAGTAATTATCTGACTTATTTTCTTTCGGCATGTTATGCCGGACTTCGTCTTGAATCTCCTGACGTAATTGTAGCGCTGACCGATCCTCCGATCATTGGCCTTGCGGCATGGATTTCATCACGGCGCTTCAGTTGTCCGCTGGTGCTGTCTTTTCGTGATGTTTTTCCCGAGGTGGCAAGGCTGCTCGAGGATTTTCAAAGCGAGTTCGTTAACAAGATCTTGGATCAGATCAACCGTTTTCTGCTTCAAAGGGCTCACCGCGTGGTTGCCCTGGGTGAGACCATGCGGCGGCGGTTAATTGACGAGAAAGGATCCCCCGCGGAGAACACCCTGGTGATACCGGATTGGGCTGATTGTTCTGAGATCCGTCCTGCGGTAAAGAACAACATTTTTACATGCCAAAACAATCTTCAAGAAAAATTTGTCGTGATGCACTCCGGCAATATCGGTCTCTCGCAAGGCTTGGAATCCGTCGTGCGGTCAGCACGACTCCTCGAAAAATTTCCCGAAATCGAGATGGTTTTCGTCGGCGGAGGAGTGAAGCAGGGCTTACTGGAGGTGCAGGTTCAGCAACTGGGTCTTAAGAACGTCAGATTCATCCCCTTTCAACCCCGCGAACTGCTGCGCGATTCGTTTGCGTCGGCCGATGTATTTATTATTTCTCTCAAATCCGGTCTGGCCGGCTATATTGTCCCCAGCAAACTTTACGGAATTCTCGCCGCCGGGCGGACTTACGTGGCCGCCGTGGAACCTGAATGTGAGGTGAGTCTGATCACCCGCCGGTATGACTGTGGCTTGCTGGCGAGGCCGGAAAATGAGCAGGATATCGCGGCGAAGATCTTAGAGCTTTATCAAAAGCCGGAATTGCGGCGTCGCCTCGCTGACAATGCCCGGCGCGCTGCGCTGGAATTTGATCGCCCTCTGCAAGTCAAGGCTTACTATGAATTGTTTCAGCAAATCGCCCGTCCCCAAAGGTCTTGCTCCCTATTAAAACGTAGCTTTGACATTGGCCTTTCCGGGCTGGGCCTCTTGATAACCGCACCCTTGTGGATCGTGATTGCAATTTGCATCAAATTGACCGACGGCGGACCTGTTTTCTACAGCCAGAACAGGATCGGGAGAGATGGAAAGCGGTTCAAGAGCTGGAAATTCCGATCCATGGTACCTGATGCCGACAAGCTTGCGGTTCCCTTGCAGGCCAGTAAAGGGGATGTCCGGGTGACTGCCGTTGGCAGGATCCTGCGAGCAACCGCTGGCGACGAGCTTCCACAACTCTGGAACATTTTTAGAGGCGATATGAGCTTCGTCGGACCCCGGCCGCTTGCCCCAGTCGAGATCGAGACCCGCGCCGGAGGAAAAGCCGTGCCACAAAACCAAATACCAGGCTTCAAGGAGCGGCACATGGTCCGGCCCGGATTAACGGGTCTGGCGCAAGTTTATGCGCCTCGGGACCTTCCTCGCCGTAACAAATTTCGCCTGGATGTCCTTTATGTGCGAAAGCGAAGCTTCTTTCTCGACCTGAAGCTGATCGCCTTTTCGATATGGATCTCTCTCCGCGGGAAATGGGAACACCAGGGCAAGAAATTATAATCGCTGCTGACCTGAAACGAGCAGCTATGGTAACCTCTGGCTGGGGTTAATCGAGGTATTTTAATAACTGAGGGGCGTTGCGCAAGACCGTACAATCAAAGGCGCGCGCGAAGCGCCAGCGGAGTAAGCGGTACTTCGAACTACGAACTACGAACTACGAAGCACGAATTGGAGGAAATTCGCAGTTGGCACTTCGCACTTCGTAATTTTTTCTTGAGCGCTCGTTGACACTCGCGCCTCTGATCCATTTGATTCGCTGAAACAATGCTTCGCGATGTGTTAGTTGTGGGGGGAGGCCCTGCGGGACTGTTTGCCGCCTTCCGTTTGTCCCGGCACGGCTATTCGGTTGCGGTGGTCGAAGAGCATGAAACCGCCGGAAAACCCGTCCATTGCACTGGCGTCCTGGGTCTCGAGGCTTACGAGGAATTTGAAATCCCGCGCGAACCCATCTTAAATCAGTTGCAACAGGTCCGCTTTGTTTCCCCTGGAGAGCAATCGTTCGTCTATAAGACCGCGCCTGTTCAAGCGGTCGTCATTGATCGGCACCAGTTCGACCATCTGCTTTATCTGCAAGCCTGTTCGGCGGGAGTTGAATTCTTTCTCGGGAAGCGAGTCTCTTCCGTTCAAATTGACGATTCAGGAGCTACCGCAATTTGCCACGGAGACTCCCCGCCGTTGAGGGCGAAGTGCCTGGTTCTCGCGTGCGGTGCGAATTACGCTCTGCAACGACAGTTGGGCATGGGATTTCCCGCTGCATTTTTGAGTTCTGCTCAAGTGGAGGTACCCAGCTCTTTTCAAGAAGGTGTGGAGTTGCACTTTGGACGACAAGTTGCACCCCGCGGGTTTGCATGGTCGGTTCCAGTTTATCGTGGCAATGCCAACTACAGCCGCTTTGGACTCATGTGCCAAGGAAGATCCTTGTATTATTTCAACAATTTCATCAGTCGACTACGGCCCCGATTGGGAATAGCTGATCCGCTTCCGGTGGAACCTCGCCTGAAAGTGCTGCCCCTCGCGCCGATTAGAAGAACTTATAACGAACGCGTGGTTGCGATTGGAGATGCGGCGGGATTGGTAAAACCCACCACCGGCGGAGGAATTTATTACAGTCTTCTCAGTGCTGCGCTGGCTTCTGATGTGCTGGCGCAAGCCCTGAGCAGGAATGACTTTAGCTCAAAACGGCTGAGCGCCTACGAACGTCAGTGGCGCAGGCGTCTGGATTCAGAATTGCGCGCTCAGCTCGCTCTACGCAAGCTTGCGGAAAAACTGAGTGACCAGGAAATTGATGCACTTTTTGAGCTCGCCAGGAAAGACGGGTTGCTACCGCTTATCCGGAAAACTGCCAGGTTCAACTATCATCGTGAATTGATCGTTGCCCTCTTCAAACATAAGCAGGCCCGAAGCCTCCTCTTTAAAAATTTGCTGTCTTGAAATGACCGTGCTCTCGAGTCAATCCGTCGTAGTTGCGGCCAAAGATCAAATATCCGCAGATTTGGGAGGAGAAACGGTTATCTTGAATCTGAAGACCGGGGTCTATTATGGTCTGTCGGCAGTGGGTTTTCACGTTTGGAATATTATCCAAAAACCAGCATGTATCGAAGATATCCGTGATTCCATCGTGAGTGAATACGAAGTCGAGGCGGATAAGTGTGAAAACGATCTTATGCAACTGCTCACGGAAATGCACGATCAAGGTCTTGTCGAAATCCGCTGAACTTCCCTCCATTTTTCCTGCCGGATTTGTTGGAGATTTGTACTGGCTATCGATTCTCCGGATGCCCTCCTCAACGTTACCGGATCATTTGTAATGGGCGAACCTTCCAAAGTTCCTGTTTGGTTACAGAATACGGCTGTTTCTGCCGAGTTCAAGGTGCTGGCCTGTTGCGCACATCGGTCGCTCGAAGCGCAGCGGCGGGCCCTGCTCATAGACACAGTCCAGCAGGACTTGAGCTGGCCCCGCCTGGCCCACCTGGCTTTTTTGAACCACTTAGTTCCGCTCTGTTTTCACCATTTGAAATCAGTGTGCCCAAGCCTGGTTCCGAGTTGGCTCTTGAGGAACTTCGAAATTCATTTTCAAGAGTGCGCATGGCGCAAGCTGCTCCTCAGTGAGGAACTGAACCGGCTGTTGCTCCTCTTCGAACGCGAGGGTATTCAGGTTGTTCCTCTAAAAGGTCCGGTCATGGCTCATGCATTGTACGGGAATATTTCCTTGCGCGATTTTGAAGATCTTGATCTCTTGGTACGTCGTGAAGACGTGGCTAGTGTCAAAAGAGTGCTCACTGCCGAAGGCTATGTAACGCATTTGCCCTTGAACCCGGCCCGGGAAAAGAACCTGTTGAGGTCGCAATCGAAAATCTTGTTCCATAACCAGGCACGACGCTTCCGTCTGGACCTGCATTGGGAAATTGCGCCGCGATTTTTTTCTCTCCCTGTCTCTTTGGCATCGCTAACTCCCCGGCTGCGAAGGGCGACAATTGGGGAACATGAAATCTGGCAGCCTTGTCCGGAAGATCTGGTTCTGATTCTCTGCGCCCATGGAGCAAAGCACCTTTGGAATCGGCTGTCCAGAATTTGTGACGTCTCGGAACTTATCAACTCGCACGATATCGATTGGGATAGGATCTTCGCACTAGCGGAAGGTTATGGAGCAAGACGTATCTTGTATTTGGGACTGTGGCTTTGCCAACAGTTGCTGGGGGCAGCCCTACCCGAGCTTGTAGCAGAAAAATTGACGAGCGATGCGGAACTCCCCCGAATGGGAAGCCGGGTCTTGGAGCATCTGCAAAGTGGAGACGATATCCCAGAGGTTCGAAAAGCCTTGCCCTTTCACCTGGCGGTCCGTGAGAGATTCAGAGACCGGGCAGCGTATTGTCTTCGCTACTTGCTTTTGCCGACCGAGGGAGATTTATTAGGTTTGCGCCTGCCGGCGCGTCTTTTTTTTCTGAACTACCCGGCTCGTCCCTTTCGCCTCGCTGGCACGGTGGCTTTTCGGTGGCTGACTCGAGGCAAGGCCCCTGCGTTAGCCAAGTTTATACCGACGCCGCAAAATGTAGTAGACCGGGAGCTGGAATTGGCGCGAATCCAGCCGGGTGACGTCCTTTATGACCTCGGATGCGGCGATGGGCGGATTGTGATCACAGCTGCTCTCCATTACGGAATAAGGGCGGTTGGGATCGAAAAAAACCCGGAACTTATTGAGCGGGCCAAGCGCAATGCGCAACAGCACGGTGTGGAACATTTAGTCTCCTTCCGTTGTACGGATGCCACTAGATTTGACTTCTCGGATGCGTCAATCGTCATCATCTATTTGTCGGCCCGAGGCAATCAGCGCGTCCGGCCCCTCCTGAAACAGCTTCGTCCCGGGACGCGGATTATTTCGCTGGACTTCGATCTGCCGCAATGGACGCCTGATTCGATTGAGGCAATCAGCGATCCCTGGAAATTTGTTCATCACCTGTATCTGTGGACGGTGAAATCGTAGAAGCGCCCCTGAAGCCGTCACACGAAGCGCTTACTGCGCTGGCGCTTCGTGCGCGCCTCTGATTTGCTTTAAATTGGATGCAGGGCGGTGAAACGCGACGCATCCTTTGGCATGGTGGATCAATTGGGGTGACGGATCAGAGGCGCGAGTGCCAACGAGCGCTCCTGGTGCGACAAACGCGAGCGCTTACTGCGCTGGCGCTTCGTGCGCGCCTCTGATACCGCGCTGGTGGAGATAACCCTTCCTTGATGCCAATTCACATTCTTGAAAATCACGATCAGGCGCTCAGCGTCTGGAGGGCAAAAAATTTGTGCGATTCGACTCTGGTCCACATTGATGCCCATCATGACTTGAACTGGGTTAAGAATGGCTCCTCTCCCTCTATTGCCAGCTTCATCTGCTGTGCCCTCCATGAAAAGATCATCCGAGAGGTTTACTGGGTCGTTCCCGCGGCGTCAAAGATTTCTTCCGCATCACAAAAAGCAGTGGTCTTGCATTTGAAGCGTCTAGCACGGCTTTATCCGGACTCACAATTACCGCGCATGGAGGGCGAAGGAAGAATTTCAGCACGGCTGCTCGGGAGAAAAGTGACTGCGTGTACGCTGGGTCAGCTCCCGCCGCTCATGCAAGCTCCATTACTTCTGGACGTGGACCTGGATTTCCTGGTGATTCCCGAAGTCTCTTATCGAAAAAAAGACTCTCATCCGGAGCTGCCGTGGTGCTGGCCTGAAGAGATGGTCGAGTCGCTCAATAAGAAAAACATTCGACCAGCTGTAATCACCATTTCCCGATCGGTAGAAGGCGGATATACACCGCTGCGATGGCGACACTTTGCCGAAGAGTTGCAGGATCGTTTCCAGAAGAAGCAAAGTAGCTTGGTGATGGCGGCTGAATATCTGCGGCGTTCAGCACTCTTTGCGACCGAACGGAAACTGGCGGAGGCTGAGAGAATGTGTTTTGCAGCGCTACAAAGAGAGGCCGGCTTTGCTGCGCCTTCGTTTCACCTTGCCGAGATTCTTTATTTACAGGGGCGTCTGCAGGAGGCGCGCGCCCGTTACAGAGATGCCATAGCCAAAGACCCTGCTTACCGAATGAGATGGAAGAGCGCCGGGGTCCTGGCTCAGCTTCAAAATGATTGGTCAAGGATGGAATCGGAGTGCGCTAGAGCCCGCGCGCTGGATCCGGAGGACCCGTATGCGTGTTTAGGGCTGGCGCAAATCACTCTAAGAAGAAGGCAATGGCAAGAAGCTGAAGAATGGCTTAAAACAGCCCTCCGTATCGACTCCTCGCTGACCGATGCTCATCGATTGATGGGCGATCTGTTGATGGAGACACGACGCCTCAATGAAGCTTCCGAAGCCTATCGCACTTCTTTAAAACTGGCTCTTGCAGGAGCTGCGCCTCTGAATTCACCGATTTCGAGCTTTTATAAAAGGCCCGTCGACCGGGGACATTTTCAAGTCTGTGCTAAGCTCGGGCGGCTCTACGCCAAGGAAGGACGCCTCCATGACGCCATTTCAGCTTACCGCTTGGCCGTTGCGGGAGGGACTCCATGCCTGCGAACTCGCCTGCACCTCGGGTGGCTCACCTTCTGTCAACGGCCTTGGGGCGCTCCCATTTACAAATTGTTCTGCGCGGTAAGGGGCTGGCTCAAGAATTTCACCGCTCCATGAAAGCTTTATTGAATAAGTCAGAATAAGCGATGAGCATTTCGGCCGCTGTTAACTTCCAGGGAAAACCGATCAATCGTACGCTCCTGGAGCGTATGAGGTCGGCCGGAATCCGACCTGGTGCAGGCGAGACTGAGGAGTGGTTCGAAGAATCCGCTGCTTTTATGGTAACCCGGCCTCTACCGGATGCTGGGTCAAGAGATCCGGCCATTTTTCACGATCATGAGTCCGGGTTAACAGTGATTTTGGAGGGCAGGATCGATGCCGAGACGGAATTAAGGCGCGCTTTAAACGTTCAAAAAGGTGCAACGGCTCTCTCTCCAGCGGCGCTGGTTTTCCTGGCGTACCAGAGATGGGGCAACAGGTGTGCAGCTTACCTCTATGGTGACTACGTCTTTCTCATCTGGAGCTCGAAAAAGCGCGAACTTCTTTGCGCCCGCGATAGCTCAGGCGTTGCTCCGCTCTTTTATACCCAGACGGACGATGGAACTTTATGGATTGCAGGCGGCGCCAACCAGCTTCTCCAGGGACCTGTTTTTTCTCCGCGTGAGGACCTTTACGGAATTCTGGATTTGCTGGTAGGCCGGGGCTGTGTAGAGCCCGAGAGAACTCCTTGTGCACAGGTGCGCAGACTTCCCGCTGCTCATGTGCTCATTGCCAGCAACCGTGAGCTTCGTTTGCACCGTTACTGGTCTGTCTTCGACGGCGAAAGCGGGGGTGCTAATGAGGAGGAACTGGTCGCAAAATGTACGGAGGCGCTCATATCTACGCTCCGCGATCGCCTCACAGGTCACAGCCGGGCCGGTATTTCTTTGAGTGGCGGTTGGGATTCGGGTGCTTTGTTCAGTCTCTGGATGTGGATGCGCCAACGTGGCGAGCGCCTTCCTGCGCCGTTCCCTTGCAATTATTACTATGGCTACCCGGAATCCGATGAGCGCTCCGACGTCGACAGTTTGCTGAGACCTTGGAAAATCGCAGCGGTTTACTCTAGGGTGGAAAACGAGGATGGCCTCATTGGCTTGCACCAGCATGTTTTCGATCTTGGATTACCTGAGTTGGGCTTTGGCTGGCAGGAACGCCGCAAACAGGCACGGTGTCTGGCCTCCCGTGGCGTAAGTTTGATCATCACGGGAGACGGCGGCAATTTCGTAGTTCAGTCTTCACTCCTCAACGCTGCCGAGATGGTGGCCGGGAAAAGGCTGGTTTCGGCCTGGCGGCAGATGCATGTCTGGTCGAAAGAATTGGATCGCCCTGCGCACCGTTTGTTCTGGCCTTATGTCATCCGACCTTTAATTCCGCTTTTGTGGCCCCGGCTCTGGAATGCTGCTAAGAAGGTCCGCACCTCATTGCACCCGTCCGGTGGAATTCTGCCCTTCTTGGATCCCAAACTTGCCGGGACGCTGGCGGAATGGACCGCCCATCACGCCGTGAATGCGCGCCAAAAAGCACAGCGCTGCAGTCTGTCAGACTGGGACAAACGCTTTCAACTGGACCAATTTTTGCGGACTGTTTATCCGCTTTATCCCTCACCTGCGCTGGAGGGTATCGAGCAGTCGGCTCCTTACCTCGACCGGCGGGTTATTGAAAGTTGTCTGAATGCTTTGGTTTTTTTGGAGAAATCCGGCCCTTCCCGAAGGTTGCTTGCACAAATTCTCAGTCAAACCACTAAAACCCGCCCCCGGGGGAACTACAAGATCATGGACCGTGCGATGGAGGAAGGATTGAAAGCTCAGCTTTTAAAAGGCAATCCCTTTTTTCAGGCGACTACACTGATCGAGTTGAGGATAGTGGATCAAAACCTGCTGACCCGTTTCCTCTCTGATTTTGCTTCGGGAAAGAACCGCAGTTCGGATGAGTTGTGGAGGCTGGTTTCTATGGAGGCCTGGGCACGATGCTGGTTGCGGGGCGAGAAGCCGACTTTATCCCACGATGACTGTCTTCGAGAATCAATTGGGCAGCCCTCCCAGTTTTTTATGGCCTAAGTTCAACGCCGCGTTTATACTTAAAGAAGAAGGAGATCCTGTATGAAGCCGAAGGATGATTCTGTGAATGAGAACTCTAAGGACGGCAAAGTAATCAGAAAAAACTACGAAGTCCCGCACCTTCGTACCTATGGCACCGTCGATGAACTCACGGCCGGGGGCGGCGGCACCCGTCACGACACCGCGGCCAATACCAGAGCTTAAGAGAGACCTAATCCGTCATTCTAAATCCCGCTTATCTTGCTGCCTTTCCTTCTCGGTCAGTCAAGAAATCCCTTTCTTCTCTTCGGTCAGAAGTTTCAGTGGTTCGAAGAAGATGAGCCGCTGAGCTCCGCTGACGTTGTCCTTCTGGTAAGGCAAAATAAAGCATATGCAGCCGGCATTCGCTGGAGCCACGGCGGAAATGGACTTCCCTCCTTCGCAACTTTTCCCGGAGCCTACGCCTACCGCTTTCACTCGCTGGCTGATTTTTTAATCGACTCGCAGGGGGCAAATCTTCGATTATTTCCGAGGAAAAACGCTCAACCTGCTTTGCTCGCCTTTGTCCTTGGCCGCGCCATGCTGCCGCGCCTTCTCCACCTCAGGGGAATCACGTGCCTGCACGCGAGCGCAGTGCAGATGGGCCGGCGTGCTGCGGCGTTTATTGGACCCAGTGGCTCCGGAAAGTCGACCTTGGCGGCGCTGTTGGTGAAGCAGGGGAATCGACTTCTTACCGATGACGTTTTGCCGATTTACTTACGAAAGGGACAAAACGTTTGGGCCGGTCCAGGCCTGGGGGAGCTTCGCCTTGAGAAGGATTCGGCCCGACTGTACGGGCTTTACGATGTGTTTCGCCCTCCCCCTCCTCCCATGAAGAAGTGGGTGTGGACACCTCCCGAGGATGCAGTACAAACCAAAGCCCTCCCCCTTCACTCGCTGTGCCTTTTAAACCCGGTTATGCCTTTGAATCAGCAACGGGCTGAAATTCGATCCGTTGGCGGGCATGAGCTTTTCCTCATGCTGCAGCGAAATGTCTTGTGGGTCCACAATCACGCTGTGCACGCCTTGGCAAGTGACTTGAATTGCCTGGGAGTATTGATGCGTCGTGTGCCCGCGTTTGTCTTGTCATTTCCTTTGGAAAACGCGGGACTGGATGCGGCCGCCCATTTAATTCGGGAAAATGGCCTCCTGTGAGTTTGAGATCCTGCGGTGCTGCGCCAGCCTGCAGCCCGCTAAATCTGAGGAGGTCCTTGAGCATCTCCTCAAACAGCCGCCCGATTGGGTTCATTTGCTGAGGCTGGCAGCCTGCCACACTCTCACACCCCTTTTGCTGCATTCTCTACGGGAATCGGGAACGGAGCGCCTGGTCCCAGAGGAAATTCTGCTGACGCTCCACAATCACGTTCAGGAGAATACCTGTCGAAACCTTTACTCCTGCTCTGAGCTGAGCAAGCTGCTGGTTGCTTTCGCCCGTTTCCCCATCGACGTGATGACCTTCAAGGGTCCAACGTTCGCACAACAGTTTTATGGAAGTCTTTCCTTGCGTAGATTTGGAGACCTGGACCTTTTGATCCGTCGTAACGACGTGTGGAAAGCTCGTGATCTGCTGATGGCCGAAGGCTTCACGCCCGAGGTGCCTGCTGCCTCGAGACCGGAGCAATACTGGTTGTTACGGCAGGGCCAGTACATCTGTGATAGAAACAGAGATGACTTAAGGGTCGAGCTTCACTGGGAGTTTGCCCCGAAATATTTCTCAGTTCTTCTTAATGACGACCTGCTCTGGAGTCGCCGTCGTTATACACACCTAGGAGGGATGCCCACTCCGGTGCCCTCCCATGAAGATCTCCTCCTGATCCTCTGTTGCCACGGCGCCAAGCATCTGTGGTCGAGACTTTCCTGGATTGCCGACGTCAAATGCCTCATCCGCAGCACGAAATCTCTTGATTGGGATTACCTCATGCGAAGGGCAAGGGAGACCGGGACGCTACGCATGCTGTACACAGGACTCCTGGTGGCTGGGAATCTGTTGGCATGTGTGTTGCCTCAAGCGATAGATAAATGTGTCAGGAAGGACGCTTCGGCGTGCGAACTGGCATTGGATGTTCTCAAGCACCTGGAAACCTCCGGTAGCCCGATTCCCAGGACAAGGGAAACCGTTCCATTTCACGTGAGATCCAGAGAGCGCTGGAAAGATAAGCTGACTTACCTGGTTCGCTTTGCATTTGATCCCACGTGGAGTGATTTGCCGTCGATAGTGGCCTGTTGGCCCCTCACCTATCTCGCTCGGCCCATCCGCATCGCGTTAAAATCCGCCTTTTCACCCAACTCGCCTGAGCGTGATCTTGCGCGCTATTACCCGACGCCTGCGGAGATCGTGCTTCGAGAGCTTCAAATGGCGGAGATCACGCCGGACGATGTAGTTTATGACCTGGGGTGTGGCGATGGCCGGGTGGTCATTGCTGCGGCTACGCTTTTTGGCGCCCGAGGTGTGGGGATTGACGTGGATCCGGTTCGAATTGCGGAAGCGCGGGGAAATGCAAGAAAAGCGGGAGTCCAGGCAAGAACAAGATTTATTCAGAAGAGAATTCAAGACGTGGATTTCTCAGAGGCCACCGTGGTCACGTTTTATTTTCCATGGCCTTCCAATCTGGCCATCCGCTCCCACCTTCTGTCACTTCGCTCCGGAACGCGCATTGTTTCCTGTGACTCTGATCTTCCAGGGATGCCTCCCCAAAGGGTGCAGATGGTGAAGGATCAAGACGGTATGCTCCACCGTCTTTACCTTTGGAAAATTGAGGCCGGTAAATCGCCGCCGTGCCAAGATCGGCAGCGGCGCTGAGCCCACAGCGCCAAGTCTTATCAGAGGCGCGACTGCAAGGAGCGCTCCTGGCGCGGTCGTAAAAGCGCTTACTCCGCTGGCGCTTCGTGCGCGCCTCTGATTTGCTCTAAATTGGATGCAGGGCGGTGAAACGCGACGCATCCTTTGGCACGGTGGATCAATTGGCGTGACGGATCAGAGGCGCGAGTGCCAACGAGCGCTCCTGGTACGACAAACGCGAGCGCTTACTGCGCTGGCGCTTCGTGCGCGCCTCTGACATTCACTGGCAGATTTTGGTCAGGCAACTACAGTTCTTCTCTCCCGGAGGATAAGAAATAGCCTCATGCCCCTGAGACCAGTTTCTCTAAGACCTTTTTCGAAGGTGCAAGGCTAAACCTGAACGCAATTGCACTGGTAACGCGGTCCCAGCGGGCCCTGGTCAAGGAAGCGCGTGCAACAGCACGTGCTCACGGTTCCAGCCGGTCCACCGCCGGGACAAATTTCGTTACAGGGCCTGGCTCGGCAAACCGGCCTACCGCGGTTGTCGGCACAGAAGCCGGAGGCTACACAAGTTCCTTGCTGCCCGTGAAGCGGCAGGAGAAGACTGCCCAGGACGGCGCCCATGCCCAGCCCGATTCTGCCAACCATTTCCAGGAAAGAACGCCGCGATGTTTGTTCTACGACTTTGGAGATTAATTTGCCCATTGAATTTCCCCCTCCTCGGTCTCACTAATAGCTTATTCAGGGCCTGAGCGGGGTGTCAAGAGGTTTTGTGATGTTTTGTGACGTTTGTCAGATTTTCGAATCTTGGAAACAAAGGGCCCACCGCACAAATGCCCTTATCTGAACGCACACCCGCCTACCCCCCGGGCGGAAAATCACTCAAGGAATCTCTTAGGGATCAAGCTGAACCCGTTCGGCTATACCTGAACGCAATTGCACTGGTAGCGCGGCCCTAAGGGACCCTGATCAAGGAAGCGCGTGCAACAACACGTGCTCACGGTTCCAGCCGGTCCACCACCAGGGCAAACTTCGTTGCAAGCCCTGGACCGGCACGTCGGCGCGCCCCTATTGGAGGCGCAGTAACCGCTTGCAGTACAGGTTTGCTGCCCATGTAGAGGCAAAAGAACGCCGCCGAGAACTGCACCCATGCCCAGGCCGATTCTGCCAATCCTTTGCAGGAAAGAACGACGCGAGGTTTCTTCTACGACTTTGGAAATTAATTTGCCCATTGAATTTCCCCCTTTAGCCCCAATTTAGCGAGAAGAGGTTAGTATAATCAGCGTTTGGAGGTCTGTCAACGTGTTTGTAACGCCTTTGGAACGAACCAGGCCCTCTTCGTCCAGCACAATAGCGTACGGCGTTCCCACGATTTTGTAGGGCTCCATCAGGTGAGGAGCTACGACTCCTTTCACCACGCCATTTTGTGCGATGCGGGCGATATATTTCCGCGCATCCTCGGGCTTTTGGTTGGCCATTACAATAACGAAAACATCGTAAGTAGGCGCAACCGATTGGGCAAAGGGTGCTATTTCAGGAGCCAGCTTCTCACACCAGGGACATCCAGGAGCGGTGAATATCAACACCCTGGGCCTTGGGGACGGCTCCCCGAGGATATGTTTTGCGCCATCCAGGTCCTCAACCTCGCGCCGCGGAGGCTTCTGACCCAGTGGAAGCCCCTCAGGAGGAACGCGTTCCAGGAGATAACCGATGTAGCGGAACAAAGCCAGAATAAAAAGCGCCTGAAGCACGAAAGCTACCCAGAGGGCAATATTTGAGTAAAACAAGAAGTCCATTATGATTCCTGCCTTGCTACTACGGGCCGTCGGTTAAAACGCTCCTGAAGTTCCCTCCGCATCCAAAAAACCTCTTGAAATATAAGAAAAGCGGCGGCGGTATATAGGGCCAGCAGGTGGGTGAACAGTGCGGTTCTGGAGGCTAGACCTTCAGCAAGATCCAAGCTCACTGACCATTGAAATGCCTGAGGGGATTTGTTTTCGAGCACAATGATCAATACAGTTCCGACCAACAGGACTGCATCCTGAGCCACGTGTGCCCAGCCGATACCCCCGCTGGAACGGCCGAAGCAGCGGCAATCCAGATCGCGCCGGCCCTTGAGGATGTTGGCCACCAGACCATAGATAAAGCCTACAGTAAGAAGACCCAGTAAAGCGGCGCCCAACCAGCTCGCAATTCCCAGAACAAGCAGGATACCTCCCCCCACTTCCGCCGCAACAATCAAGGGAGCCATTTGTTGAGCAGCCTTCGAAGGTAAGATTCGAAAATTGCGAATGGCCTGTTGAAAAGGACGCGGGTTGCGCACCTTGGTAAGGCCCGCTGCCAAAAAGATGAGCCCGATGGTGAGCCGAAGATAGAGGAGTAGAAGCATGAAAGCGTTGTTCATTAAAATAGCGGTGCGTGAAGGCTCAAAATTATAGTAATCTGCGGCCTGGAGGTCAATCTAGCGGTTGATCTGCTTTCACAAAACCCACTAATGCAGCCGGTCTATGATGCGCTTCATTTTCTGAAACTGAGCCGCGGAGAAAAGCTCATTGTGCTTCGCGCTTTTTTTCTGCTTCCCCTGGTGTCGGTTGTTTTTCAGTTCCGGAAGGAAATCTGGCGTAAGCCCTTGCAGGAGTCCATAACAGTTTTGAAGAAAGCACAGGGAAGCCGTAACTTGCCACGAGCGCAAAGGATTGCAGCATTGGTGCGAGCAGCCAAGTACCGTCTCCCCTTTCAGATCACTTGTCTTTCCGAGTCGGTAGTCGTTTACCGGCTCCTTCAAAAGCAGGGCATTTCGAGCCGGGTGAGGTTGGGGGTCACGAAGGGGGCCGAGGGCCTTCAGGCCCATGCCTGGGTCGAACACGACGGGGTATGTCTGGCGCCGGCCGGTGCTCACGAATGTTTCAGCACCCTGGAGTCGCTGCCGGTAGCCGAAGGTTAACTTCAAGCATGATCACCAGAGATTTCGTTCTACAAGTTCGCACCAAAGGGTACTGTGATGTGGTCGATATCACCGTGCCGGTGTCAGAAAGGCTCGAGCAATCGGGGATCTATTCAGGTTCAGTCCTGGTTTTTGTAATGGGGTCTACTGCCGGTATTACAACGGTTGAGTATGAGCCGGGTCTCGTGAAAGATCTGGAAGAGTTCTTCAATCGGATCATTCCAGCCACACGCGACTATCATCATGAGAAAACTTGGCACGATGGGAACGGGTTTTCGCACCTCCGTGCGTCTTTGCTCAAGCCCTCTCTGACCATTCCCGTCTACCAGGGAAGAATGCGTCTCGGAACCTGGCAGCAAATCGTCCTGATTGATTTTGATAATCGCTCGCGTGATCGCGAAGTCGCAATTCAAGTTACGGGAATCCCCAGGTAGTTAGAGCGACACCCTGAGGATGCAACAGGTAGCCGCTTTTAGGGGCGGGCGATCCGTCGACCGCCCCAGAAGCGGCGCTCGTACAGTCTCTGAAAGCGCGCGTCGATTGCTGCCGAGGTTTGACTGCTGACTGGCTAGCGCGCAAATCGCGAAGCGAGGAAGAGCCCGATGCGCAACAACTTCACCGGCCCCGAGAGGGGTACGGCGAACGGCCCCGTTTTCTCTGTTGCTCCTCCACGCCTGCTTCTGCATCGCCTTCATCGTCGCTTCCTGAAATCAGGGACGTCGATCTGCAACAAGATTTCGCCTAGCTTTGTATGGCAATTCGCCGGCCGCTCATCGGCTGTTCTGTCGGGATGCTAATCTCGAGAACGCCGTCCTTGAAAGAAGCTTTCGCCTGGTCTGACTTGGTGCCTCGCGGAAGTGGGACGGCTCGATGAAAGCTGCCATAGCTTCGCTCACTTCGGTAAAACCCTTCGCGTTCTTCGTGACGTTCTTCTTTCCGTTCGCCTGAAATCACCAGGCTGTCCTCACGAACCTCAACATTAATGTCGTCCTTCTTGAGACCCGGTAGTTCGCATCGAACCACCAGCTTGTTGTCCCGCTCAAAAGCTTCTACCGGAGGATACCAGACGCCTCCTTCCAGTTCGCGCGACCATGGGCGCGGTTGCAGCCAGCTGCGACCCATCCCGAAATTGTCGAAAAAGCTATCGAAGAGGCGATCCATTTCTTCTGAAAACTTCCTCATGAAAAGAAAGGGACTTTCAAAGAATGGAGCAGCCACAGACTTGCTCCGACGTGCTGGGAGCTTCTCTTCTTTTTTTTCCATTTTCTCTTCTTCGCGTTCCATGAGCTTAACCATCTTGTTCACCTCCTTTTATTTTCCACATTAACATATAAGATCGTTGGGAAACGGCTGCAAGCCAGGTAAAGAAAGCAATAGCAACAACTTAAGACAAATCCGCCTCAGCGGTGCACGCTTGAGCTTTGGCGCATGTAAACGTCAGTAAATCCGGAACAAGGGGGTGAGCAGCCATGGGGCGGGTCTGGAGAGCACCCCCATCTGCTCTTTGAGCCATCCCGTAAGATTAATGGGCTGAGAGAAAATCAGGTTGCCTTCCAAAAGGATTTGCAGCAAGTTCTTGGGTCGCGGATAAATAATCAATTCCAGTTCTTTGTCGGCAGGCACTTTCAGGAACTTTTTCATTTCGCCGACGGCAGTCTGCATGCCCCCGATCAGGTCGACCAAGCCCAGCTCCTTGGCCTGTGCTCCGGTGTAAATCTTTCCGTGGGCCTTGGGTTCGAGTGTCGCGTAGCTGGTTTTTCTGCCGACCGCGGCCTTGCGAACGAAGTTATCGTAAATTACTTCCATCCACGACTTAATCTGAGCCTGTTGATCTTCGTCGAGCGAATTAAAAGCTGAGAAAATGTCGGCATTGGGCATCAGTTTAACCTCATCAATGCTCATGCCCAGCCATTCGTAAAAACCGCGGATATTGAACTTGCCAAAAATGACTCCAATGGACCCGGTAATAGTGGAAGGTTGCGAAACGATGCGGCGTGCGGCCATCGATATGTAATACCCGCCGGAGCCGGCAACGCCCGACATCGACACAATCACCGGTTTACCGGCTTTTTCCAGAAGATCGACTTCCCGCCAGATCATGTCGGAAGCGACTGCGGAGCCGCCGGGACTGTCAACCCGTAAAATCACCCCCTTAATCTCCTTGTCTTCGCGCAGTTGACGCAGCTGAGTGGCGGTGCGGACACCCCCCAGAGTGCCAAACAATGGCTCGGTTTCGCCTGCAATGATCGTCCCAACACCGCCTACCACCGCCACTTTGTATTCAGACCTTGTTTTGAAGCTTCGCTGAGCAGATTCCAGATAATCCTGGGCAGGGATACCTAAGTACTTGCTCTCGCCGTTCTTGGTGCGATGACTCAATTTCTGCTCAATCTCGTCCTTATAGCCCAGTCGGTCCACCAGGTTCTCTTTAAGCGCGACTGAAGCCGTGGCCGTGCCCTTCGCCATCAATTGCAGCAAACGATCCGGGGCGATCTTCCTTTCCCGGGAGACGCTCGCAACAAAGCGGCCTTGAACGTCCTTGAGCAAAGATTCATACATACTGCGAATTTCCGGAGTCATGCTTTCACGACTGTAAGTTTCGGCGCTCTTGTACTCTTTCATTTGAATAAACTCCGGCTGAACGTAAAGCTTCTCAAGAGTCTTCTTGTAAAATGTCACTTCCGCGAGAAGCCCGTTGACGAGAAGGCCCGAGTCGGGATTCATCGTGATTGAGTCAGCTGCGGATGCCAAATATATTTCCAGCTCACCTGGGATATCCGAAACAAGCATGGCATGCACCGGCTTTTTTGATTTGCGGAACTCCGCCATTAAATCCCGAAGCTCTTCGGTCTGTCCCCAACTGATCACGAGGGCAGGGATTTCCAAGTAGACGGCTTTGACACGTTTGTCTTGTGCGGCCATTTGAAAGATACGTCTCAGGTCCCAGAGGTTCGGGGAGGGATCCAGCATTTGGGCTACAGGGCTTTCAGGAGGGAGTTCGCGCATGGTTTCGCGCAAGGCGATCTCCACCACGCTCCCTTCATGGATTTCCTTAGGTCTGCCAAAAAAAGCGTAGCTCAACCAGCTAAGCAGAAGCGCGATAACTACGAAGGCGAAAATGACAAAGATCAGCAACTTGAATCGACGGTTCATAGACTCCTCTTTCCGGCAGTACCCTGGCCGATCATGCTCGGGCGGCCGAGCAGTTTGATTCAATTTTAAAGCAGTGGGAGATTTGTCGCTATAGGGGCGTTAAATCGAGCAAATAACCAGAAATCTGCGCTCCTCTTACCTGCGAGAGTGAGACGGAGCGAGTTTCACGGAGAGACGCGGCCAAGAATGAAGAGGAGGGTGGACACATGAGTGATGAGCAGGAGCTTCCGAAAATCGGTTTCATAGGGCTGGGAATTATGGGAGCGCCAATGGCGGGACGCCTCTTGGCGGCAGGCTATCCGCTGACGGTTTACAACCGTACTCGCGCCAAAGCCGAGCCTCTGTATTCACGGGGTGCGAAGATAGCCCGCGCGCCACGGGAGTTGGCAGAGCACAGCGACGTTGTGATTACCATGGTGTCGGATTCTCCTGATGTCGAGGAAGTGATTCTTGGCCCGGAAGGCGTTATTCACGGAATATCTCCTGACTCCTTGGTCGTCGACATGAGCACCATTTCACCGCGCATGGAAAGGTATATTGAAAGCAGGCTGCGCGGAAAAGGAGCTTTCCTGCTGGACGCTCCTGTCTCCGGAGGAGACGTGGGGGCTAAGAATGCCACCTTGGCAATCATGGTGGGAGGGGACCCAGCAGCATTTGAGCGCGGCCTGCCCATCTTTAGAGTGCTCGGAAAGTCCATCACCTATTGCGGGAAGAGTGGAAGCGGGCAGCTGACCAAGCTCTGCAATCAAATCCTGGTGGTGGCCACGCTGCTCGGCGTGTGCGAGTCCATTGCATTTGCAAAAAAAAACGGCCTGGACGCGCTCAGCATCATCAGTGCGGTCAAGGAGGGAGCGGCTGCAAGCTGGCAACTCAGCAACCTTGGACCCCGCATCATTGCCGGGGATAATGCTCCCGGCTTTACGATTGACTTGGTCCAGAAGGATCTTCGAATTGTTCTCGAGACAGCCCGGGAGGTCCAGGCGTCCTTGCCGGGCGTGGCGCTGGTTCACCAGCTTTTTTCTTCAGCACAAGCCCATGGGGAAGGGTTCATGGGGACGCAGGCACTGGCGCGCACCCTTGCACGATTATGCCGTCTGCCATTAGAGCCGTGACGCATCCGAATCAGAGGCGCGACGGTCACGGAGCGCTCCCAGTGCGCTCATCGAGGAGCGCTCACTGCCGTTCCCCTCGCGCTTCGGATTGACTTTGGGTGTGCACTCCGAGGACGCCCACGCGATCAAAAAAACTTCACTGAATAAGTAAACCGGATACCGCGTCCAATTTCGGGAACCAGATCTTTGATGAAGGAAACATGATTGCGGTAAAGACGATTGCCAAGATTGAATGCGTTCACAGCAAAATGATGTGAAAAATGCGTCAACGGCAACGTGTAGCTGACGGCCAGGTTGGCCACTGAATAGCCAGCGGTTCGTGTCTCCGTCCGGAAGATTCGCTCTTGCTCATTCACAAGGATCATTTCCGGTTTGATGCTCAGCTCTCGGTACCGGATATGAAAGCCAAAGCGGCCGCGTAAAGGAGGAATCCGCGGCAAGGGAGTACTTGAGCCGCGAAGCTCAGCGTGGACGTAGTCCAGACCCGCATTCAGCCACAGATTGGGATGCAGCGAAAAGTCGGCCGTCACTTCTGTGCCCACGAATCGCGCACCGGCCTGCGCATAGATCGCCTCGGTGAGCTCATCTATTCGCTCTCCCGTGGGAGCAAGATAAACAAAATTGCCAAGATCGTAATAGTAAAAGTTACTTTCCCATTGAAGTTCTTGGCCCAGATGACGCAGCGACAAATCCACGCCGTCACTTCGTTCGCGCTTTAACTCAGGGTTTCCAATCTCAAACGTGAGGTTTCCCAGGTGAGGACCGCGGTTATAAAGTTCCTCGAGAGCCGGCGCGCGGTAGGAATGGGTAAAGTTGGCCACTAGTGCACCGCCGGGCCAGAGAGGGACATGCGCGCCTAAAGAACCTGAGGCGCCCGTAAAAGATCTCTTATGGAGATTCAACGGGTGATATCTGGTGCTCTCCAAACGAGCGCCGAACTGTACCTTGAGATGTTCGAAATCAAGTTCCTCGAGCGCAAAGAATGCCAAGACATTTTGCTTCGCGGGTGGAGTCAGCGCTTCTTCGCCCTGCACAAAATAATCGCGCTGCATGCCCGAAAATCCCAAGGTCCCACTCAACTTTCCATAGCGCCGTTGATCAAAGTAGGCGTTCCAGGTGTATTGTTTGTTTTGAAAAAAAGTGCCGACTTCCTCAGTTTCCTCAGCGATCTCCAGCTCCTTGTGATTCCAGTTGCTGTAGTTGAACGTGAAGCGAGCGCCTTCAAGAAACGACCGCATGTGTTGAATGCCACCTGACACTCGCAGATTGCGCCGAAAGTAATCGATGTCGGCTTCATGATGCAGGTGGTCTGGTTTCTCATGCTCTTCATCGCCCTCGCCGCTGGGAATGCCATAACGGCCATCGTTATAGTCATAGCCGAAGCTTAAAAAGCTGCGATTTCCAAACCAGCCGAACCCTGCCAGGCCGGTGGTGATGCGGGTTTCTGAATTCAGCACTTTGCCCGCTGGAGTGTGGTAGTCGCCTGTGCTCTGGTTCCCGCCGCTTGCCCAAAAAAGCCAGCGGTTTTTCGCATATTCAATTCCGGCTCCGCCGCCGCCGTATCGGTTGGCAACGCCACCTATTCCGGTAAGGTAGCCTCGGGTCCCGTCCTGTGCCTGCTCTTTCATCTGGTGATGTCCAGACACGGCGTTGACCACACCGCCAATGGCATTGCTGCCGTAAAGCAGCGTGGCCGGACCTTTGACGACTTCAAGCCGGTCCAGCTGAAGGACATCAATGGGTTCGCCATGATCGCCTGACTGCGACGCAAGTGATCCCGTCTTGACGCCATCCTGCAGGACCAGCACGCGGTCTCCGTCAAAGCCCCTGATTACGGGACGGGCCGCTCCTGGACCAAAACTGCGTTTGGCCACACCTGGCTGTGCTTCCAGAACTTCTCCTATGGCCGTGGCGCCCTCTTCAGCGAGCTCGAATGAATCCATAGAATTCACACTGAGGAAAGAACCAAAAGCGGTCTCCTGAGCTCCGGATGCCGTCACGGTGATTTCCTGCCGAATCGGCGAAAGCTTTAACGCAAAGTTGACGATTGCCTCTCCTCCCGCGGTGACTTGAACGGTCTGGAGTTCGGAAGCTATGCCCGCCGTGCTTGCCACTAGATCGTAAGTGCCTGGGGGTATGTTTTGAAACTGGAACTGGCCCAATTCATCGGTTTCCGTGGAACGGCTGAGCTGGACAATCAAAACAGTAACGTGATGCAGCATGAGCTGTTTTTCTTCCAGTTGGACATTCCCTTTAATGCTCCCGGTGGGCACCTGCGCAAACAGTGAACTGGAAAAACCAAAAATCAATATAAATAAAAGCTGTTTCATGGTTATCTCCCGCTCGAATTCTTTGTCAGGAAAATAAGAGGTTAGACGTCGGAGCGCGGGGGAGCCCGCAAATAGAAGCAGGGATCCAGGAAACCGGGTCGGAACAGCATACCCACCGCCGTTAGGTGTTTTGCGGCTGCAAGAAAATCGACGGCTGGCGCGTTCTGGGCGGCAACACTACAGATGCCGCTGAGGAAACAAGCCTCATGGAGATGACCTGCCCGGACGGAGGAAGAAAACAGCTGATGGTCTTTGGAGGAGCCAGTGACCTTGCCCTCAAAATGACAGGTATGTGAGACTTCCAGACCTCCCAGGTAGAGTGAGGAAAACAGTAGAGCAATGGAAATCGCTACCAGCCAACCTCTGAGAAAAAGGGCCGTTTTCCCACGCATGATCCTTAGGGGCAGGTCTTAAAATCAGCTTGCATCCTGATTGAAGAAACGTCCACTAGGATACCACGTCCGGACAGTCATTGACATCCTGTCCCTTCAATTCGCTATGCTAAGATGGGACACCGCTTTTTGAGCGGAAATTCGAGGAGGAATATGAAAATACAACCCGTTGAAAAAGAGCAGGCTGGTCCGGCAAGAGAACTTTTCGAGCAGATGGAAAAGAAAAGAGGAAAGGTGCTGAATTTCTTCCGTGTCATGGCACATAAGCCGGAAGCGCTTACTCATTTTGCAAATTTTTACGGAAGTCTGTGGGCGAAAGGGGAACTGTCTCCCAAGCTGAAGGAAATTGCCTACCTCAGGACTTCAATATTGAACGGTTGTGAATATTGAACGCGGGCACATACTGCTTCGGCGAAGCAGAATGGCCTTAGCGATGAGCAGATCCAGTCGCTTCAGCAGCCCGGGGGCAAGAACCTCGACCACTGGACACCCGAGGACCGCGCGGTAATTGATTTTACGGAGTTGCTCACCGGCTTTCCCGGCGCCGTGACCGAGCTTAATCTAGAACGGCTGGGGCAGCATTTTAACGAAAAGCAGATCGTGGAGCTGGTCCTCGTGGTGGCCACCGCCAACTTTACCAACCGTTTCAACGAGGGGGCTCGCGTTCCGGTCGACGTCTAGTCTTGCGTCTGATCACAACGCCAAACGGAGCACATACTCCGCTGCGCTTGGTGCGCGCCTCTGATCCAGTGGCGCCTTAATGCAACGGCAGCCGCGGGCAGATCTTTCAGAGGCGGTGACGGAGCACTTCTGAAGGCGTTGCAGGAGCACATACTCCGCTGGCGCTTCCTGCGCGCCTCGGGTTTTGCGGTTTTCATTGGATCGAACAACAACGATACCGTCGCTGAGGCAAGAAATGTCTTTGCCAATTGCTCACTGCAGTGTGGCGCTTGGTCTTGTGGGATCGAGGAGTACGAGACTATGGACAGCAGTGGCGTTTCTCGCACTGCTGCCTGATTTCGATTTCGCGCTGGTGCGGGGTTTGGGCGTTCCCCTTGACGAGTTCCATCGTACTTTCTCCCATTCCGTCGTATTTTTTGCCTTTTTGACCTTGCTCTGGTCAGCCGTGCGGGAGCGTTTGTTGCCCACCTTAAGCTGCGGCTTGTTTTTTTTAGCGCTGTTCAGCCATAGCTTCTTGGATACACTCTGTACGGCCGACGCCAACGATCATGGAGTGATGTTGTTGTGGCCACTCAGCTCCATAAGGCTGGGCTGGGCGGTGCTGGTTCCTCTTTATCGTCCTCTGGCGGATTCTCCCTTCCACCTTCAGGGGGCATTTTTGTTTTTTCTTCTTGAATGTGTTCTGGCCTACCCTCTTTGGGCAGCGGTGCGCCTTGTTAAGCGGCTTTCGACTGAGTCGGGAAGTGAACGGGAGCCGTCCACTCTTGATGCGTTTTAAAATGCTTTCACGGCCCAAACCAAATTGTAAGAACACCACCTGCTGCGTCTTCGTGTTGTCGACAGCCTTCCTAATGCTCACCTGCTTTGACCCGTGTACCACAGCGCAGCCAAAGGCCCAGCAGGACCGGCAGAGATTTTTGCAGATGTTCGCGCGCGCCTACTTTCCGGGCCGCAGCGGTCAGCTCATGGTGGTTCCCAAGAAGTACCATATCATTACTGCGGAAAGCCCCCACTATCGCTTCATGCACGGAACCCCCTGGGAATATGACGTGCAGATCCCTCTGATCTTCCATGGGGGGAGGTATGTCAAGCGGGGTGTATACAAAAATGCGGCGAGCCTGCAGGACGTCGCTCCGACGGTGGCGGCGCTCCTGGGTATTGCTCTACCTGGAACCACCGGGCGCATCCTTCATGAAGCGATCAACCTTGAGAATCCACCGCCCAAGGCGGTACTGCTCCTGGTGCTTGACGCGATGCGCCGTGATTATTTCGATCGTTACCGGGAACGGCTTCCTCATTTGACGCAACTGCGGGAGAGCGGGGCCTGGTTTGCCAATGCGGAAATTAATTACCTCCCCTCGGCTACAGCCCTGGCTCATTCCACAATTGCCACAGGCGCCGACCCTATGAATCACGGTATCGTGGGGAACTCTTTCTTTAACTGGGGGAGCGGCAAGATTGAAGACCCCTTTCCGAGCCTCGCTTCTAAGAATCTGGTTGCGTTGACGCTGGCCGATGTTTGGAATCTACGGACACGGGGCGGGGCGGTGATCGCTGTTCAGGCCGGCGCAGGATATGCGGCGGGAGGTATGGCCGGGCGTGGCAAATGCCAGCTGAACGCGGCGCCGATCCTGGTGGCAAGCTACAGCAAACAAACCGGAGCATGGGAGAGCAACCCTGAATGTTATGTTCTGCCGCCTTATCTCAAGGAAAACCATTCACGCGCGCTGTGGCAAGATTCCGAAGGAACCTGGGAAGGACACAACGTTAGTGATGCAGAGTCCATCACCCGGTCCGCGTTGTTCCTTCGCTTTGAAGGTGAAAGCTTGCTCGCGCTCATTAAAAATGAACCGGTCGGATTAGATGAAATCACCGACCTCATTCTCGTGAACTTGAAAACGCCGGATTTCGTCGGACATCAGTATGGACCGTTCTCGCCCGAGATGGAGGCAACGCTTGCAGAGTTGGATGTTCAGATCGGCAAATTCATGGAAGCGCTGTTTCAGAAGGCCGGAGAAGAGAACGTGTTGATTTTGGTTACAGCAGATCACGGCATGCCCATGGAACCGGAAACAAAGACCGGGCGGCATTTTGCAAACGACCTTGTCAGACGCCTGCACGAAAAATTTGATCCTGAAGAAAAACTGGTGCGCTACTTTGAGCCTTCCAATAGCCAGATTTTTGTGGATCGGAAACGAGCGGCTGAGTTGGCCCTAAGCCTGACTACAATCAGAGATTATTTGCAACAGCTGGATTTTATTTTTGCGGTATTTACCGAGGAAGAAGTCCGCGCCGCACAACTGTCTCTAAAACCTTGAACCATTCCTCTGCGGCTGAAGCCTCGAGGGCTTTTCACGCAAGTCGAAGCAGGCAGCGTTCTAAACCTCAGGGCAGTCAAAGGTGCCCAAGCCTGATTTATATTTTGCCGGCTTCATCCCTGCTTGAGCGTCTGCAAGAAATCATTAAAGCTGGACTCCCATTTGGTCACCGTACCGGCGGGACCTGTTAATTTGAAAAACCACGGGCCATTTGCCGATTCTGCGATCGCTGCAATCATTCGATATCCGGGCTTGGGTTTGGCATCGGTCATGGGTCCCATGGAGGCATTATAGGTCCCGCTGACGTCGACAATAGTTAATGAAATCCCGTTAATGTCCTTGTTGGTAATCTTGGACGCATCCTTGGCCGGGGACCCATCCGGTTTTGTAAACTGACCGATCCAACGATCGAGATTTGCTTCAACTGATCCCCCCTGGCCGGGAAAAAAGAAGACCGCCAGTTCGGCATCCTCAGAATCGCCCGATACTTTAGGCAGCCGGTACTGTGCTTTCCGCACAGGGGACGACGGAGTCTCTACAATCCATTCAGGAGGAGCGGAATAGTTCAGGCTCGGTGTTGCCGCGGAGTGCACTTCCGTGTCCGGCGTGACCTCCGGATGACCCTGCTGGTTTTGAGTACACCCCAAAAACCAGATGGTCGCTGCCAAAACAAGCAATCTCTTGATTAAGGTTTCCTCTAAAAACATAACCCCTCATGAAGCAATGATCTGAAAAATTTAAGAATAACGCAGAACAGGCTTTCCTGTTAAATCGGAAGACACGATGGTGATGTCCTGAATTAAGACATCACCGACACGATTGGATTGCGGACCTCATCGGCTCAAACGTTTCCTCCTCCAAACTCTTACCGCTCCCACTAAAAGCAGAAGAAAGGCGGGAACCGAGACCACTTGCTATGCGTCCCGGCACCCGGTTTATCCACCAAAGCATTGTAAGGGGTGACTTCCGCAGTCTCCAAAATAGGAATGATTCGGGACCCGTAGCTGGGTTTCTGGGCGTCGCGTGTGTTGATTACTGATACCTGTAAATCTCGCAACTTCCATGCCCAAAGCATCACCCTGCTTTAGGACTAGCACGCAACGCAACCAGGGAGTGGTGCGGGAAATTTTTCCGTTTTACGCGCAGCGTCTCCTGGCTTTGCGTCACAGGTGGGGAGAAAATGCGAGTTGCAAACGGTGAATTTCGAAGTACGAAGCTCGAATTGAATTCGTACTGGCACTTCGTACTTTTGACCTTTTTTCTTACCACCCACGCCCCTGATCAGTTGCCGCGGTAGCGCAATCTCTGAGACCGGTTACGCTGCTTTGATTTAATCCCCAGGCATTCCAGAATAAACGCATATTCAAAGGCAATTTCGTGGATGTGAGCATAGCGGCCGGAAGGGCCTCCGTGCCCTGCCTCAAGATCAGTCTTCAGCAGCAGGCGATTTTCGTCCGTCTTTAACTGTCGCAGCTTGGCCGTCCATTTTGCCGCCTCCCAATAAGGAACTCGTGGATCGTTGAGCCCGGCCGTGACCAGGAGGTGAGGATAAGCGACCGCCCGGATGTTGTCGTAAGGCGAGTAGCTCTTGATGTATTGGTAATGCTTCTGCTTCTTGGGATTACCCCACTCTTCGAACTCAGTGACCGTCAGGGGGAGGTTTTCATCCAACAATGTGTTCACGACGTCGACAAAAGGCACCTTGGCAACCACCACGCGAGGCAGGTCGGGGCGCATGTTGAGGACCGCTCCTATCAGCAATCCCCCTGCGCTTCCACCTTCAAAGACCAGCAGTTCTTTTGAGGTATAACCGGAAGCAATCAGCGCTTCGGCGCAGCAAATGAAGTCAAGGAAACTGTTCTTTTTTTGAAGCAATTTCCCCTTTTCATACCATGGGCGTCCCATTTCCCCCCCGCCGCGCACATGGGCTATGGCAAAGACGAACCCACGGTCCAACAGGCTCAGACGGTGCGATGAGAACTGAGGTTCCAGGCTGATGCCGTAAGCGCCGTAGCCGTATAAGAAAAGAGGGTTTTTCCGATCCCTTCGCAACCCTCTTCGGTGCACGATCGAGATGGGCACCTGAGTTCCGTCCCTGGATACTGCAAAGAGCCGGCGTGTCACGTATCGCTGCGGCTTGTATCCACCTTTGACCGGCTGTTTTTTTCTAAGAGCGCGCTTACGAGTCTGCAGATTGTAGTCGTAGACGCTGGGGGGAGTGATGAGGGAACTGTAGGTAAAACGAAGGTATTTCGTCTTGAACTCCGGATTGCGTGCGAGAGCCACGCTGTAAACATCTTCAGGGAAGGAAACCTCATGTTCTCCTTCTCCTTCGTCTGCCAGGTCGTAAATCTTGATCCGTCTGAGCCCCTCTTTCCTGCAGGAGACCACCACGTGTTTTTCGAAAGCATCGATCGCCTCTACCTTGACATCCCTTTTGTAGGGCTGAAAAACCTTCCAGTATTCGAGTCCGGTCCGGCTCACGTCTGCATACATGGCCCTAAAGTTGGGGGCCCGGTAATTAGTCAGGATGAGGAATCGGCGGCCATGGTGTTCCAGGTAGTACTCCAGTTTTTCCCGACGCGGCTGTACCAATTGAAATTTGCTTTCGGGCTGTTCTGCCGGCAAAAACCAGACTTCTGAGGTCGTGATGCTTCGAAGCGTGATCAGCAGGAATGCACGGCTGCGAGTCTTCGACAGAGACAGGAAGAATCTTTCGTCCGGCTCCTCGAATACGAGCAGGTCCTGGTCGCGGGTTTGACCCAGCCGGTGCCGGTAGAGACGGTAAGGTCGTTTGGCCTCGTTGAGCACGCTGTAAAAAAGCGTACGGTTATCGTTGGCCCATTCGACAGAGTAATAGGTGTTAGGGATGGACGGACCCACCTGTTTCCCAGTTCTCAGATCTTTAATTGACAGGGTAAATGTTTCCGCGCCGCTGGTATCGATCGAATACGCAAGCAACTGATGGTCGGGACTCACCACCGCTGCGCCGACGCGCAGGAATTCATGCCCTGCAGCCAGTTGATTTTGGTCCAGCAAGACCTGCTCTTTTCCCTTGAGACTCCCTTTCTTGCGGCAAAAAATCGGATATTGTTTTCCCCGTTCGGTTCGGAAGTAGTAAAAATAGTCGTCCACTCTCTCGGGCACCGAGAGGTCGGTTGCCTTAATTCTCCCCACGAGTTCCTTGTATAGCTGCCGCTGAAGGCTTTCCACAGGTTGCATCATGCAGGAGGTGTAGTGGTTCTCTGCTTTTAAATACTCCAGCGCCGCGGGATCGGACCGATCGCGCATCCAGTGGTAGTTGTCGATTCGCCGTTCGCCGTGAATCCTTGTGAGGGAAGGAGTTATTCTTGCGACGGGCGGCGAAGGCTTTGATTGCTGGGGATGGCTATGGATTCCTACGACTTGCTTCATGGGCGCTTGTATCCAACTCTAACGGGTCTCAAGTGTACCTCATGCAAGCGGTCCAGAATAAGTCGGAAGGCGCGCACGAAGCGCCAGCGGAGAGGCTGTCTCAAAAGCCTTCGATCCGGTGCCGCTGGGGAAGACCGTCCATCAAAAATCCCGTTTTCATGACAAGGTCCTTAAAAAACTCCCTGCACAGGAAAACGATAGGTTCAGTCGCCTGCCCCAAAACGGCGGGCGCAATGGCAAGATCACCTTGCGAGAGCCTGCAAGGTAGAAGCCGGTGGAGCGACATTTTGCGCGGTGAAAGCGGTCTTGTGCGACCGCACTCCAAAGAAGATTTGCAGATTTCTCCAGCCTGCCGCTTTTGGGCAGGCGGGCCGAGCGTAGCGAAGGGCGAAGCGAAGCCGAGCCCTGGAAAGGCAGGATCTCAGGAATGGAGCCCGCCGTCTTGGGGCGGGCGGATCCGGTGTGTCTGGAGACATGCACCGGCGCTCTGGGACTGTGTTGACAAAGTTTTTGAGGCGGTAGTAAGGTTGCGAAGAATTTTCAGGGTCTCGCATTTTTATTGCGACTTTTTTAGGGAGTGGGTGAAGCGACCATGAAGACGGTTGAAGCGAAGGAGCAGCAAAAAGACGTGGCGCAAAGTCAGGTCTTTCGCAGCCTTCGAGATTTTCTCGAGTTTTTAGATGAGCAGGGTCAGCTGCGCATTATCAAGGGCGCTGATTGGAATCTGGAACTGGGCGGCTTGACCGAGTTGGTATGGCGAAAAAAGCTGGAAGACAGCCCTGCCCTTCTGTTCGACGAAATCAAGGGCTACCCGCCGGGCTTTCGAGTGCTTACACTGGGCGTTGCCACGACTTACCGTTACACGGCTGCTTCCCATTTACGGCCGACGAAGGATCGACGGCAGGCAATTACCGCCTTGCGCGACCAGGTGGCGCCCGTCGCTATTCCGCCGCGGGTGGTCTCGAGCGGACCTGTTTTGGAGAATGTTGTCGAAAAAGAGAAGATCGATCTCGCCACCTTTCCTGCTCCCAAGTACAAAGAGGGAGAGGGGGGGCGCTTCATTGGAACTGGTGACGTGGTGATCACGCGCGATGCGGATACCGGTTTACTCAATGCCGGCACTTATCGCGTACAGATACAAGGGCCGAACAAGGTGAGCGCACACATGGCTCCAGGGCGGCATGGAAGAATTCATGTCGAATCGTTTCACCGCAAGGGAAAGCCGGCACCGATCGTGATTTCCGTGGGACAGTCTCCCGACTTGTTCCTGGCCGCCTGCGAGCGGTTCGGGAAGGATGTGGATGAGCTCGAGATGGTTGGAGGACGGCGCGGAGAACCGGTCGACGTGGTGCTGGGAGAACTGACCAGGCTTCCCATTCCGGCGACAGCGGAAATTGTTCTGGAGGGCTTCATTTATCCCGACGCGGAGAAAGTAAATGAAGGTCCTTTCGGAGAGTTCATGGGCTATTACGCCGGTGCTCATGAGCAGGGACATCCCGAGGTCTCTGCAATCAATATTGAGCGGGTTTATTATCGCAGCGAACCGATTATTTTCGGACTGCCTCACCATCGTCCGCCTCAAGACGTCGTCCTGGAATATCGGTTAGCGCCAAGGTTGTGGAAGGAATTGCTGGACGCCGGTATCCCGGGGATTCACGAGGTCAACTCGCTTCCTTTCGGTTCCGGAATGGTCAACGTCATTTCCATGCGCACGCAGTATGCGGGGCACAGCACACAAGTGGCCATGCATGCGGCTTCGTCCCAAACCGGATACCTCCTGGGACATATCACGATCGTGGTTGACGAGGATGTCGACGTCTACGACCAGGACATGGTTTTTTGGGCAGTTTTGACCCGTTGCGATCCCTCCCGTCATCTGCACGTGATCAACAACATGGTGAGTTTTACGCTGGATCCTCTCACCCACGATCCGCTCAAGTACCCTGTTGGCGATACCACGCGGGCGCGTCTGGTCATCGATGCCACAAAACCGTTCCATTGGAAGAACCGCTTCCCTAGAACCACCGACCTCCGTTCTGAGTTGAAAGAGCAACTGCTCAAGAAGTGGGAGCGCGACTTGTTTCGGATCCTCTAGGTTTTTTGGCCCGCTGAGAACAGGGGCCGGTTCAAGCACTCTGCTGACGGTGAGTGTTATACTGACCCCTCAAAATCGGAGTTTCGGATTGATTTTCCTACGCGGAATGGAAGCGGAACGGGCAACTGGAATTAAGGTGGATTCCCGGGCCCGCTACTACATCTTTAAAGACCGTGCCGTTGAGCTTAAAGAGGGCATGGAGTTTTGGGTCCACCTGGGCCGGCCACCCCACTTGAAGCATGAGGAGCGCGACATCAAATTGCATTTACGCGGCCAAGGCGAGCCGATCGGTTCCGAATATCTGGTTCAATACGGAAGTGAACTGTTCCGTGTAGTGGATATCTGAATTAGCGGGCGGTTAGCTCAGCTGGAAGAGCGCCTCCCTTACAAGGAGGAGGTCACTGGTTCGAGACCGGTACCGCCCACCACCTCACCCACCTGTTATAAGACGAAGCGCTTACTGCGCGGACCGTTCCGTGCGCCTCTGATTGCAGTGGCGATTTAGATCAATTCTGCCGTAAGTGGATTCTTTCAGAGGCGCGAATGTCAATGAGCGCTTCTGAAGGCGTCGCAGTAACGCTTACTCCGCTCGCGCTGCGTGCGCGCCTTCCAAGTGCCTATTTTTCAGCTGTAGGTATATTCTGTTCATCCTATGATCTCACTCTGGATGCGTTGGATTCATAGGGAGTGGCTGCTGATCCTGGCGCTGGGGCTGGGTGTGGCGCTACGCCTTTACCAGATTGAAGACCAGATTATCGCCGATGACGAGTGGCATGCGGTTCATGGTCTGCTTGCCAGTGCGTATGGAGGCGTACTCTCCCATTTCGGGGGGGCTGATCGATCCATTCCGCTCACGTTTTTCTACAAGGTCATCGGTGACACGCTGGGATTAAACGAATTTTTAATGCGCCTGCCTTCCCTCATCTTCGGCATTGGAGCCATGTTGGTTTTTCCATTCTTGTTGCGCGCGGAAATCGGCCTGCCCGGCAGCAGGGCCTTCGCGTGGTTTTTGGCCATTTCTCCGCTCCACATTTATTACAGTCGCTATGCGAGGCCCTATGGCATCTCCATGTTTTTCTCTTTTCTGGCGGCGGTCTCTTTTTTCAAATGGTGGTCCGGTGAAAACCGCCGTTGGGGGCTCATTTATGCAATGTGCAGCATTGCCGCACCTTATTTTCATCTGACTGTTCTACCGTTTGTAATGGCCCCTCTCCTGGTAGGTTTGATTGCTACAGTTTCGGGCAAGTCGAAAGCATCTCCCGCGCCTTTCCAGATCGTGCGGCTGGGTGGAACTGTTTCTGCTGGACTCCTGTTCTTGTTGCTTCCACCGTTCCTTGTGGATCGTGAGTCGCTGATACAAAAATCAGGCCAAGGCTTCATCATGAGCGACACAATTCCTGGAGCGATCCAGCTTTTTTTTGGCGCAGTGCAGAACTGGTTGGCCGGTGCTCTATTGTTTGCTGCAGCCGTGGGAGCGGCGCTGTTGGGGAGAAAACACCCTTCCTGGCTTCTTTACTTGATCGCCTTGTCGGGCATTCAGGTTGCCTTTTTGTTGCTTGCACAACCGGCGGCAATGCAGGTGCCGATTGTACCTGTCCGTTATTGCATTTCTTTGCTACCGGTTCTCCTGCTGATGCTGGCGGTTGCGCTGGCCTCCATTGATTCACGAGTGACGCGCTTGTGTCGTGTCCTTCCCGCCGGAAGTTTTACGCTGGCGGCATGCATGCTTTTGCTCTACGCGGGCCCACTCAGAAATGCCTATTACTGGCCGAACAGCTGGACTAATCATGCGTTGTTCCAATACAGTTATGATCCTGAAGGACCTTATTCCTATAGCTCCAATCTGAGGCCCCGCGCCATCCCTGAATTTTATTTTGCTCTTGCTTCCCAGCCGGAAACCCGTGTAGTGGAAGCGCCCTGGTATCCGGAGTGGCACAACAATCCCTATCCTTACTATCAGCATATCTACCGAAAACCGATGTTAGTAGGATTTCTTCCCGAGTCGTGCCGACCTCCGGGAGCTGCGGAGCTTCCCATCGAGGATCCACGCCTGAAATTCAAGCTGTTCCTGCGTCTCACCGATGTGAAGGCGTTGGCGGACCATCAGGTGGGGTATGTCGTTTTTCACCGTCGCTTGATAGAAGAGATTCACGGCAATCCAGATATCTGGAAAGTTCCTCAGTCCACAATTGCGGCGGGCGGTTTGGAGCCGTGCATCCGTAACTTCAGAGAGTGGTATGGTCCTCCAGTTTACGAGGACGGTCAGATTGTGGCTTACGACGTCGGCGGATCCACGGTGGGATCACGGTTAGCGCCTGGATCTAAAAAGGATAATGGCGCGGTTGTCTCTGAACGCTGATCCAGCGCAGCTCGGTGAACTCTTCAAGGGCAGCTTTGCCGCCGAGGCGCCCCCATCCACTTTCTTTGACCCCACCAAAGGGGACCTGGGGTTCGTCATGTACGGGTGAATCGTTAATGTGCACCATCCCCGTCTCTAGTTTCTCCGCGATTGCCAAACCTTTGTCGAAGTCAGAAGTTAAAATGCCCGCCGACAACCCGTAACGAGTGTCATTGGCGCACTGAATCGCTTCCTCAACATTACTTACCTCGACAATGGGCGCCACTGGGCCAAACACTTCTTTATGGAAAATCTCCATTTCACTGGTCACCCCTGAAAGCACCGTAGGGTGATAGCAGAGTCCGTCAAATTTGCCGCCTGCCAGGATGGCCGCTCCTGCTTTTGCCGCACCGGTGACATCGCTATGCACTCTTTCAAGAGCCCGTTTGTTGATGAGGGGTCCGATAATGGTATCGGGGTCTTTGGGATTCCCCACCTTGAGCCTGCGCGCCTTCTTAGCTAGTTTCTCTGCAAACTGTTCAGAAATGTCTCTCTCTACAATGAGCTTTCCGGCGGACATGCAGATTTGTCCCTGATGCAGGAAGCTGCCAAAGCACGCCGCGTCGACGGCGTAATCAAGGTCTGCGTCCTTCAGGATCACCAGGGGGTTTTTACCTCCCAGTTCCAGGACGACACGTTTTAGATGACGAGCCGCTTTCTCGGCGATGATGCGTCCCACCTCGGTGGAACCGGTGAAGTTAATACGCCGCACCCTGGGGTGCGAAATCAAGGCTTCACCCACCTCTTCGGCCTGTTCTCGGGCGTGGGTCAGCACGTTAATAACACCTGGGGGAAAGCCTGCTTCCTCAAAAATCTCAGCCACCAGCAAGCCCGCGCTGAGAGGAGCATCTTCAGAAGCTTTCAAAACTACAGTATTCCCATAGGCGATCGGCAAGGCGACCGCACGCATGCTTAAAATCAGCGGAGCGTTCCACGGAGCAATGCCTACCACGACTCCCACCGGCTTTCGCAGCGTCATGAAGAAAGCCCCCGGGAGATCTGCAGGAAGGATTTCTCCGGCTGCGGTGTAGGTTTGCGCTGCAGCTTCCCGGAGCAGGCCGGGCGTAAATCCAAGTTGAAACATACTCCAACCAAACGTGGCTCCGCTTTCCTCGATGAGAATTTGGACAATTTCCTGCTGCCTTTTCTCCAGCACATCGGCCGCTTTCAGGAAAAGCCGTCGCCTCTCGCCCGGAGTGCTTTGAGACCACTTTGGAAAAGCACCTGTTGCAGCTTCAATCGCGCGGACCGCATCTTCACGGCTTCCGGACGCGATGGTGGCAATGACCTCGCCGTCGTAAGGATTGAAGTTTTCAAAGGTCCCACCAGTACAGCTTTGCGTCCATTTGCCATCGATATACATCGGATGATCTGGGATTGATTTGGAAATATTGGGCATAAGGCCTCCTCTCAATCAATACCGAGCACCGAATCGGGTCTCGGATCCACTCGCGAATGGGAGCGGTTGTTCTTTGGTCGGCGGCAATTTTCTCGCAGTCTGGCCCGCAATGAAAGAGTTAAATACAGAAGTAGGTTTGTATAAGAGAATTCATTTGATAATAAAGGATGGGCGGAGCCAGGAGTGCAGTCTCGATTGCATCTTGCGTTTAGCTATGGCACTGGCTGAGGTTGTAGGTCTATAATCAAGCTTACCGAGGAGGCCACTTATGTATGTGCTTTGTGTTGCGCTCCTGGCGGCAGTGTTGAGCATATCCTCAGTTTCGGCCCAAAATATCCACCGCTCTCCTATGGGAGAGAAATCTCCAGGCGTCGCGGCTTTCCTATTCGGGCCTGGGTTTTTCAGTTTTGTCCCGGGCCATGGGCCGCGCATCGGCGTTTTTCCGGGAATTGAAATTCGCAGACCTTTTCGGGGTCTGCTTCCTTTTGATCGATTCCTGTTTCATCATGGTTCCGGTTTTTTTATGAGAAATCGGCCGTTTGACTACCCGTATGCTGTTCCGTATGCTGGGCCATCATCTATTTGGTCAAGCAGGCGATTTGTCGATCGATGGGTAGCAGAGGAGCCGATCCAAGTTGTTCCCAGTCACAATTTTTCTGAATCGATCCTGCTTGAAGAAGGACTGACGGAAGAGGAAGTGATGCGGCGTCTGGGATCTCCGCTGCAGCGTATTCAAATGGGTGTGCGAGAAGTTTGGAGATATTCCGGTTACTCGCTCATTTTTGAGTCGGGAAAGCTGAAGGAGATTCGTTAAGCTTTCCCAAAATTTACCAATTACTGGGGTGGGGCAACCCGCGACGTTTAATTTCGGAGCGTAACGATGAAAAAAGTTCTATTGACTGCGCTATTGGTATTGTGGGTTACTGTGCCGGTTTTTGCTCAGAAAAAGCGCGTTGCGATTCTCGATTTTGATTTTGGGACGGTGCATCGGTGGTGGGAAGGCAACTGGGACATTGGAAAGGGAATCGCTGACCTGGTCGTCACTGAACTGGTGACGGATGGCACTTACCGGGTGATTGAGCGAAAAGCGCTTGACGCCATTATGGCGGAACAAAACCTTTCCAACAGCAATCGTGCTGATTCCACGACGGCCGCAAAGATCGGCAAGTTGCTTGGCGTCAATGCCATCATCGTGGGCAGCATCACTCAATTCGGCACGGAAGAAAAAGGCATGAAAATCGGCGGCATCGGTGGAGGCTGGGGTGGTTTTGGTGGTGGCAAGGTCGGTACCTCCAAAGGAAAGGCCACCGTGGCCATCGACGCTCGGTTGATTGACGTCAATACAGGCGAAATACTCGCCGTTGCAAAGGGAAAGGGTGAATCGTCGCGCAGCGGACTCCTGTTGGCCGGCGGAGGCGCTGGAAGCGGTGGTTTCGGTGGTGGCGGAATTGACATGGGCAGCAAGGACTTCCGCGAAACAATCATTGGAGAGGCTACTCAGGCGGCCGTAGTCACCTTGGCAAAACAGCTGGTTGCTCAAAATGAAAAGCTTCCGATCGTCAAGGTCGAAGTAAGCGGTTTGGTGGCAGACGTGGCCGGCGGTGAAGTCATCCTGAATGTGGGGTCGGCGCACGGTCTCAAGGCCGGCGACCGGGTTTCCGTCCAGCGCATCACGCGCACAGTTAAAGACCCCGCGACTGGGAAAGTGCTGCGGGAGGTCACCGAGCAAGTTGGTGAGGTTGAGATCACTGGCGTTGAGGAAAACTCCTCCACTGGGAAGGTCAGTTCAGGGACAGATATAAAGGTAGGCGATCTCGTCAAGAGCTTGTAGACAAAAAGGGGAGCTCCAAGAGGGCTCCCCTTTCCCTCCTTATTTGGCACTCCACGCGGCGAGATAGCTGCGTATCCTTATTTCCTCCTATCACAATCCGCTAATTTACCTTCAAGAAATGCCTCGTACGCAGCCAGATCGAAGTAGCCATGGCCGGATAGGCAAAACAGGATGTTTTGCGTTCTTCGCTCTTTTTTACACCGCAGCGCCTCCTTGGTGGCTGCGCAAACTGCATGGGCTGATTCCGGAGCAGGGAGGATGCCCTCCGCGCGCGCAAACTGTACCGCCGCTTTGAACGTTTCGCGCTGACTGACAGCCGTCGCTTCAATGATTCCTTCATCCAGCACCTTGCTCACGAGCGGGGCCACGCCGTGGTAACGCAGACCGCCGGCGTGAAGCGGAGGCGGCACAAAAGTGTGTCCCAGCGTATACATTTTCACCCGCGGCATGAGGCCCGCTGTGTCTGCAAAATCGTATTGATAGGTTCCACGTGTCAAGCTGGGACAGGCGGCGGGTTCTACGGCCAAAATGCGGGGTTTCTTTGAACCCAGCAGCCTGTCACAGGCGAAGGGGAAAGACAGCCCTGCGAAGTTGGAGCCCCCACCTACGCAACCGATCACGACGTCAGCTTGGAGATCGGCCCGATCCAGCTGATGTTTCGCCTCGAGCCCAATAACGGTTTGATGCATGATGACGTGATTGAGCCCGCTGCCCACAGAGTAGCGAGCGCTCCGGCTTGCGGCAGCATCTTCCAAGGCTTCACTCATGGCAATGCCGAGACTACCCGGGCAGGCAGGGTCTTGCCTGAGGATCTTCCTACCAGAACCTGTCAGCCGGCTGGGGCTGGAGATCACATCCGCTCCCCAAACTTGCATCAGCATTCGTCGATACGGCTTCTGGTCGTGAGAAACCTTGACCATGTAAACCTTGCATTGGAGGTTGAAAAAACTGCAAGCCATGGCCAGAGCTGAACCCCACTGACCGGCGCCGGTCTCAGTCACCAGCCGCGTGATACCTTGTTTTCTGGCGTAGTATGCCTGCACGACAGCTGTGTTCGGCTTGTGGCTTCCAGTGGGGCTTGAGCCTTCGTACTTGTAAAAAATACGCGCAGGTGTCTCCAGTAGCTTTTCCAAGCGGCTTGCCCGCACCAAGGGTGTGGGCCTCCAGGAACCCAGAACTTCACGTACCGCCGGCGGAATTTCCAGAAAGCGTTCGGTGCTGAATTCCTGGTGCACCAGCGCCAAAGGAAAGACCTTGGTGAGTTCCCGTGATTCAACGGGGTTTCCACGGACCGGGTGCAGCATGGGCGGTAAGGGCGTCTGTAAATCCGCCTGCAGGTTATACCAGTGTAGAGGCAGATCCCCGGCTTTATGATTACGCGATTGCTTCATAAACAGATTTTTTCTGGTGGTCATGATCTTTTAAACGGTTCAGGAAGATCCTGAAGCAGTTCCTCGGTTGTTAAAGTTGAATTTGGAAAAAGCCTTGCTTGAGCCTAGAACTGAAGCCGGCTTCACCAGAGCAGGACCAGCCACCTGGGGAGAAAAAGACCGAAGGCACTCAAACTGGAAAAAGCCATAAGACTATACAAGGAAAATTCTACTGGGCCGGGCATCGTAAACTCATAACGCACATAGGTGCAAAAAAAAGCCGCGGGTTGGTCCGCCCGCGGCCTTGAGAAGATCGGCTTAGTTATGCTAAACAGCATCATCCCGGCGGGTGCGGGCACACTTTGCCACTCTGTTTCCACCGTCGCCAGGATCGATCTCTTTTCCTTCCAGCGTTCAAAGTGCGCCACCTTTACGGCCTTGCCGCATAACTGTCCGTCTACGTCAAGTTAACGAGCATTACATAACCTAGTGACAAATGCGCTGGAGTCGGTTATACTTGCGGGCATGGGACATCCAGCTGGAGTCAAGTTTGATCGAGTCAAATTGGAGCGGCGGCGTCTGAAGGCGATG
>JACQSY010000024.1 GCA_016211085.1 Acidobacteriota bacterium | reverse complement strand
TCCCACGTGGTTCACTTCGACCGCTGGTGGAATCCGGCTGTGGAGAATCAGGCCACGGACCGCGCCTTCCGGATCGGTCAGACGAAAAACGTGCTGGTGCACAAGTTCTTGTGCCGCGGAACGGTCGAGGAGAAAATCGATCGCTTGATCGAATTGCTGCAAGGACGTTTCTCGAAGGGCGTCATGGAACGTATCTGTCAGGAGAAGGCCGGATTGTTTCCCTCCCCAAGCGAAATCACATTCACCTGTAGCTGTCCCGACTGGGCCTCGATGTGCAAACACGTCGCGGCGGTGCTCTATGGCATCGGCGCCCGTCTGGATGAGAAGCCCGACTTGTTGTTCGCGCTACGCAATGTCAATCACCAGGAACTCATTGCCAAGGCCGGCAAGGGTCTGTCCGGCGCCCGCAAGAGCCCATCGGCTGCAAAGGTCCTCGATACCGGCGACCTGTCGGAGATCTTCGGGATTGAACTGGCCGAAGATGCGAAACCCAGGCCCGGGCGCAAACGGCGCCCGTCGCAGTAAACTGTTTTCAATTTTGCGGACACAACACGCGCGCATCGAAGGAAACAGCAAAGAACATAATCAGAGTTGTTTGCCGCGTAGCCCGAGTATTCGCAACGAAACGGAGCCGGCAAATTCAGTAGGATGTAACTGGCATAAGGCATGGCTGCGGGCAGATCAAAAGTGTGTGTGCCGAGTGTGTGTGAGTAAGGGTTTTTTGAGATTTATGAGAGTTTCGTGACAATAAAGTCTGTAACTTACGGAGGCTTGGACGGCTTGAAAGTTCAAGTCCCACGGCATAAATCATTTATTTTCAACTATTTACTTGATGTATTCTGCGGCGCTGTTCCCGTTTTGAGATGGATCTTCTGCAAAAGGCGACGCCGGGAGTGGTTTTTCCGCCCCAAACACCGCGCGCTTCTTATCGAGCCGGTTTTTTTGTCGGCAATCGATCCGACATAATGAAAGGAATTCTCCTCTGATGACCGTTACAATCACGCTCACCCGACGATCTGGCCGCAGCGCTAAAAGCGAAAGCTGCAGCACAGGGCTTGAGTCTTGAGGATTGGTTTCGCCTCCGGGCTGATCGGGAGGTTCGGCCTCGCAAGGGCGGCTACACCCTGTCCGAACTGATCCCGCAATGTGACCCGAACGCGAAGTTATCGCACGAAGATCGTGAATGGATAGGCTCGCCCGCAGTTGGATTGGAGACGCTGTGATTTGGGCCGAAGTTGTTTCGGATTTCGATGCCCCGCTCGATGATTTCGCTGGTACATGAATTGAAAGCTATCCTCGACACCCATGCCATGCCAAATCCCGAGGGGACAATCATCACCGCCATCCTTTCGGTCGATTTTTAGTTGGCCACGCCTGTTAATCAGCGCGCCCCTTATTGGGATACCATCAGTTCGGTCAGAAGCTGATGCCATGGAAATGAAGATAAGAGTGACCGCGTGCCTTAAGGCCTTAGCAACGGGGGATGCGATCGGCAAGCAGAGCGAGATGCTGTCTCACAACGACGTACTGCATTGGTACCCACAAGGCATTCGCGGCTTTCAAGGCTCGCCTGGCAGAATTATTCCCCGCTACCTGGGTAACGCAAACCGTGAGTGGCGCATCGGTGAAACTACTGACGATACCGAGCAGACGATCGCTGTGGCGCGGGCGATACTGCGGGACCGGAATGTACTTCACCATTCGGTCGGGCGGGAACTGCTCCAATGCAAAAAATCAATTCACTCCGGCGTAAAGTCGATGTGGACCTTCAAACAAATTGGTGACCCATACCGTGTTGCCACGGATGGCGACGGCTGCGGGGCCGCGATGCGAGTCTCTCCCGTAGGAATTCTGTATTCCTCGGGACGCTTCGATGACTTGGTAAAGGGAGCTTACGAAGCATCGATTCCGACTCATGGTGGGCAACTGGCCATTTGCGCTGCCGCCGCAGTTGCAGCGGCTGTATCGGCAGCGTTGGATGGCGGTTCAGCAACTGACGTTCTGAAGTCGTCTGTAAGGGCAGCCCAAATGGCCGAGATACTCCAACCTTCCGTGAACGCAGTCACGATGGCATCCGCAATTCAGAAGATGCATGACGAGCTTTCCGGATGGCGAGAACTCAAGGCGAATGATATCGCCCGCATTTACTTTCCAGATAGACCTCAGATCAAAGTCCCGCTGGCGATAAGTCTCGCCATAATCACGCAATCTGTGGAGGATACCATTCTGTTGGCATCAAATATCGGTGGTGACGCCGACTCAGTTGCATCGATTGGCGGCGCGATTGCTGGGGCCCTCAATCCGGAAAGTGTCAATCAAGATTGGTTCAATGTCGTGAACACTGTAAACAATGACGACCTTCCGAAGACTGCTCACGCCCTCGCAGCATTGCGAAACTAACCCGAAGAACGGCGTCCAAAAACTTTGCTTTGGAGGAATAGTCGCTATCGTTCATTGGAAATCCTCGGCGATCGAAACTTTTCCATTAAGATGTTGCCGTGAATGAGACTCCTCAACTACTTAGCCACATCCGCATTCTTACTGATCAGAAAAGATATCGAATTCGAATTCACGCCGTTCAGCACATGATCAAGGAGGGGTTCAGCGAGAACGACATTCTTGGCGTGATACAATCCGGACGATTGTTGGAGAATTATGATGAAGAACAGCGATGCCTTATCTTGGGATCATTTGCATCTGGCGAGTCGGGCGTGATCGCGCTTCACGTACTTTGTGATTACTCCAACAACGATATCACCGATATCGTGACAGCGTATATTCCGCAAAAACCATGGTGGCGAACAGAGACAAAACGAGGACGAGTTCAGTAAAAGCATTGATGCGTAGCCCTTGCAGTGAATGTGGCGGCTCATTAAGAAGGAAAGAAATTACCCAGGAATTCGAAAACGAAGGAGTTCGAGTTCGCGTATCCGGCATTCGTGCCTGGGTATGTTCCGGATGCGGTGAGATCTACTTTGCTCCAGGCGGGGCTCAACGGATGGCAGATGCAGTCCGGTCCTTGTTTGCGCTGGCCCGTTCAGAAAAGCAGCACAAAGGGACGGTCGTGGCCGATCTCTCCTGACGCCAGGTCACCACCGCGCCGCGCGGTCCCGGTGTCTGGCTACATTAAATAGCGTGTGTGCCGAGTGTGTGTGACTCATGGATTTCGGTACGTTCCATGCGTTCCGTGACTTAATAACATGCGTAAGTTACGGATTCACGGACCTCTTTAAAGTTCAAGTCCCCCCTCCGGCATCCTGATCAAGTAAACCACCGGGTTTGATGTTCCGCCCCTACCAAATCGCTGGATTCTGTTGTCCCGTTTTTGGCCTGTAGTTCAGCAGGAACGCTTACTTGTAAACAAGAAGGTTAAAGGGCTATCCTTCGGCCATGATCACAACTGTTGACGCCATATACGAGGACGGCAAGCTGGTGCTTCAGCAACCGCTGCCGTTGCCCGAGCACGCCCATATACGCGTGACCATCGATTCGGATTTGGAGCGCGAGGCATGGTTAAAGCTTTCCGAGGAGTCGCTCAAGAAAGTCTGGGATAATGACGCTGACGACATCTTCAATGACCTGCTCGAGAAATGATGTCGTTCTTCTACCAATTCCGTTCACAGATCTGACCAGCCACAAAGTTCGCCCGGCAATTGTTGTCGGTCGCAACGGTATAGACTTTTTCCTTGTTCCAGTCTCATCGGTTCTGTCCAATACAGACTTTCTCCTTCAGGAGTGGCAAGGAGCCGGGCTCAATGCGCCTTCCGGCGTCAAAGCCCAACTCGCCACCGTAGAGGAGAGATTAGTTGTCAAGATCATCGGGACTGTCACCGCCGTCGATCGTCAGTCCCTCGACGAGAGGCTGCGCACTTGGCTGCGGTTCTGAGTTCGGCAATACTCGCGTACTCGCTGCGAATCGAGTACGTCCTGGACGCTTTCGCCGACTTCCCGATTAGTGAGCGGGATATCCTTCCGAACTGGTCCCGGGACTTTAGGGTTTCTGGAAAAATTACGCTTGAACAACTGAGTAAGATCATTCTCGACATTCTTGGCTGGGACTCGCTTCACCTCTATGAGTTCAGAATCCATAACCAAGTCTATGCACATCTGGTGTTCCTGAGCGAAGACGATCTATTTATCGACGTACAGAACCCATTGCCAGCAAAATCGAGCGGCCAGTCGCTCATGTTGAAAAGTGGATCACCCCGTACAACCAATACGGCCTGGATGGACTAAATCGTCCTCGCAAGCCTCGGCGAAAAGGAAAACGCGATGCTGCGCGAGGCCAGAAAGCTCGACGAATACTTGAAATCCTTCATGCAAAGCCGAGCGCGTACGGAATCAACCGTAGTAACTGGAACATTCCGTCTCTTGCTCGTGCGTACGAGCAGGAGCACAAAGAGATCGTTGGCAAGTCGAACGTTGGCCGTTTGCTAAAACAGTTTGGATTCGCCATCAGGAAGGCCAGGAAAGTCCTCACCAGTCCGGACCCTGACTACCGCGAAAAGGTCGAACTGCTTCTCAATACGCTCCAGAGCTTGAAGCCGGGCGAACTGTTCTTCTTCATCGATGAACTGGGCCCACTTCGTGTGAAGAAATATGGCGGTCGTGCACGAGTTCGAAAGAACGAAGTGCTTTCGTACCCGCAAGAACAGCCTGAACTGTAGGAAAAATAAGCAAGGCATCCCTACGTAATTGATATCATTTAGGTTAGCTCAACTTCCGGCGGCGCGTTTACTTTCTCAACCGGGGCTCTCACTGTCAATACGCCCCGGTACGGAAGGATCGGACCGTTTTTAACCGTGGGCGCCGGTCTAATCTCCAAGCGAGGTGAGGCCCCGAGTGCTTCGCTCGGAACG
>JACQSY010000022.1 GCA_016211085.1 Acidobacteriota bacterium | reverse complement strand
CGTTTACACCACACAGTCTGCCCGGCCCCTGTGTCCTTTTCGGCTCCAAGAAGAAGGAGCCCCTCGCTGCGGTCGCTCCCCTCACATCGCTCGGGCCTCCTTCTTCCCTAGAAAAGCTCTTAACTCTTTCACATGCATCCTGCCTAAAATCGCAATCCTCCTCAGGGGGGTACGATGTCTATTCCCTTTTCCAATAGAGCGACGGCAGCTAACTTGACACCCCCAAGGATTTTCGTTATTTTTAACGTTTGCTTCGGCCAGCTTGGTGTGACGAAGCGGATTTTATTATGGCAACTTTTTTGGCGGAAGTGGAAAAGATTGAGCGCAAGTGGTACGTCATCGATGCTGCGGATCAGACGCTGGGTCGGCTCGCCAGCAGGATCGCGTCTATATTAATGGGTAAGACGAAAGCCATCTACACTCCATTTTTGGACACTGGCGATTTCGTGGTCGTGGTGAATGCTGAGAAGGTCCGCCTAACCGGGAAAAAGTGGGACCAGAAGACTTACTACCATCACACGGGATATCCTGGGGGGGTGAAGAAGGCGGTTGCCAAGGAAATCGCCGAGAAGAATCCCGAAAGGATCCTTGAATCGGCGGTTAAGGGAATGCTCCCTAAAAACAAGCTCGGTGACCGCTTTTTGCGTAAACTGAAGATCTATACGGGGCAGGAGCATCCTCACCAGGCACAAAAACCTGAACCCCTGACCCTGTAAGGAGCAACGTTTGGAAGAACGACTTCAATACTACGGAACGGGCAAACGTAAGACCTCGACAGCCCGTGTTTTTTTAATCCCAGGCACCGGCCAGATCATCGTAAACAAGCAGGATTATCAAGATTATTTCCGCAATAAGACGCAGCAGTCGGTCGTGTTGCAGCCGTTGGTGCTGACGGAGAATGGAGACAAGTTCGACGTTTATGCGAATGTTCATGGCGGTGGGTTTGCGGGTCAGGCTGGCGCGATCCGCCTGGGGATCAGCCGCGCATTGCTCCAGTTCAACGGAGAACTCCGGCAAAAAGTGAAACGCGCGGGGTTTCTCACCCGAGACCCACGCATCAAGGAACGAAAGAAGTACGGCCAGAAGGGAGCGCGCAAGCGGTTCCAGTTCTCAAAGCGATAATCAGGGAGGATTGTTTGACGGCGATTTCAATTAAGCAGTTGCTTGAAGCAGGGGTCCACTTCGGACATCAGACACGGCGCTGGAATCCGAAAATGAAGGAGCACATTTTCGGAGAACGCAACGGCATTTATATTATCGATTTGCAGAAGACCTTGAAGCTCTTCAAGGAGGCCGTCGATTTTGTCACCGACCTGGCTTCTCAAGGTAAAACAATCCTTTTTGTGGGGACCAAACGGCAGGCTCAGGAAGCCATTCAGGAAGAGGCGGAGCGGTGCGGAATGTTTTATGTCAACAACCGCTGGCTGGGAGGGTTGCTCACGAACTTTACCACCATCCAAAACAGCATCAAGCGCTACAAAGAGCTCGAGGACATGAAGGAGAACGGTTTTTACGAAAAGCTCTCCAAGAAGGAAGTAGCGCGCCTGGAGCGGGAACGTAAGAAGCTCGAGAAAAACCTGCGCGGGATCAAGAACATGGAGCGGCTGCCGGACGCCGTCTTTGTGGTCGATTCCAAAAAGGAGGCGATTGCGGTTCAAGAAGCCGACAAGCTGGAAATCCCCATTGTTGCCGTGGTAGACACCAACTGCGATCCGGATGGAATTGACTACGTCATTCCTGGAAACGATGATGCCTTGAGGGCGGTACGTCTATTTGCCTCGACCATTGCGGAAGCGGTTATTTCAGGAAGGGCGGTTTATCAGGCTAAGGTAGAAGCGGAGACAAAGGAAGCTCAGGAGCGTGCTGAGAAGGAATCAGCAGCCCGCCGCGCGGCCAAGGAGGCTAAAGAGGCTGCGCGACAGGCGCAGACGGCTGCGGTGAGCGAAGCAGGGGCTGTCCAGGATCAAACAGAAGGGGCAGATCGCAAGAAGCGTGCTCCGCGAAAGAAAGTCGCCGGAGCACCGGTAGAAACCGCGACTTCAGCACTCCCAGGTGCTGAGACCCCCCCGCCCGCGGTACCTGTAGAAGCTGAGAACCCAGCCCCGGAGATGTCAGGCGAGGAAAAAGTCGAAACCGAGTCTTAGACCCTTCCCATTCGATGAGCGCTCGATAGCACCCGGGCAGCGCTCGCCTTTCCATAGGCAATGTCTTCAGGTTCCGGAACCATCAGGTGATTTGAAATACAGGAGGACTTATGGCCGTCACTGCGGAACAGGTAAAAGAACTTCGGGAAAAAACCGGCGCAGGTATGATGGAGTGCAAGAGGGCCCTTGAGGAATCGGCAGGAAACATGGAAAGGGCAATGATCATTCTACGCGAGAGAGGTTTGGCCGCTGCGGCAAAAAAGGCTGGGCGGGCCACTCGCGAAGGATTGGTCGGACACTACATTCATGCCGGCGGGAAACTGGGAGTGCTGGTTGAGGTCAACTGTGAAACGGATTTTGTTGCCAGGACTTCGCAATTTCAGGAGCTGGTGCGCGATCTGGCCATGCAAATTGCTGCTAACAACCCTCTGTTCATCAGTCGGGATGAAGTGAGTGAAGAAATCAAGGAACGAGAACGGGAAATTTATAGAAAGCAGGCTCCGCCCGGCAAACCCGAACCGGTCGTCCAGAAAATCATTGAAGGAAAGTTGAACAAATATTATTCTGAAGTCTGCCTCTATGAGCAACCGTTTATCAAAGAGCCGGAGCGTACCGTCCAGGAGTTAATTGCTTCAAGAATCGCAACGCTGAAAGAGAACATCACTGTGCGCCGGTTTGCCCGCTTTAAAGTGGGCGAGTAAAGCTCCGCGTCGGCGCCACCGGCCCAACTCGGGGCCGTCCAGAACAACCTTCAGGCTGGGAGAGCACGGCTATGGCTGGAGATGAGGTTCAGCAGCAGGTCCTCGTGGAGGAACCTGTTCAATTGGAAAAGCCGCATTATAGAAGGGTACTGGTCAAGCTGAGTGGCGAGGCACTAATGGGCTCTCAAGGTTTTGGCATCGACCCCTCCGTTACTCAGGGTATCGCATGGCAGGTTCAGGAACTGCACCAACTGGGGGTGGAAATCGCCATCGTGGTTGGAGGCGGGAATATCATCCGCGGGGTGGCGGTCAGCGAGGCGGGATTTGATCGCGCCACCGGTGATTATATGGGGATGCTGGCGACCGTCATCAACGCGCTGGCCTTGCAAAACGCGTTGGAGAAAATCGGGGTCTTTACCCGCGTCCTCAGCGCCATCCACATGGCGGAAGTCGCCGAACCTTTTATCCGGCGTCGTGCCATCCGGCACCTCGAGAAGAAACGTGTGGTTATCTTTGCCGCCGGCACCGGTAATCCTTACTTCTCCACCGACACCGCAGCCGCCTTGCGCGCCATGGAAATCCGCGCAGAGGTCATTCTGAAGGCCACCAGGGTCGAGGGCGTCTACGATTCCGATCCCAACATCAACCGGGAAGCTAAATTGCTGCGGAGACTTACCTACCTCGAGGTCCTGGAGAAGGGCCTCAAAGTGATGGATACGACCGCCATCTCATTGTGCATGGACAACGACCTGCCCATCATCGTTCTCAACTTGCTGCAAAAAGGTAATATCAAGCGCGCCGTGGTGGGAGAAAAGGTCGGATCTTTAATTTCTCGGTGAGATGAGCCGGCCTGAAATCGGTCTTATGATCAAAGACATACTTGCAGAAAGCCGGCGGAGGATGGAGAAAACAATCGGAGATCTGGGCGGTGAGCTTGCCGCTATTCGAACGGGACGCGCATCCGTACATTTACTGGATCACGTAACCGTTAACTACTACGGGACCCCGACTCCCATTAATCAGGTCGCGACCCTGCACGTACCGGAGCCTACTATGATCACCGTGCAGCCCTGGGACATTTCACAGATTCACCACATCGAGAAGGCGCTGCTGGCCTCAGACTTGGGGATTACCCCCTCCAACGATGGCCGCGTAATCAGAATCCCCATTCCTTCTCTTACTCAGGAACGGCGACAGGCCTTGGCCCGACACCTCGGCAAGGTTGCGGAAGAGCACCGCACCGCCATCCGACAGATTCGGCGGGACAGCAATGAGAAGCTTAAGAAGATGCTTAAGGAGAAACAGATTTCCGAAGATGATGAGTTTCGAGGAGTAGAAGAAATCCAGCACCTAACCAATGACTATATTCAAAAAATAGACGCTCTCGCCCGCCAAAAAGAAAAGGAAATCCTGGAAGTTTAGTCTGCTTTTCCCCTTAGGCTCCCCGCAACCGGTCTCCGCCGAATGCTATAATTCACCATGGGGTTCGTAAGCATGGACGAGGGGCTCATTTATGACTGGAACCTTCCCGCCCGCAAAATAAGGAAGAAAGTCCGTTTCTGTGACGAAACGCTTCGTGACGGTTTGCAGTCCCCTTCTGTCCGGCATCCTTCTACCGCCGAAAAGCTTGAAATCCTCCACCTCATGGAAGAAATAGGCATTGAGAGCGTGGATATTGGATTGCCGGGCGCGGGCGGTCAGATGTCGGCCGACACGGAGGTCCTGGCGCGGGAGATCGCCGGCAATCGTATGAAAATGCGTCCTAACTGTGCGGCTCGCACGGCCTTGGCTGACATCGAGCCGATCGTTTCTGTGTCGCAGCGAACCGGAATCCCCATAGAAGTGGCCATGTTCATTGGAAGCAGCCCCATCCGGCAGTATGCCGAAGACTGGAATCTCGAGTTGATGTTGCGGCGCAGCGAGGAAGCCATTCGGTTCGCGAAAAGCTACAACCTTCCGGTAATGTTTGTCACCGAAGACACCGTCAGGGCTCATCCGGACGACATCAAGAAGCTTTACGGAACCGCCATTTCTCTAGGCGTTGAAGCCATCGTGGTTTGCGATACGGTGGGACATGCAACGCCGCGGGGAGCCCAGCGCATCGTTAAATTCGTTCGGCAGGAGATCATACGTGCTTCTGGGCGCAGGGTGCGGCTGGAGTGGCATGGTCACAATGACCGGGGCCTGGGCGTCATCAACAGCATTGCAGCAGTAGAAGCAGGGGCGGACCAGGTACATGGAACTGCATTGGGTATTGGCGAGAGAGTGGGAAATACTGCGATGGACCTTCTGTTGGTCAATTTCCAGTTGCTTGGTTATGTCGACCGTGATTTACGTGCCCTGAAGCACTATTGCGAAACCGTTTCCAAGGCGGTGGGGATACCGATTCCTCCCAATTACCCTGTTTTCGGCAGCGACGCGTTTCGCACCGCGACTGGAGTTCACGCCGCTGCGGTCATCAAGGCCCTGCAGAAAAATGACCGCGCCCTGGCTAATGTAGTTTATTCCGGGGTGCCCTCCCATTTTTTTGGTCTGGATCAAATCATTGAGATCGGCCCCATGAGTGGAAAATCAAACGTTTCCTTCTGGTTGAAGAAAAAGGGGATTGAACCAACCGAAGAACGAGTGGAGAGAGTTTTTGCTTTGGCTAAAGAGTCAACGCGTTTGCTGAGCGAAGAAGAAATTCTGGCTGCCGCATATTCGGGCGCAATTCCGGGTGGCAAGGGTTCGTAGATCTGCTGGTGGATTCCGGGGAAAAAGACAGGCTCGCTCTTTTAAACAAGGTCAAAGCGGTGCCGATTGCGCGGTTTCAGCTGATAATGAGGACTGCCGCGGAGATTACAGTGGTCCACAGACCATCCTTGTCACCCACAGCAGACTGAGTAATGTTCCGCGTATTGACGATTTGGCCCGAGATGCGCCAAGTTTCTCTTTTTGCGTCCCAGCTCTGGTTGGGATCAAAGTCCACACCGAGGGTTGTTGCCAACATTTCCGCCGCCAGGTCTTCCGAATAGTCTCCTGCTGTCTTTTCCGTCTGTCCATAGCTGTGGTGTTCGCTCAGATATCCGTACTGCGCCGGGTCTTTCGGCATGGCGATCCCGACACCTGCAGCAATCAGCCGATTGGGTTCGTTGGTAGCGCTTTCGCTCATCACACAATAGGTGATCTGGCCTGGACGCAGCATCTTGAGCCCTTGGTTCTTGGAAATCAGCTTGCAGTATGGAGGGAAAATACTGGAGACACGGACAATGTTAAAGGCCGCAATTCCCGCGTCGCGGAGGGCCATTTCGAAGCTGGTCAGCTTCTCGCGATGTTTACCGACGCCTTTGGTCAGGAAAATGTACTTGGCAATCAACTCTAATCCTCCAGAAACTAAAGACGCTTTAACTATCACGCATCAAATTAAAAGTCCAGAGAAGTGTGGAGCACTTTTTGGAGCACTTTAGTACTCCAGTTCAGTGCGCCGTGAAAGGCGCTGATCTCTAGTGGGTGCAAAACCCCACCCGGCAACTATCGCTCCAGCCGGTAGCAACGGGAGCGGTGATGGAGGTAACAACATCACCGAAGCCTCCGG
>JACQSY010000018.1 GCA_016211085.1 Acidobacteriota bacterium | reverse complement strand
GTCCGTTCCGGCGCCGCAGGCACCGCACCGCCCGCTCTTGCTTGCATAAGCTGCTCTCTACGAAAATAGATTTCAGCTTTGGATCAATGAAGAAGGGTTTTACCCCTTAAAGTTCTGATTTTAGTCCAGCGACATTGAAAGCGCCAACACTACAAGTAGAGAGGTACTCAGATTTTCAGACGAATGGATTGTGAGATGGGGAGTTCCTTCAGGCTGACTTGCGGTGGATGTGAAAAACTCTCCCCAAGAGAATGGCCAACGGGGCTGCGGCAATGCTCGCCAGCGCACCCATTTTTGCCTCTTCAAGGCTCACCATCTCCTGAAACGCCACCGTGGCTATAAACAGCGAAACGGTAAAACCAATGGCCGCACAAAATCCCATGGCGGTGAGCTCTTTCCAGGAAACCGCTTTGGGTAAGGAAAATCCCATCCATAAACCAAGCCGGGAAAAGAGCAGAATCCCCAGCGGCTTACCCGCCAGCAATCCGACGAGTACGAGCACGGTAGCCGTTCCGGCGCTGCTCACTTCGACGCCGCCGTTAACGAACCCGAATAACCCCAGGATCACCTGCACCGGATGCTTCCACCAATGCTCAAAACGATTCAACGTATCGGGAAGCTTCTCCTCCTCTTCAGCAAAGATTCCCATTTCACGCCGTTCGTGCGGCATGCAGAACACGACCGGTACCAGCGCAAGTGCAGGATGAATCCCACCTTGGAAGAAGCCCAGCCAGGAGACCATCCCGGGCACGAACAAATACCACCAGAAAGAATGCACCCGGCGCCATTTCAGGAACAGCGCCAGCGTCATGCCTCCGGCCAACCCTAGGACTAACCAGGGGACATTGACCGCACCCGAAGGGTAAAAAAGAGCCAGAATCACCAGACCCAAAGCGTCATCCACAATGGCCAGAAGAAGCAGAAATGCGATGGCGGGATGCTTGCTGCCGAAAATGGTGCGGGCGATGAGATAGCTGAAGGCAATGTCGGTGGCGCAGGGAACGGCCCAACCGGAAAGCAGGTCTGGTCGTGAAACAAGCAGTGCCCCACCTACGTAAAGTGTTGCCGGACCGGCCATCCCTCCCACGGTGGCCACAATGGGCATGGCCGTAGTTCTCCACGAAGACAGGGCTCCCCCGGGGAGTGTGGCTTCAAAGATTTCTTTAGCAGCCAAAGCAAAGAAAAAAGCCATGCCGATTTCATTGACTCCGAAATGCAGGGAATGCGCGGGCCGGTGATAGGTGGAGTAATCCAGATTGGCCCAGATCAGTGCCGTTGCTGTGCCCAACAGCAACAAGAGAGAATACTCGTTAGTGATTGCCACCAGCCGTTTCATAGCTTTACTCAGATGCCGTGAATATTAGCGGCGCGCACGGAGCGAAGCGTAGTAAGCGCTCGCGTTGATTGCTTCAGGAGCGCTCGTTCGCACTCGCGCCTCCGATCGGTCCTGCTTAAAATGATCCGTCCCGCCGGAACATCGCTGTAAAGTCGGAGGCGCGCACGAAGCGCAGCGTAGTAAGCGCTTGCGTTAATGGTACCAGGGAGCGCTCGTTCGCACTCGCGCCTCCGATCGGTCCTGCTAAAATGATCCGTCCCGCCGGAACATCGCTGCAAGTCGGAGGCGCGCACGGAGCGAAGCGTAGTAAGCGCTCGCGTTGATTGCTTCAGGAGCGCTCGTTCGCACTCGCGCCTCCGATCAGACGTCGGCTCGAAAGTTACTTGGCCAGGTGACGACCCGTCAACACTGTTGGAAGGGATCAGACAGACGCTTCCCTTCTCACAAGCCACTTCTCAACTTCCACAGCCCAGAAGATGACGCTGCTGGCGGCGCTGCAAATAAGCAGGTCGAACCAGGGAAGTGCGCGCGTTTGAAAGACACTTTGAGCCAAAGGGAAATACATGATGAACAATTGCGAAAAGAGCGTCAGCAACACGGCTCCGCTGAGCATCTTGTTCGAGAGAAACCCCAGGTGAAACAAGGATTGTCTCTCCGAACGCACGGCCAGCACATGTGCCATTTGAGAAAGAGACACGGTGGTAAACAGGGCGGTTTGCCAGCCTGAGTGCTGATTGCGCCAATAAAGAAACCCCACCGCCAACGACACAAATCCCATCAACAGCCCTGCCCACAGGACATGCCGGCCCAGCCCTCGGGAAAGAATACTCTCGCTCCGGCTGTGAGGAGGGCGATGCATGGTTCCTTCCTCGGCCGGCTCCACACTCAATGCCAGTGCAGGGAACCCGTCGGTCACCAGGTTGATCCACAATATCTGCAGGGGCAGGAGAGGAAGAGGCATCCCCATCAATGGACCCAGGAGCATAACCGTGAGCTCACTCGAATTGGTCGTCATCAGGTACTTTATGAATTTGCGAAGGTTGTCATAAATGACACGGCCCTCACGTACGGCCGCGACAATGGTTGAAAAATTATCATCCAGCAGGACCATGTCGGCGGCTTCTTTAGCCACGTCAGTACCTGTAATTCCCATGGCCACCCCCACGTCCGCTTTGCGAAGAGCCGGTGCGTCATTGACACCGTCGCCGGTCATTGCCACCACATGCCCGCGGTTTTGCCACGCCTCCACAATCTTGAGTTTGTGCTCGGGAGAGACGCGGGCATAAACAGAGATCTGGTCCACGCTGGATTCCAACTCAGCAGCCGAGGTTCTCTCCAGGTCCTGACCGAGCATCATTTTCTCTGCCTGAAGTATCCCTATTTGTCGCGCGATGTGCTGAGCCGTCAATGGGTGATCTCCGGTGATCATCACCGGCTTTATTCCCGCTTCTCGACAGGTGCGCACCGCCTGGGGGACATCGCTCCGGTGAGGATCAACGATCCCCATCAAGCCGAGGAAAACCAGATCCTGCTCCACACTATTACTGTTCCGATCGTCGCCACGTTCCAGGAGACCCAAAGCAAACGCAAGCACGCGCATACCCTGGGACGCGAGCTCGTCATGTGAGTGGTTGACCCGCTGCACTTCTGCCTCTGATAACTCCTCAATGGCCCCGTCTTTGAGCACGTAACCACAAACCGGGAGCAGTTGATCCTTGGCACCTTTAGTAAAAGCCACCTCACGAATGGGTAGATTGGCCTGCGCTGCGAGAGACCTCAGCAAGCCACTTATCTCACCATTGATTTCTGAAAGGCGATGCACCGTGGTCATGCGTTTTCTCTCAGGGTTAAAAGGCAGCTCGGATAACCGTGGTAACTCGCTTTCCAGCTCCTCCTTGGAAATTCCGAAGCGTTCGGCAGCCTGCAACAATGCCGTTTCGGTAGGATCGCCGATCAGGTCGCTGTCCTGACTCGTCGTTCTCCGGACTAGGTGAGCGTCATTGCAGGCTGCCGATGCTGCCAGCAGGAGCTGCAAACCCGAACTCCTGTCGTGAGCGCTCTCTTCCCCACGCGACCGCTCCACGTCGCTGAGGTCAAGATCCATTCCAGGGAGGCGAATAAAACCGACCGACATGCGGTTTTCCGTCAGCGTGCCGGTCTTGTCCGCACAGATCACAGTCACAGAACCCAGCGTTTCGACGGAGGGAAGCTTTCGGATCAGCGCCTTGCGATGCAGCATGCGCTGAGCTCCCAGCGCCAGAGCAATGGTCATGATTGCCGGCAGCCCTTCGGGGACGGCAGCCACGGCCATGCTGACTGCCGTTAAAAACATCACCCGCAGGCCTTCGCCCCGCCAGATTCCAAGTACAAAAATCAACGCGACCAGCAGAAGGGCCGCGACGGCGAGTTCCTTCCCCAGCCGGTTGACACGCCGCTGCAAGGGCGTAAGCCTTCGATCCACTGACTCGACCAACTCGGCGATGTGCCCGAGTTGCGTGCTCATGCCGGTTTCAGTAATCACTGCCTCGCCACGGCCATAGGACACAACCGTGCCCATGAAGACCATATTTATGCGCTCTGCGAGGGCGGTATCCGGCGTCAGCACTGCTTCTGCATTTTTCTCCACCGGCTGCGACTCCCCGGTAAGCGCCGCTTCCTGCACCTTCAAATTGACACTGGTCAGGAGCCTGCCATCTGCAGGCACCTTATTCCCGGCTTCGAGAAGCACCACGTCGCCTGGAACCAGTTCACGGGCAGAAATCTTCTTGATCTGTCCTGAACGTCGTATTCGGACAGTAGGTACGGCAAGTTTGCTTAAGGCAGCTAATGCGCGCTCGGCACGAGACTCCTGAAAAAATCCAAGCAGGGCATTCAAAATGATGATGGCAAAAACCGCCAGCGCGTCCCGGTAGTCTCCGAGAAAAATGGAAATGACCGCTGCCATCGCCAAGATGAGCATCATCGTTCCCTCGAATTGCTCGGCCAGTATCTGAAGGGCGCTCCGTTGTGTGCGTCGCATGATTTCGTTGGGCCCGGCTGCTTGCAGCCGGGCCTGGGCCTGGGAGTGTGCAAGGCCGTTCGAGGTGGTTTTCAGCAGCTCCAGAACCTTCAGCGAAGACAGGGTGTGCCAGTTGGCCATTACTAATACTTTTCCTCGCAAGAAGAGCACCAAAGGCGGCTTTACGAGAGTTTTCACCGACCGACCGCTCCAGCACCCCCTCGGTTGTACACTGAAAGAGAGACGAAAAACATTCAAGAGCCGGACTTGGGGAGAGGTTGAAGCGAGGAGGCATTATCGTGAGGACCAAAGGTCCTAACAAGCAAGGCGGGCGGGCCGCCGTGGAAAACCCGCCGGAAAGTCAAACCCCACCGCGCCAGCCAGTACCCAAAAACCGGCTGCCGGAGGAGGAACTGGAAAAAGCGTGTGAGGGAGGTCACTTCGGAGATTTCCCCAATCCCGACGAAGATGAGAAGTTTCCTAGAACTGAAAAGCAACAGGCCAAGGCATAACTTGGGTCGCCATCTGCCGCCCCCCGGAAAAACCGCGGGCTTTGGCGGGCGACGCATCTCCCGCCTCTGAAAGCGGCCTCGTGCGACCGCACTCCACAGAAAGTTTGCGTCGCTGTGGGGACGGTCGCCTAGTCCAGAAAATGCAATTCTCAAATCAATTGAACTAACCACCCTACCGGAACCGTTTCAGACGGACCGGGACCTCAAAACTTTGCACAACCGCCCCCGTCCCCTGATGGATCCGCTCGAAGACCAGTTGTGCTTCGCCGTTGCTATCCGCAGGAAATTCCAACTCAGCCTCGAAGGCAACGAGTTCGGGTCGGGTCCACTCCTCTTTAGCTTTTGCATAAGAGCGGGCCACCGCGTGTCCGTTCTGGTCTCTCAATGACACGGGGAATTGCCCCTCAAAAAACCAGAGACCGCGTGCTTTGCCTGAAATGCGAACCGGATTGGTGATCTCCTGTCCCGGCGTGGGTTGGAGCACAACGATGCCGGTGTCATGCGCTCCCGGGGGCTGTGGACCACCTGAACAGCCGGGCACAGCGATGAAAAAGAGGCACTGCATGAGCACAACCGGTAAGCGCCAAATCACACTCTTAGAGGCTTGCACAAGACGTGGAGAAGGCAAGGAAGAAGATTGTTGGAGAAACCCCCTGCAAGCTCCCGGCTTTAAACCGAGAGCCTGCAGTGAAATTGGAAATATCAGGAGCGTCCCCAGATGCTGCCATCAATGATGTGCTTGCGCCGCGCTTGCAGCTGCTCGCGAGTCATGATGGTAGCGCCTGCAGGCTTGAAGTTGTTCTCTTCAGCATACTTGGGATGGACGTAGGTAACCTTGCCTCCCATGATGGTGACGAGCGGATAGATATCCGAGATCTGATCCTCCGGAATCGTCATGTAGTCATGACTTAGAATGACCAGGTCTGCAAATTTCCCCGGCTCAATCGATCCAATGTGTTTGTCTTTGAGAACGTACTTGGCTCCCCCGACTGTGGAGACTCTGAGGGCGGTGGCACGATCTAGACGTTCGTGCGGGCCCCAGACCTTCCCCTGATTGTCCTTGCGGGTAATGATCATCTCGATCGTCTGCCAGCGATACGTCTGCTCGCCTTCCAGCCCCACATTGACGCCGGCGTCAAGCAAACTCTTGATAGGAGAGTTGTAAGTACTTGCAACTTCCTCGTTGAATACCTGGGCAAGGTTGGCATTGCCTCTTCCGCCCGGACCGCAGCTGAACTGGATTCCCAGCTTCGCGGCCCGCGGAATGTCTTTGGGATTGATCATCGTGCAGTGATCCATGCCCCAGCCTTTAACCGATCCCGGCTTGGCTGCGTCAATCTTCTCGAGCATGGTCAGGAACATGCGATGGGAAGCATCGCCCTGCACGTGAGTGTTGGCTGAGCGAAGGCCGTTTTGCGCTACCAGTTGGAACCAGTCGTTGAAGTAGTTGCCTTTGATTGGGGCTCCACTGCCGTCTCGGCCTCCTTTGAACTCGATGTCCAAGAAGCACCACCCACGGTTGTACATCTTCGCCATGGGGTTTTTGGAATCCCATCCGAGTACACCAAAGGCGGTGGGATCGTTGACAGCCGTGTCATTCCGCTTTAGATCCGTGCAGAAGCCGTACGTGGCCCCGTCTACCATCCCCGAGGAAACCGAAGTGACCCACAACATGTCGGAACCAGATCCGATCTTGATGTTTTTCAGGGGGGCGGCGTCCGGCGTGTCAAACACATCCTGAATGCCATACCCGAAGCGCACCGGAAGTTGTCCTTTTTTCTCCAGCGCTTTGTAGATTTCAATCGCGTAATCCGGCAAACGGGTGGAAAGCGTGGTCACGCCTTCAGCCGGGAACTCGTCAAGAGCCATCCGGTAGATCTCCGCCCCATCTTCCGGACTGGGACCGGGAACCAGCGGCCATGCCAGACGCCCCGCAGGGGGTTCCAGGTGTCCATTGGGTTTCCCATCTGCGCCGACATAGTAGCGGCCGTACTTTTCAATGAAGTCGCCATACTTCTGCCAAAGGATCTCGATGCCCTTGCTGTTGGTCATGTACCCACTGTTGGCAGGAACGCCGATGCTGAAAACGACAGGATTGTCAGGCGTTGCCTTGTCGAGGTCGTAGCGTGTTAGATTCTCCCAAACCAGCTCGATCTGTTCCGCGTTCTGACTGGTGACGGCAAAGAAGATCCACTCGTTGGGTTTGAATTTAAACGTCGACATGATGTCCCGCATTTGCTTGACGACATCATCTTTCGTCTTTACCAGCCGGAAGTTAATGGGGAAAGTGCGCAGCTTTTGAGGACCAATATGCCCTCCGTACTCATCTTCCGCACGCGCGTGCACGTGAGTGTGGGTGTGTACTTGACCTGGAGCGACCGTCTGGCCCTTCAAATCGATCTTCAGGGTATTAGGTCCGGCGAGCTGCAGGATCTCGTCACTCTTGCCGACAGCAAGAAACTTGCCATCCTTGATGGCCACCGCTTCAGCAATGGTGAACTTCTCATTCACGGTCAGGACTTTGCCGTTGTACAAAATGGTATCGGCAGTCTGTTGTCCCAGAGAAAGGGAGACAAGGAAGGAGAAGGTAAATAGAACCGTTAACACAATGGAACGTCTCATGTATCCTCCTGTTAAATTTCAAAAACGTAGGTGGGGATTATACCATTACTCCGAAAGTTCGCGTCCAGCACAAAAACCTTTGATTTAAGGCCTTGTGGAAGCAATGATCACTTGCTTTACGACCCGCTATGGCGAATGCTAAGCTACCGCAGGTACTGCATCCCTTTTTCTCAAAGATAGATATTTAACCTTCGTTTTAAGGGGTTGATCAACCATGCGCATCAGCGAAGCACTCCTTGTTGAGTTCGATACCGAAATGGCACACACACGAAAGACCTTGGAACGCCTGCCCGAAGCGCGGCTGGCTTGGAAACCTCATGAAAAATCTCCTTCCATGGGCTGGCTTGCCAATCATGTGGCGCAGCTGCCCGGGTGGACCGTGATGGCGCTCACTCAGAATTCCATTGATATTGCGCCCGTGGGCCAATCCGCGCCGCAAATGCCTGAACTGGCATCGCGCCAGGAGATTCTGGAGGCCTTTGACAAGAATGTGCGCGACGCTAGAGCCGCCATTGCTTCTGCTAAAGATGACGACTTTGTACAGCCATGGACGCTGCTCAAGGGGGGGCAGGCTCTATTCACACTTTCCCGCATGATGGTGATCCGAAATTTCATCATGAACCACAGCATTCACCACCGTGCGCAACTGGGCGTCTATTTGCGCCTGAACAACGTTCCCGTCCCCGCCATTTACGGTCCTTCTGCAGACGAAGGAAGCTTTTAAATCGAGCTTCATTACGGAAATGTAGAAAACCCTCACGCTGTGCTAAAGTGGCGGTGTTGGTTGCGGCTGGGGAATTTTAGAAGGAGTGACTCGATTGTGATTTATTTTGTCATTGTTTTTCTGTCAGGCTCTTCTCTTCTTCTGGGTCAGGCTCCCCCATCGACTGAGCTTGCCCGAATCGGCGCCACCCCCATCACCCAGGCTGAGATTGACAAGGCTGCCGCTTCAGAATTGGAAACTCTTCAACTGGATCGCCAGCGTTTTGAGATCGACCAAAAGCGCAAGCGGCACGACATCACACAAAACACACTGGAAAGAGTCATCTCGGAACGACTCTTGAAGCAAGAGGCCGCCGAGCAAAAACTCACCGCCGACGAACTGCTGGCCCGAGAGGTGACAGCCGTGGTGAAGGCGCCCACCGATCTGGAGGTAGAAAGATTCTTTGAGGCCAACAAAACAAGTTTTCAGTCGACCACAAAAGAGCAAGCTCTTCCGCAGATCCGTGAGTACCTCCGCCAGCAGGCTTCACAGGCAACTTACAAGAGCTTCATCGACCGGTTGAAACAAAAGCACAAAGTGGAATATCGGCTCACTCCTTTTCGAATCGAGATGGCTGCTGAGGGATTTCCGTCGCAAGGTGCTGCGGATGCGCCGGTCGTGCTGGTGGAGTTTTCTGATTTTCAATGTCCTTTCTGCCTGAGATTTCTCCCTACTCTCAAACAGATACGTGAAAAATACGGAGATCGCGTCCGTATCGTATTCCGACAGTTTCCGTTGTCCAGCATTCATCCTCAGGCACAAAAGGCGGCTGAAGCCTCCTTATGCGCCGCCGACCAGGGAAGGTTTTGGGAAATGCACGACCTGCTCTTTGCCGACCAGAAGCTGACCCCGGAAGAACTCAAGAAAAAGGCTGAAAGCCTCGGCATACAAATGCCGGAATTTAACGATTGTCTCAACTCCGGAAAGAAAGCGGATCTGGTAAATGAAGACCTCAGAGCCGGCGTGGTTGCCGGCGTCACCGGGACCCCCTCCTCTTTCATCAACGGCCGTCTGGTGGTCGGAGCCGTGCCCTTTGAAAACATAGCTAAAGTCATCGACGAAGAACTGCAGGCGGCTTCCAAGAAGTAGCGAGCTCAGAGGGGCGCTGCTGAAGCCGTAGCCGGAGTTACAGAGCTGCACTCCGAGCCTGCCGGAGCGTTTCTTTCCAGGTTTTGGAGTGCGGGGATAGGTCACCGCTTTCTCGTGCGACCGCATCTCCAAGGAGATTGTCTCAAAACTAAACCGTGAGAAACAATTTCCTTCATATTCCACACCTGCGGTTGCTTGCCTTAAATCGCCGCCGTTCCCTTACGGCGGTAAAGCTTCTGGATTTCCGTGAAAACAAACAGGAGCAGAGTTCCGTGAAAGGCGAAAAGATAAACGTGCCACGGAACGGGTGCAAAAAAGTAAACCTTGGCCAGTGGGGAATAAAAGAAGACGTAACAGAGCATCAACTCGACAAAGATTCCCAGGTCAATGAGGGGGTTGGAAATGAAGTTCAGAACGACCGGATGTTGCTCCAGGAGCCGGGCTACCCCTTGGGTCACTGGACGCATCAGCGGCTGATGGATGAGCATCAAGCCGCGGGAAAAGAGAACAGTACCCCACGCGAAAGGAAACGCCACCAGAGCGGCGAGGAGATGAAGCAACGCCTTGATGCCGACGGGCGTTGAGGCAGGGACTTCGTAATCCATCCGAATTCTGAACACACGCGGTCGCGGCCGCCACGCCGCAATGGACTTAAGAAGTTGTTCGCGATAATCCGGCTTCAGAAAATCAACGCTGAAAAGCGAGGTCTTCCAAGATCGTTTGCCCAGCACGTTCGCGATTTGAGTCGTGACCGTCGGAAAAAAGTAGGCCGTTAAGCTCTGTAAATACGGAAGCGAAGCGCGATGCAAATTCAGATTTTTCGGAGAAGCCGGCATTGAAGCCGGAGAAAACCCGGGTTTCCAATAACCCAACGTCCACCCGAAATAAAGATAGGTCGCAAAACAGCTCAGGACCAGAATGGATCCTTCCACTAAATAGGAGCGAAGGATCAGAGGGAGGGAGAGCAGTTTTTCGTTCTTGCGCCGGGGTGGGCGTTCCATGATCCCCTTCTCGGGCGGCTCCATGCCCAGACCGATGGCGGGAATGAGATCCGTTCCCACATCCACCGCCAGCACACCCATGACCGTCATGGCCAGGGGCATATCCGGAATAAGCATCCATAAGACGTAGGGATAAAGTTCGAGAGGATTGCTGTTCAGAATGTAAGCCACAAAGCGCTTGATATTGTCGAAAATGGCGCGCCCTTCTTCGATGGCAGCGACAATGGAACCGAAGTTGTCATCTGCAAGAATCATGTGGGCCGCTTCCTTGGCTACATCGTTGCCCCGAATGCCCATGGCGATCCCGATGTCAGCCGACTTCAAAGCTGGAGCGTCATTGACGCCGTCACCGGTAACAGCCGTTACCTCGCCCAATTCTTTAAGCGTGTTAACGATGCGGAGCTTGTGTTCAGGCGTGACGCGCGCAAAAACACTTTCTCCCCGGACCAGAATCTCTCGCAGCCCTTCGTCGCTCATCTCCGAGATTTGCGTGCCGCTGAAAGTCGGCAATCCTGCTTCACTACCCAGGCCAACCCGCCGGCTGATGTGCTCGGCCGTCAGCGGGTGGTCGCCGGTAATTACCAGAACCCGAATTCCGGCAGCGTGGCAGGCCTGGATCGCCTCGGGGACTTGCGGCCGAATCGGATCAGACATGGAGGCCAATCCGAGAAAAACAAGCCGCGTTTCGACCTTCTCCATAGAATGGTAGTGTTGCTGCTGGAGTTCAGGATCGTCCCGGAAGGCGAGTCCCAACACGCGCAAGCCTTGCCTGGCAAAGGAATCATTTTCCGCCACGATATGCTTGCGGTCCCGCTCCGTGAGAGGCCGCACTTTGTCGTGCCACAAAATGCGATCGCAGCATTCCAGCGTTTCCAGCGGCGAGCCTTTCACATAGGCCGTTTTAACGCTGTGGCGTGGAAGTCTGACCACCACGCTCATGCGTTTGCGAATGGACTCGAAGGGGTTCACATGAAGCCGTTGATGCGCCCCGTGCAGCCCCCCTTTTCCAGCCAAGGCCAGTAGAGCTCCTTCCGTGGGATCCCCCAGGACGCGATATTCGCCTTCCGACTTCTCCAAACGCGCGTTATTGCAGATTAACGCGCACTCCAGCAGGCGCCGAAGTGCGGGCCAGCGAGATAGCTGGTCCGCCGAAAGCCTGTCGCCGTTTATTGAGAAATGACCTTCGGGCCGGTAGCCAGATCCGTCTACTTCCACCACGCGCCCGTCGACCCAGACCCTTTCCACCATCATCAGGTTCTGCGTCAGCGTACCGGTCTTGTCGGAACAGATCACGGTTGTGCAGCCGAGGGTTTCGACGGACGGGAGATGTTTCACGAGCGCGTTTCTTTTCGCCATGCGGGCGACGCCCATCGCCAAGGCCAGGGTTACGGTGGGAAGCAGGCCCTCGGGGACGTTGGCCACGAAAAGCCCAATGAAAAAAATGAAAGCTTGAACAAAAGACAGTCCTCCCACCAGCCAGCCTAGAAACAAAAATGCGGCTCCGCAGGTGGTCGCCAGCAGAGCGATGGTGAGAACAGCCGAGCGCAACTGCTTTTGCAAAGGACTGTCGACAAGGCGAATGTCCTGTGTCAGCCTCGCGATCTTGCCCACCTCCGAGTGCATGCCGGTGCCGAAGATAACTGCCTGCGCACTGCCCCGCAGGATCGAGGTGCCGGCAAACACGACATTGGGGAGTTCGATCCAGAGGAACTTGCCCGTTATTAAGACCGGCCGATCCGACTTGTAGCGGCGGGACGAGGTGGATTCACCCGTCAAAGCCGAATTGTCCACTTCCACTTCGGACGCTTCAATCAAACGGGCGTCTGCCGGCACCAGATCGCCCTCGTCCAGGAGGATCACGTCTCCTGGAACCAATTCCGAAGCCTCGATCTCCAACACGCGCCCCCCCCGCATCGCACGACATTTCAGGGCCATCAGGCCCTGGAGCGCCTCGACAGCCCTATCGGATTTGCGTTCCTGCCAATAAGAAAAGAAGCCATTGACGAGGATGACAATCAAAATGGCAAAGCCCATTTGCGGCATGTCAACGTTCGGCAGGAAACAGAGGCCAGCCGCCAGCCACAGCAGCAGGGCAAAGAAGCTGAAAAAACTTTGCCCCAAACGCAGGTATCCAGGAACTCGCCGCGCCTTTTCCAGACTGTTCCGGCCATGGATTAGCAGGCGGTGCCTGGCCTCGTCATCCGTCAGTCCGCATTTGGGGTCGGTCTGCAGTTCAAAGGCGACTTGCTCTTGTGTGAGGTTGAGATAAGTAGTTCGGCCGGGCTGCCGCTCTCCATCGGCGATGACTTTCAAAACCCGGTGAACATCCCCCGCCTTGAGAATGCCGTCACGAATCTGGGGCAGTAGAGAGGCGAGGCGCTGAATCAACTGCAGGTGCTCGGCCGTCTGCTCCACGGGTGTGGTGAGGAGCAGAATCACCTTGACCTTGTGGCCGTCAACTGCGACTCCTTTACGACTGAGCCCAAGAATGGCTTCCGGCGCAGAGGGTCCTGTGAGTCGCGCATGCGGTACCGCGATTGCTTGATCATCAAGTAGATAGCGCGCCGGCTTTTCTGATGCGATGATTGAGCGGATTTCATAGGCCCGCCCCGAAAGCGCCGAACGGCCTAACAGCTGCTCAATTGCCGCGGCAAAATCCCCTTTGAGGTCAAGAACAACGTTTTCAGGCTTCAGAAGCTCCACAATCATCTTGGCTCACCTGCCAGGATATTTCTGCGCCTCTCCTTATGCCGTAAAACGCGGCCGAGATGATGAAGTAAGCTGGCGCTTAAGAGGAGAGGAAGGATGAAGCGAGCGCTGCTTCGAAAACCAAGTTCCCCTGGAACCACGAGCAGAACCAGAGCAACAACAGCCAACTGCTTGGCGATTCGAAGCAGCGCGTGAGAAGTAAGGGTGAAATAAGGGAACGGGCGAGTTTTCTCCACGGATTCCCAGCTTTTTCAATCGCCGGGCCACCACGCTTTTTTTTCTTGCAAGAAGATGGCCAACCTGAGGCGGGGCCCAGTGTGCCGGATAATCACGAAAACGGATATGGTGAGGCTGATTGCGAGCGCAATCCAGACACAAATTGCGGCATCTCAAACATCTTGGGATCGATACCCTCCACCAGACGCTTGGCACGCACCTTGCCTCTCCCCGTTTAAGAAGGCGTTATGCCGCTCTATGAATTTGCATGTCGAGACTGCGGTTACGAGTTTCAGGAGATTTTCACGGTTCCTGAATTTGAGAACCGCGAGAAAAACGGGTTTACCTGTCCCAAGTGCCAAAGCAGGAACGTCGAAGAACTCATCTCCGTTCATGTGCACACTGCCAAAAAGTCCTAGTGTCCCGGAGCGGAATAAGCGTACGTTTGTTGCGAGCGTAACGGCGACCAGAGGCGGGACGACGAGGCGATGCCATATCCATCGACGAGGAGCAGCAACAAGGAGATGGCAGCCGTCTCGCCGTAACCCCCAGATGCAACGCGGGAATGCATGCCCACACAAACGACGTCTGGCTTGCAGTCCTCAAAGGCGGTTTCTCTATTGGCGCGTTTAGTTATTTGGGGTTGAAACGTATGGTAATCTCATCAGACACAGGAGCGTTCCATGGCAGAACAGCAGAAAGCTCATTCGAAGAACGCGACCGCACCAGCGTTTCGGATCGACACTCAATTCCACGAAATTCTCACCAAGGGTACGAAAGCAGCGTCACCGCCCGCCGGGGGCCAAGCTCAAGAGTTGCCAACGCCTGTTTTCCCCCAGTACCCTCATCTTCTACAGGTCGACGATTCCAAGTTTCAAGCGTCACGCGGAATCAGCAACCCCTACCGACGCCGTTGGACTGCGCCTCACATTTATCGGGCCATGCGGGGCTGGCTGTTTCCGTATGTGAAATCGCGAATCCTGCCGGGTGATTTTCATCCAATCATCGCGTACCTGTTTACGGAGTGGAAATGCAATTTGGACTGCCATTATTGCTGGGCTTTTGACAATCGCGTCAAAGGGATGGCCGAAGACATCGCCTAGCGTTCCATCGACTGGTTGCACTCAACCACCTGCCGTGTGCTGGCCCTTATGGCGGGCGAGCCGCGTTTTTGGGTTTATGTGCCGACCAACGGGCGCCTCTTAAAACCGACGGTCATCGACCATCTGGCCGACACCGGCATGGCGGTCGTCAACCTGGCCGTCGACACGGTCAACGAGAAGCCGGGGCTGCCCAAAGCGCTCAACGCAATACGCAGCAACTTCGAGCATCTTGTCAGGAAGCAGTACCGGTATGGATACATCGTTTTTTTCAACATCAACATCTTCCGGAATAATCTTGAGGATGTGAAACAGCTAACCGAAATCGCCCATGATTACGGGTTGATCACCGACTATCACATCAATGAATCACCGATGCTCGAAGAAAGTCATTTCAAACGGCTGCACGGGAACGGCACCTTCATTCATGAGGAGGACTGGCCGTTTGTTGACGAGACGGTGGATTGGATCATTGAAAAAAACCGACAAGGCTACAAGATGGTGAATTCCGTTCAACGGCTCACGGAAATGAAGGCGTTTATGAAAGGAAAACTTCAGGAATGGAACTGCCGCGCCGGTCAGAACAATGTGGTCATTCGCGTAGACGGTACCTTGGCGCCTTGCTTTCCCATGTATTCTGCAACCTATGATTGGGGCGCGATTGAAAACCCCAAGTTTGATGTCCGCCGCTTAATGAGATGAAGGAAGGGTGCCAACCGCATTGCTTCTCCACCTTGAATCACAACCTGGCGTTTTGCTACAACGACGCGCGGGTGATCCGCTGGGTCGCACGTCAGGCGCTGCGCGGGTTCAAGGGAGTGACCGGGAGCTTTAACTAGTTCTCGTCCGAAAAGTGGCATTTTGAGAAACGGCATAAGGCTTGGATAGCATTTGATCTTAACCGGATTTTAGGTTCAACGCCGTCTTTACGTCATCGTCATGGCCTCGCGCTCGATTGCACACTCATTGGAGG
>JACQSY010000021.1 GCA_016211085.1 Acidobacteriota bacterium | reverse complement strand
TGGGGCAATGTGGGTCCCAATACCATTCAAGGGCCGGGGTTGGCTGTTCTTGACTTTTCCTTGGTCAAGGACACGCCGATTACGCGGATTTCCGAAGATTTCAAGATTCAGTTTCGGTTTGAGACGTTCAATTTGCTGAACCGCTCGAATTTTGGGACACCCGTCAGGCAGATTTTTGACGGTAATGGAAACCTCCGCGGGGACGTGGGACGCATTACCCGGACCACCACCACCAGCAGGCAGCTCCAGTTTGCTTTAAAGGTAATTTTCTAAGGATTAGTTTCTAAGTTAGGGAGAATTCTTATGAGATATCGGTATGCCTTTATTGTTCTTTTTTTAATTATTTCGGCGCCGTCATTCGCATGGGCCCAGTTGGCGCCCAAAAAAGCGGACATCCTACTTTACAACGGCAAGGTAGTCACCGTAGATGGGAAGTTTTCCATCGCTGAAGCCGTGGCCGTTCGGGGCAACAAGATCCTGGCGGTGGGGAAGGGCGATGAACTTCTGCGCACAAATGCTGACGACTCCACGTTGAAGGTCGACTTAAAAGGGAAAACGGTTATTCCCGGCGTGATTGAGACACACTCTCATTTTCACTCTTACGCCCGAAATCACTACCGCAACTCCATTCCTAAGTTGCCCGAATACGCGATCGATTGGGCTCGCGTGAAGACCAAGAACGATGCCCTGGCGCAGATCGCTGCCATCATGAAAGAAAACAAGTTTGCGCCCGGGGAATTTGTTTTCTTTGTTTCAAGAGCTTTGATGGGTTCCGAAGGAGCAGGGGACAACCGACGATCCTCTAAGGACCGGGGCGCGGTGGATATCTTTTATGAGCAGCTCAACATGAAGGATCTGGACACCGTCACTCCCAATAATCCCATCGCGATCACTATCGGCAGCGGATTGCGCATGTTCAACGGCGTTGCCATGATCAACACCCAAACGTGGAACCTTTTAAATAACAAGTACGGCGATTTCTTCATGAAGTATGGCCGTTACTGGAAAGACAGCAGCGGGAATCCTAATGGCATCATTGAACCCCCCATCAGCCTGCTTATTGAACATGAGATGCTCCCCCGTTCCAAGGCAGCCGATCTGGCCCCCATTCTAAAGAAGGAGCTCGAGGAGTGGAGCGCCATGGGGGTAACCGCGATTTCATCTCGTATCGGTTCTCAGGACGCCGAAGCATTGGTCATGCTGGATAGAAAAAACGAGCTCAAGGTTAGAATTCCTTACGGGATGTCGGACTTTTTTGCCATTCCTAATCCTGATGGCTTTTTCGTTCGATTGGGCAACCTGGTCAATCTGGGCTCGTCCAAGGTCTGGATCAATTCTCAGACCCCGATTATTGTGGACGGCCAGGAAGCTCGAACCGCGACCGATCAAAAAAGATTGAATATTTATGAGCCGGACGATAAATGGTTTCCTCATGGTCAGCTTTATCTGGATCCAGAATACCGCGGAGCCCGGGGGAATTACTACAAGGAATGGTTTCTTGCCTTGGGTCGCAGTGGCGGCCGGCTTGCCAATATGCACACCGCCGGAGATCGGGCTGTGCGGCAAATGGTCGAGATCATGGAGGATGTCGACAAGGTATACCCAATCAAAGATAAGGAGTGGGCCCTCGATCACTGCATTATGGTAGACCCCAACATTTTCGAAAGGGCTGCCAAGGTTGGAGTTTTTTTCAGTTGTGCTGCCGGGTTTATCAACCGCTCGGCCGACGTCGAATACATTTACGGCGAAAACGTAGCGAATAACATGGTTGTTCCCGTGAAATCGATGCTGAATAAGGGACTGAAGGTGGTATATCAAACCGACGCACACCGCTACCTCTGGGACGATCTGGAGTTGATGATTACCCGTAATGTGAATGGGAAGGTGTGGGGACCTAACGAGCGCATTGATAAGGTTACGGCGCTGAAGATGATTACCAGTTGGGCAGCCGACTATATCGATCGGGACAAAGAGCTAGGGACGCTTGAGCCGGGCAAATGGGCCGACGTGGTGGTATTGGATCGCGATTATCTCAACATTCCGGATGAGGATGTTTCGGAGGTACAGGCTTTAATGACCATTTTCGACGGTGAGATTGTCCACTTGCATCCTCAGTTTTCTCAAGAGTACAACTTAAAACCGCCCGGAGCGATAATAGCCACTTTTAAAGATCTGTTCGCTCGCCGTTGAAGCGGGAGAGAGTTAAAGGGAGGGTCCCTATGAGGCTCCACGTAGGATTTTTGACTTACCTGACTGTATTTGTCCCCTCCCTTTGCTTTGGCCAGAAGGCCGACCTGATTCTTTACAACGCGAAGGTGGTGACGGTGGATTCGAATTTTACAATCACCGAAGCCGTCGCCACTCGCGACAATAAGATTCTGGCAGTTGGCAAGAGCGAGGAACTGCTGCGACTGGCCGATGAGGCAACGCAAAAAATCGACTTAAAGGGAAAGACCGTCATTCCCGGAGTCATCGAAACCCACTCTCATTTCCACTCTTACGGCCGCAGCCACTACAAGAACTCCATGCCCAAATTGCCCGAGTACCCTATTCAGTGGGGACGAGTCAAAACCAAAGCCGATGTTCTGGGACAGATCGCCGAGACTATTAAACAAAACAACATCAAACCGGGTGAATTGATTTTCTTTACCTCGCCGGGTCTATTGGAGGAAAACGGTCCAGTCGAAATCTTTTATGAGCAGCTCAACATGAAGGACCTGGACATGGTAACCCCCAAGAATCCCATCGTGATTTCTATCGGCAGTGGTCTGCGCATGTTCAACGGCGTGGGGATGGTCAATGGGCAATTCTGGGATTTTTTGTGGACCCGATATGGCGACTTCATCAAAAGATATGGACGTTACTGGAAGGATCGTAACGGAAATCCGAATGGGATCATAGAGCCGCCGATCAGTCTCCTTGTGGAACATCAGATGCTCCCCCGATCCAAAGCCGTGGACCTGATACCGATGTTGAAGAAGGAAATGCAAGAATGGAGCGCCATGGGGGTCACGGCCATGTCTTCGCGAATGGGCTCCCAGGATGTGGAAGCATTAAATGCCCTCGAGAAGAATCATGAGCTGAAAATTCGTATTCCTTATGGCCTGTCTGATTTCTTTGCCGTGGACGATCCTGAAGCCGCCTTAACGCGATTGGGCAATCTGGTTGGCCTGGGCTCTTCCAAGCTCTGGATCAACTCCATCACCCCGATCATTGTGGATGGTGCCGGACCCAGAATGGCCACCGATCAGAAAAGGATTAATGAGTACGGGCCGGATGGAAAGTGGTTCCCCATTGGTCAGCCTTACCTTGATCCAGAATACCGTGGAGCGACCGGAAATTACTACAAAGAGTGGTTTGCCACGGTGGCCCGCAACGGAGGCCGGGTCGCCAATATGCATACGGCGGGGGACCGTGCGGTGCGAAGAATGGTCGAGACTCTGGAGGAAATCAACCGCGAATTCCCGTTGAAAGACAAGCGGTGGGCCCTGGATCATTGCACTATGGTTAATCCCGAGCATCTGGATCGCGCGGCGAAGCTTGGCATTTTTTTTAGCTGCGGAGCCATGTTTATAGCTCGTGCCCCCGATATTGAAAAAGTCTATGGCGAGAGAGTGGCGCACACCTTTGTAGTGCCGGTAAAGACCATGCTGAGCAAGGGACTTAAAGTGGTTTATCAAACGGATGCGCACCGCTACATCTGGGGCGATCTGGAGGTGCTGATCACACGGAATGTCGGCGGTAAAGTGTGGGGTCCTCAGGAACGCGTGGACAAAGTAACAGCACTAAAGATGATCACGAGCTGGGCCGCCGAGTATGTCCTTCGGGAAAAGGAGCTAGGGTCACTAGAACCCGGAAAGCTGGCAGACATTGCCGTCCTGGATAGGGATTATTTGAGCATTCCTGACGATCAGGTATCTGAAGTTCAAGCATTAATGACCATCTGCGACGGAGAAATTGTCCACCTGCATCCGCAATTTTCGCAGGAATACAATCTATCGCCGGACGGAGCAACCATCGCCACCTTTAAAGACCTTTACGCACGACGTTAGACCTCGGAGTCCTCATGCCGGGACGGGTATTTTCACTCACTGGAGAAAATCATCAAGATGGCTAATGACAATCGCGGCTTACTATTGATCGACTTCATTAATGAAATTGTCCATCCCAATGGGAAGCTGGCGCAGAAAAGAGGATATTCAGCCTTTTTGGAAAAATTTGGAACACTCGAGAAAGTCGCGGGCCTGTTGAAATCTGCGCGTGAGCGACAACTCCTCATCCTCCACGTGAGAGTGGGATTTTCTCCAGATTACCGGGAACATCCAGCTACATCGCCTCTGTTCGGGGCCGCCCGACACATTGGAGCGCTTCAACTGGGAACCTGGGCAACTGAGTTCCATGAGAATGCCTCGCCCCATCCTGGGGAGCCTATCGTCGTCAAACACCGCGTGAGCCCTTTTTACGGCACACCTCTTGAGATGATCCTGCGCAACAATGGGATTCACGAACTGATGTTGTGCGGGGTGTCCACTGATCTAGCGGTTCAGGCCGCGACTCGAGAAGCCCATGATCGCGACTTTGCCGTTACCGTGGTTGCTGATTGCTGTGGTGCCGGGACGGACGCAGACCACGACAATTCACTGCGGACACTCTCAAAAATCGCGATGATCAAGACTTCTCGAGAACTCGATTTGGCAAGGGCTGCTGGATAATCAGAGGCATCACGGAGATCGCCGGTGTTTTTTTGCCCTTAAGGAGACAAATAATCAAAAGGAGATACCACCATGAAAAATGCAAAATGGCTTTTGATCCTGACTGCATTCTTAGTCTCCAGTCCTTTCATTCTTGCCCAAAAAAAAGCGGATTTAATTCTTTACAACGCAAAAGTCGTGACGGTGGACAGCAATTTTACGATCGCTGAAGCGGTTGCTGTTCGGGACACGAAGATTCTGGCTGTGGGCAAAAACGATGAAGTGCTGCGCTTGGCTGATGAAGCCACGCAAAAAATTGATTTGAAAGGAAAGACGGTCATTCCCGGATTGATCGACACGCATTCTCATTTTCATTCTTATGGACGCAGCCACTACAGAAATTCAATGCCCCAGCTGCCCGAATATCAGCTGGCCTGGGACCGCGTTAAAACCAAGGATGATGTTTTGGCCCAGATTGCGGAAACAATTAAGAAGAACAACATCAAGCCCGGGGAGCTGGTTTTTTTTACTTCCCCCAATTTCTCCTTCAATCCCAAGGCTCCCACGGAAATTTTTTATGAAGAGCTCACCATGAAGGAGCTGGATAAGGTGACTCCCAATAACCCCGTCATTGTCTCCATGGGTTCCGGCCTGCGTATTTACAACGGGATCTGCCTTGTCAACGGGAAATTCATGAACTTCCTCTTCGATAAATACGGCGACTTCATCAGGAAATATGGCCGTTATTGGAAAGATGGCAATGGCAATCCGACCGGCATTTTGGAATCGCCTATCAGCCAGCTGATTGAACATCAGATGCTCCCCCGCTCGCGGGCGGAGGACCTGGCTCCGATGTTGAAGCTGGAACTGCAGGAATGGAGCGCCATGGGGGTCACAGCGGTCTCGTCGCGGATGGATTCCATGGATGTCGAGGCCTTGAATATGCTGGACAGAAATAAAGAGTTAAAAGTGCGCATTCCGTATGGAATGTCTGACTTTTTTGCCGTGGACGATCCGGAAGCCACCTTTACCCGAATGGGCAACCTAATCGGGCTGGGCTCTTCCAAGCTTTGGATCAACTCCTTTACCCCCATTATTGTGGACGGAGGCGAAGCCAATCGTGCTACCGATCAACGGCAGCTGAAGCCTCATGCAAAGGAAAGCAAGTATTTTCCGATTGGGAATCCGTATCTGGATACCGAGTACCGCGGCGCTTCCGCCAACTACTACGAAGACTGGTTTACTCAGGTGGCGCGCAATGGAGGGCGGGTGGCCAATATGCATACCGGAGGCGACCGCTCTGTCCGGCGCATGATCGAAATACTGGAGAAGATCAGCAGGGAAGTTCCGCTAAAAGACAGGCGGTGGGCGCTCGACCATTGCAGCATGGTCAATCCAGCCCACATTGACCGTGCCGTCAAGCTGGGCATTTTCTTTAGCTGCGGCCCCACCTTCATTGAGGACTCTCCCGAGCTGGAAGAGGTTTATGGTCCCGTCGTGGCCAATACCTTTATCGTTCCCGTTAAAACGATGTTAGACAAAGGGGCCAAGGTGGTCTTCCAAATGGATCGCCACCGTTATATCTGGTCGGATCTGGAACTGTTTTTCACCCGTAACGTGGAGGGGAAAGTGTGGGGCCCTCAGGAGCGCATCGATAAGGTGACGGGGCTGAAGATGATTACACGATGGGCCGCCGAATATATCTTGCGGGAAAAGGAACTGGGCTCTCTTGAACCCGGAAAGCTGGCTGATATCGCAGTGCTTGATCGCGATTATTTGACCATCGCCGATGATCAGGTCTCTGAAATCCAGGCTTTGATGACGATTTGCGACGGCGAAATCGTTCATCTGCACCCGCAATTTTCCCAGGAATACAATCTGAAGTCCCCTGGGGCAACTGTGGCAACGTATAAGGAGCTTTACGCCCGTCGCTAGAATGACGCGACGCCCAAACGCGCGCGCCTCCGACGCCGGCAGGCTTTTCAGAGGCGCGAGCGGTTGAGCGAGCGCTCTTGCTGCGGCAACATGAGCGCTTACTTCGCTGGCGCTCCGTGCGCGCCTCCGTTTAGAAATGAAAAGACGCCAGTTGTTCCCAAATCTTGCTAATTTTTTCTGTCAAAGTGGGCGTTGGGTTGACCGCAGCGCGTAAGGGATTTCTTTCGACCCGGGCGCTGTCCTGTTCAAACAGCTCGGGAAACGAATAAGTGACGACTGCGTTCAGTTCTTTGTCAGAGACAATGACTTCCTTGTTTTGGACATTGAAGGCAACCCCGCGTGGTTTAACCAATACCCCTTGCGGGCCTCCAATGGTCCAGCGCGGCGGAACATCTCCATTGTCGTAGATGCTCCAAACACCCACAAAAGATCTTCCCGTGGCGTTCTCGCCCTGGACGCCGTCGTAAGCCACTAAAATCCAGCCGTTGGCCGGGTAGACTCGAATGTTTCTGGCTCCTCCCTCATCCAGCATCGTATGGGGACCACGAACCACCGCCCGAGGTTTTGCATTTCCTTGATCCGTGCGATTGAAAATCAACAGATGGCCGGTTCTGGATCCGCCGGAACGCCCCGACCCGGACACGATCAGCAGATTGTGCACCGGATCGATGGCGATGGCGCTGGCTCCCAGCTGGGTCTCCGGACCTTGAAGAATTCGAGTGGGAGCAACATTGCCATTTGCGTCTCGAGGAAAAACCAATACCTTGTCGCCATCGGGCACATAGAGCTCGTTGTTGACGGTGTCGATGGCCAGCCGGTCGGATTGGCGCAGCCGGGTCTTGTCACCTTGAATGATCCTGATTGGAGAAACTTCGCCCATTGCAGAACCACTGAAAACCAGAACAGCCTGGGCAATCATTTGGGGGATGAAAATCTCATCGTGAACTTCGTCGTACTCGATGGCATGCGCCGTACGGGCCAACAACGCAGATTGTCCTTCTATGACACGAATCGGGATGCTTTTGTCGTCCGCCAGCCTGGCGAACGCCGCAATGCGCGGGTGGGCCACTCAGTTGGGAACCAGCAGCTCACTCCTTTTGGTGTCGTATGCCACCGCGCCCGGATTCCCTACCATCGTGGTGGGACTTCCCAGTGGAGCGCTGCGAATAGTTCGCAAAGGGGCTGTGTCTCCCTGTGCCGAAAGCGGATACACGGTGAGGGAATGATTGCCAAAGTTTGCGACCCAGAGTTCATTATTCTTGGTGTCCAGAAAGAGCCCGGAGGGATGCTTTAACCCTGTTTTCGACCCTTTCAGCAGGCGCAGCGGAGCGACATCTCCTCCGGCCTCGGAACTGAACACCAGAATGGAATGATCCATGTCATTGGCAACATAGATTTCGCGCCGCTTAGGATCCGCGGCGATGCCGGCCGGCATGTTCAAACGCGTTTTTGGTCCCTGAATCACTCTCAGGGGAGGCGTGTCGCCACTGGCGGTGCGCTCATGAACGGTGACCGAAGGCGCCTCAAACTTTCCCGATCCTGGAATGACCAGACGGTTGTCGATGGGCCAGTTGGGTTTGGGGAGGATCTTTGCCAGATCCACGCCCTCGGTCGAGTGGCGTGCGGAGTAACCGAAGTTGGTTACAAACATAAGATCGTTCGTCGAATCGATGGCGATTCCGTGAGGATCGGCCAGTCGTGTTCGCGGCCCTTGAAGCAAACGAATAGGGGCTTCGTCGCCGGAAGCCTGCTTTCGGAAGACGGACACTGCTCCATCCCGCTGAACGGTCATGTATAGCTCCTGGTGCTCCTCATCCACTGCCAGACCGAATGTGTAAATCGGCGTCTTTAGTTCCCGGTCGGCCGGTATGTTGCCTTGATCGTCGCGTGAATAAACCGACAAAGTCGTCTCCGTGTCGTCGTTGAGGATGTAAATATCTCCTGTGCTGGGGTCGACATGGAGTCCGCAGACATAATCAATTTTGGTCTTGTTCCCGCCCAGGACACGCTTTGGTTCCGTCATAGTTGCGTTCGTGGGCGTATTGGCCCGCCGGTCATAAACCAGAACCTGAAAAGTGTTTTCACCGGCGGCGATCACCTCATTACGCGCAACGTCAACCACAACGTTGCTGAAGGTGGGAGAGGTATCGATGATCATGCGCGCCGGGCCCCGATCAAGCCTGGCGGGCCGTTGCTCCTGCATAGCTCGCTGAGCCAGAATGCTCGTTATGGTGGGACCCGCTCCCAGCGAGGCCAGGTTAGGTGATTCGCTGCTGTCGGGATCGGTGCAGATCTCTCCTTCTTCTATTAATGGCTTGATTGAAACCAATAATGGCTTGATTGAAACCAATCGCGGCGAATTGAAGGACCTCTCCTGATGAGCCTTGAAGGGAAGGTCGCGCTGGTGATAACCGACGACTGATATGGTCGCCAACGCCAGCAGCACAGGGGCAAGGAACTCAACACTCAAGATTTTTCGCGGTCGCATAAACCCTCCTTTCAGGATGGTTCTTAGAAATCAACCACAATCCAAGACCGCAATAGGAAATCGGAAAAAGAGACGCTCAAACAACTCCTCAGCATCATAGCTGGCTTACAAGCTTTAAACAACAAAAACCGAAAAGAAGGCCCGTTCAGTCAACCATAGAATCGACCGGATTGGGCACCAGACAGTTGTTGTCGCCTGGCTTATAGTACCCTCAGTATTTCCCAGGGAGTTTCACATCATTCCTCGCCGGGGCAAATTCAATTGAGCGCGCCTCCTAGGGTAAAGAAGGTGAAAGAAGGTGCTTGAACACCCCAGAGCTTTACAGTAGTATACAACCCAGTATACACATCCCAGGATACACATCCGATCGGCACGTCTTGCCAAATGAAAAAGGGGGCAGCCATGAGGCGACTAGTTGGTGGGTTTGTTTTTCTGTTCGTATTCTCCACTCTCGCGGCGCAGGTAACGACCGCCATTGTATCGGGGACTGCCGTCGACCAAACGGCTGCGGTTTTACCGGGGGTCACCCTCACGGTCCGCAATGTTGAAACCGGAATAAGGCGTACCGTGATCTCCGACGATCAAGGAAAATATCGCGTCCCCAACTTGCCTCCGGGAGAATATGAAGTTACGGCGGAACTTCCCGGTTTTCAAACTGCGGTCAGGACGGGAATCACCCTGAGCGTCGGCCGCGAGGCGGTCGTTGATTTCCGGCTCAACGTAGGTGAGGTAACGGAAAGAGTGGTGGTCAGTGGGGAAGCGCCTTTGGTGCAAACTACCAGCTCTGAAATGTCGGGGCTGATCGACCAGAAGCGCATTGTTGACCTGCCGCTCAATCAGCGGAATTTCATCCAACTGGCAACACTCGAGGCCGGAGTCATCTGGCAACGCAACGTCGATGCTTCTGGTACGGGTCCCAATGCCGGCTACGGGATGAGAGTGGTGGTGGGCGGCAGCCGACCCACGGGTAACAATTTCATGTTGGATGGAACCGACATGAACGAACCCCATGGCAAAACCCCGGCGAGTGCCGTAGGGTCTACCCTGGGCGTTGAGGCAGTGCGGGAATTTCGGGTCATGACTCGAAATTACAGCGCCGAGTACGGCCGCGCCACCGGCGCCATCATCAACGTAGTCACCCGTTCCGGGACCAATGAGTTTCATGGTTCTGTGTTTACTTTTCATCGAAACGACAACCTGGACGCCCGCAACTTCTTCGATGTTGGGGAGGACCCGCCCGAATTCAAACGAAATCAGTTCGGCGTGGCTGTTGGCGGGCCTATTAAGAAAAACAAGAGCTTCTTCTTTTTCAATTATGAAGGCCTACGGGAAGGGCTGGGCCTGACCACCATTGCCAGAGTCCCCAGCCTGACGGCGCGCCAGGGCCTTTTGCCGGACCCGGCACGGCCCGGGCAACTTCGCCAGATCAACATCAAGAATGAAGTGAAGCCTTACCTGGCTTTTTTCCCGCTGCCCAACGGCCGTGATTTCGGAGACGGGAGGGCTGAGTTTCTGGGGCAGTTCACGCGGCCCAGCGAGGAAGATTTCTTCTCGTTTCGGTTCGATCAAAATTTTTCTGAAACCAGTTCGTTTTTTGCAAGGTTTACCTCGGACACCGGCTCCGTCTTTGGGCCGGGCAGCATTGCGCAGCAGGTAGCGGAAGACGACTTCAACCGCAGCAGAAAATTAACCCTGGAGCAAACCAACATTTTCTCCCAGAGTTTTGTGAACGTGGTTCGGGCTGGCTACAACTACACTCGGTATGCAGGTAAGGAAATTTTCCAGGTGCCTGTGGATCCCTCTTTGATCCTCGTGCCCGGCAGTCCCATGCCGAGAGTTTCGGTGAGTGGGTTGACCACTCTGGGGAGTAACGACACCTATCCGCGTTATTACGCCTACCACGTTTACGACATCCAGGATATCGTGACCTATCAGCCAAGAAGACATTCTCTGAAGTTTGGGGCACAGTGGCAGAAGATGCTCTGGAATGCGGAGACTTCTCACACGCGACAGGCAAGCCGCTGGAGCTTCTCGTCACTGCAGAATTTCATGCTGGGGAACGCCACTCGCGTCGAAGTCGCTCCTCCTGAAGTAGCGGAACCGTATCGAGCTTTTCGCCAGGATCTCCTGGCTTTTTTTGTCCAGGATGACATCAGTTTGACGGGCAGGCTGACTGTGAATTTGGGCATGCGCTACGAGCCGACCACCGTAGTCAGTGAGAAATTCAACCGGTTGCCGCAGATCCCCGACGAAAAGCTTTTTACCGGATCCATCGCAGACATTGTCACGACCGGTCCCTATTACGACAACCCTGACTGGAAAGCCTTCGCGCCGAGGATTGGTTTTGCATGGGATCCGTTTGGAAAAGGCAAGACGGCGGTACGAGGCGGCTACGGAATGTTCTACGATCATATTTATATCCGCTGGATTGGATCCTTCCTGGCGGTTCGGATGTACCCGTTTTATAACGTGATCGATCGCAGGAACGTTCAATTTCCGCAGACGGCAGCTCAGTTGCTCGCTCGTTTTGGCGGTATCGGAACGCAGGCGGCCACGGTGCAAACCGATCCGCGCACCCAATACATGATGCATTTCAATTTAAACGTCCAGCATCAGCTTTTCGGAAATACCGTGGTCAAGCTGGGGTATACCGGCTCTCGAGGCGTTGGACTGGGCAGGCTGGTGGAGGCCAATAACGCGCTGCCGGTGGAAGTAGTCAATGGACGACCCAAATTCAGCGCTAATCCCCAAAGGCCCAATCCCAATTTCGAATCGTGGTCTTATATGCTCACGGACACGGGTTCCACTTACCATGGAATGGAACTGTCATTTGAAAAAAGATTCAGTCAGGGCTATCAGTTTCAGCTCGCCTATACCTGGTCCAAGTCGATCGGCGAGTCGGATGGGGTACGCACCACCGGCGACGAGTTCGACAGCTCGCCTATCAGCCATCACCTCTTTGCAGGACGCTACGATCGCGCAGTCACCGCTTTCCACGTGCCGCACAACTTCGTCAGCAACTTTACGTATGAGTTGCCCGGCAGGGATTTGCAGGGAGCCCTGGGGCAATTACTGGGGGGATGGCGTATAGGAGGCATTCTGACGCTGGCATCCGGCAGTTTCTTCACGGTGGAACAAGGAACCGATTCGCAGACGTCTCTGCTGGGCTCCGGCCGGCGGCCGGATCTGGTCCCCGGCCGGGATAACAATCCGGTCCTGGGCGGTCCTGACCGTTACTACGATGCCAGTGCCTTCATGTTGGCTGACCGTCAGTTTTGGGGGACCCTGGGCAAGAACACGGTGGCAGGTCCCGGCGTGGCAACCGTAGACTTTTCGTTAGGCAAAGATACTCTTATCAGGAGCCTTTCCGAAGATTTCAAAATTGAATTCAGATTTGAGGCTTTCAATCTCTTCAACAAGGCCAATTTTGGAACGCCCAGCCGCACTGCGTTTGACGGAGCGGGAAATCCTCTTGCCGCGGCTGGCCGGATCACCCGAACCACCACCACGGCACGGCAGCTCCAATTTGGTTTGAAGATTTTGTTTTAAGAGCCCTACTTTAATCAGAGACGCGCACGCAGCGACAGCGGAGTAAGCGCTTTTGCGACAGCTTCAAGAGCGCTCCCTGCGGTCGCGCCTCTGTTCAGCCCTGCCTGAGGGTGCGCAGCGCCCTGTAGCAATCTGAGGACCCGCGCGGAGCGCCAGCGCGGGGGGTGTCTCAAAAGGGATTACCTCGCCGATACAGCACCTCGGGGGAAGACCGTCCAACCAGAATCCCCTTTTCCCGACAAAGCCTTGAAAGCTCGCTGCATGGTAAACCGTGGGATCTCGCTTCTCTACACGTAGCTTCGGATTCAAAATGGCGGCTGTGTCGCCCCTCCGTCTTGCGGCAACGCTTACCTCACAAGACTCAACCTTTCTTTACCTGGAGGCTGCGCCTCACTCGTGCCCGCCAAATGGCGGTTGTGCCGCGGGACTCTTGGGGCGAGGCTTGCTGCTGAAGTTCCCATGCGGAGGCCAATGTGGCGGTTTGGCCGCCCTTCCTCTGGCGGCGAGGCTGGCCTCCTCCAGTCCCAGATCTGGTGTAAATCCATTCGGTGGGCACGGAATACGGTGCTGACCAGGGTGGAGCTGAGGAGCTTCCTGCGTTATTTACGCAGGAGATTTGCCACCTCGGGACAGCTCATATGCAGGGAAGCGGCTTTTGCACCCACCTTGGTTAAACCGACACGGTTCTGTCCAAGCTGATGGCACACCGAGCAGCCGAAAGTCACAAAGTTCTTGCGCACTTTTCTGTGTTGATCGGTCCATTCGGACTGCGGGATATTCAAACTTTCGGTGACGGATGTTAACATTCCCACACAACCTTCAAAGTCTTTGGCAAGCTCCTGCCCGCGAGCAGTCAGTCCGAAAGCGCCGGCATCGGTAAAACCGTGGCAGCCTGAGCAATTGTAATTTTCATAGATCCAGACAGCGATTTCCTCAGACGTCTTGCCGCTGACATCAAAATCGATCAAGGCTGTTTCCGGGTTGGGCTCTTTGTTCCTCTGATAAATCCAAAAAGAAACAGCAGCCACCAGCAGAATTATGGGTAGAAACCACACCAGCTTCTTACTTTTCATGACTCCTCCCTGGAATGTTGACTGTGTGCGATGTTTTTATCATGGTTTTGCATCAGAGCTCTCAATTTCATTCGTTGCTTCAGCCCTTTCCGATAGTGCCCTGACTCGCCGCTTTTCCTTGTGGGCGACCTGGCGCCCTCCACCCGAGCGGCCTGGTGGGGCCGCACTCAAAGGCCTGCCTGTAAAGGGCATCTTGAAACTTGAGAAGGCTATATGGGGCCAGAATCTCCTTGACCTTTCCCCCACTCAAAAGTATCCTGCATCGTACAGCCTTAGCACACAAAAGTGTATACAAAAAAATGTCCCTTCTCCAGGAGGTGTGCATGAAATTCAGGGATGATTCTGAGAAATTTCTTTTAAGCATTTTCTGCTTGTTGATCGTTGTCTTGTGGCCAGCGGGGAGCGCATGGGGGCAGCAGACAACTGGAACCATTGAAGGGGTAGTGAAGGATGAGAGTGATGCCTTTATTCCCGGGGTCACCATTGAGGTCAAAAACGTAAACACAGGTCTGGCCCGCACCGTGTTGAGCAGCGAAGAAGGCCGCTATCAAGCCACCAACCTGGCCCCGGGCACCTACGAAGTACGCGCCGAACTTCAAGGCTTTCAAGCCGTGGTCCGCAGCGGCGTCACCGTGTCAGTAGGCGGTGAGTCGATGGTTAATTTCATTCTCAAGGTCGGAGAAGTGAGCGAGCAGATCACTATTGCTGGTGAAGCTCCGCTGGTACAGACCCGAACCTCTGATCTTTCCGGCCTGATTGAAGAGAAGAAAATTGTGGATCTCCCACTGAACCAGCGGAACTTCATTCAGCTGGCCACCCTGCAATCAGGCGTGATCTGGCAAAGGAACGTCAGTCTCGACACCTCTTCCAACCTGGGCTATGGCATGAAGATTGTGGTAGCGGGCAGCAGGCCGACAGCCAACAATTTTCTGCTGGATGGGACAGACATCAACGAGCCGCACGGCAGAACGCCCGGCAGTGCCACTGGCTCCACGCTAGGGGTGGAGGCGGTACGTGAATTTCGAATTTACACCAAGAACTACAGTGCGGAGTTTGGACGCGCGACAGGCGGCGTCGTCAATGTGGTGACCAAATCAGGGACCAATGAATTTCATGGCTCCGTTTTCGAGTTCCTTCGTAACGATAATTTAGACGCTCGTAACTTTTTCGATCCCGGGGAGAATCCGCCGGAATTCAAGCGCAACCAGTTTGGTTTTGCCTTGGGCGGACCTATTATCAAGGGCAAAACCTTTTTTTACCTCAATTACGAAGGTTTGCGCGAGAATCTGGGCTTGACGCAAATTTACACCGTGCCCAGCCTGACGGCGAGGCGAGGTTTGTTGCCCGATCCCGCCCGTCCTGGGCAGCTTCGCCAGATAAACGTCAAACCGTCAGTCAAGCCATTTCTAGAGTTTTATCCCGTACCGAACGGACGAGATTTTGGCGATGGCCGGGCTGAGTACATTTCCGCGTTTGCCCGTACTTCCGATGAGGACTATTTCTCCGGGAGGATCGATCACACCTTTTCAAATTCGCTTTCAATGTTTGTGCGTTACACCATTAATCAGGCTGACGTGGCGGCACCGGGCACTCGAATCGCTGACCATCTTTCTACACTCGACACCTCGCTTAAGCAATATGTAACGGTTGAGCTCCAGAAAGTGTTTTCGCCGTCTCTGATCAACACCTTTAGGGCTGGCTATAATCAGACCATTTATGAATCGGATGAAATCTATCATGTCAACATCAGTCCCCTGGTTCTGGTTCCTCAGGTCAAGAGACCGGCAGACATTGGTGTTTCCGGGTTGACGAGCGTGGGCAGCTCGAATCTTCATCCCATGCGATATCCCTATCATGTCTATGATCTTCAGGATTCTGTAGCGTATAACGCTGCAAAGCACTCGCTAAAATTCGGGGCCCAGGTTCAATGGCTCCAGCAGAATTCGTTTTTCGCTTCCCGGCAGGTTGGCCGTTGGAGCTTTTCAACCATGGAAGATTTCATGTTGGGCAGGGCCCAGACGCTTCAAGTGGCGCCTCCTGAAATCGCTGAAGGCCACCGTGCGTTTCGACAATCCCTGATCGGCTTGTTTATCCAGGACGACTACAAGCTGAGACCAAACCTGACCTTGAATCTGGGGCTTCGATATGAGCCAACCACTCCGATCAGTGAAAAACAAGGAAGGATATCTCAGATACCTCAAGAGAAAGTCTTTGCCTATACGGCCTCTCATGCGGATATCGTCACCACAGGCGATTACTACCAGAATCCGGATTGGAAGGCCTTCGCTCCACGAGTCGGATTTGCTTGGGACCCGTTCGGGGATGGCGAGACTGCCGTCCGCGGCGGATTCGGCATTTTTTATGATCACGTGTACATCCGGTGGCTGGGCTCCTTCTTTTCGAACCGAATGCCACCTTTTTTTAACATCATCAGCCAGCGTACTGTGGAGTTTCCGCTCACTGCCAACGAGGTAATTGCTCGGTACGGAACCAAGGGAACCAGTATTGCCATGGTGCAGAGCGACCCTGCGACTCAATACATGATGCATTGGAACTTCACGCTGCAGCGCCAGATTGTTCCCACTCTCGTGGTCACAGCCGGCTATTCCGGTTCTCGAGGCGTGAGGCTGGGACGGCTGGTAGATGTCAACCTGGCTCTTCCCATCGAAGTCACGAACGGAAAGCCAAAGTTTAGTTTGAATCCCGTAGTGCCGAATCCGAATTTCGAGTCTCTCAGCCTCATGATGACGGATTCGGATTCAAGTTATCACGGTTTGGAAACCAGCATCGAGAAGCGTTGGAGTGACAATTTTCAATTTCAATTGTCGTACACATGGTCCAAGGCATTGGCCAACGCACCAGGCGTTAGGACATCTGGCGACGATGCAGACAGCGGACCCACGAGTCACCACCTCTTTTACGCCCAGGCTTACGATCGTGGGCTTTCCACTTTTCACGTGCCCCATAATCTTAATATCAATTTCTCGTATGGGCTTCCCGGGAGTAACTTAAGAGGACCGGCTGGTACGCTGTTGGGTGGTTGGCAGACCAACGTGATCTGGACCTGGGCGAGCGGTTCTTATTTCACAGTACAGTCGGGTACCAACGCCCGCACGTCCCTACTCGGTTCTGGTCGACGACCCGACCTGATAGAGGGAAAGGACAACAATCCTGTGTTGGGGGGACCTGACCGGTACTTTGATGCCAGTTCTTTTAAGCCCCCCGACCCTCAATTCTGGGGAACTTTGGGGATCAATACCGTCCAGGGTCCTGGAGTCAGTACGGTTGATTTTTCGTTGGTGAAGAACACCCCCGTTGCAAAGTTTTCGGAGGACTTCTCCATTCAGTTCCGTTTCGAAGCTTTTAACATTTTCAATCGATCCAATTTCGGGACTCCGGCCCGTAATGTATTTGATGGCGCAGGACGGCCGATCGGCACGGCAGGTCGGATTACCCGGACCACCACCACCGGCCGGCAGTTACAGTTTGCCCTGAAGTTGGTCTTTTGAAATGGCTAAAGAGACATAGGACCATTCTAGACCCGACCAGTTCGTTAGCTACAGAAAGGAGAGTTTGGAGATGAGAATCAGTCCACTTCCTGTTATTGCGATTGTGCTCTTGGTGCCTTTGTTCCTGCTGGGGCAATCAGCGGATATCATTCTCTTGAACGGCAAAGTGCTCACCGTTGATGCCAAGTTCTCCATTGCCGAGGCCTTGGCGGTTCGAGGGGACCGCATCCTCGCCGTAGGGAGTAATGCAGATGTTCAACGCTTTGAGGACTCTGCCACGCTCAAAATTGACTTAAAAGGGAAAACGGTGATCCCCGGATTGATCGACACACACTCTCACTTTCATGCCTACGGAAGAACTCACTACGCGGAGGAGCTCGGGTCCAGCAATCTGGGCGAATACCCTATCGACTGGTCTCTGGTGAAAAACAAGAACGATGTCCTGACCCAGATCACCCAGATCATGAAGGAACAGAAATTCAAGCCGGGAGAGTGGATTTTTTTTACGGCCAAGAATTTCTTTAGAAATCCCAATGCTCCGGTGCATGTCCTTTACGAAGAGCTCAGCATGAAGGATCTCGATCGGGTCACTCCCAACAACCCGGTGGTGATGTCCATCGGAGGTGGAACCATCATCTTTGACGGATTCTGTCTCGTGAACGGCAAGACCTGGGACATCCTGATGAATAAGTATGGAGACTTCATCAGAAAGTACGGACGTCTGTGGCGAGATTCCAGTGGAAATCCTACTGGAGGTTTGGAACCACCCGCCAGCAAGATACTGGAGCACGAGCTACTGCCCCGTCCCAAGCCGGAGACGCTGGCCCCTATGCTTCGCAAGGAACTGGAAGAGTGGAACGCCATGGGATTGACCACCGTTACTACCCGAATGGGGTCAGATGATGTAGAGGCGCTACGGATGCTGGAAGCGAAAGACCAATTGAAAACCCGAATCGCTTACGGCGTCGAAGATTTTTTTGCGGTGGAGGATCCTGACGCGATCTTTAAAAGGATGGGCAACCTGGTGGGCACGGGTTCCTCCAAGCTGTGGATCGTTTCTTTCACCACCATTATCGTAGATGGGAGCGGACCCCGCGCGGCTACCGACCAGAAAAGGCTGAACGAGTTTGGGCCCGAAGGTAAGTACTGGCCGATCGGGGCGTCGTTGCTGGACACCGAGTACAGGGGAGCCTCAGGCAATTACTACAAGGACTGGTTTTTTGCTCTGGCTCGTAACGGAATCCGGCTGGCAAACCTCCACGTAGCTGGAGATCGCTCGGTGCGGCGCATGCTTGACATCATGGAAGAAATCAATGCGGAGGTTCCTCTTAATGGAAAGCGCTGGGCTTTTGACCATTGCGAAATGGTGAACCCTTCCGACGTGGATCGAGCGGTCAAACTGGGAGTGTACTGGAGCTGCGCTCCAACCTTTATCAATAGCTCGCCGGAACTGGAACATGTCTACGGCGAGAAGGTTGTCAACACCATGGTGGTACCCGTGAAAACCATGCTCAATAAGGGCGCCAAGGTAGTTTTTGAAATGGACCGGCACTCCTACATATGGAGCGATCTAGAGGTGTTCCTGACGCGAAATGTCAAGGGCAAGGTTTACGCGGCTCACGAACGAATCGATAAGGTCACAGCCCTGAAAATGATCACCAGCTGGGCATCGGAATACGTGCTGCGGGAAAAACAAATTGGATCATTGGAAGCAGGAAAGAAAGCGGACATTGCGGTCCTGGACCGCGATTATTTGACCATTCCCGACGAGGAGGTCTCGGAAATACAGGCGCTGATGACTATTTGTGACGGCGAAATCGTTCATCTGCACCCGCAGTTTGCCCAGGAATATCAACTGAAGCCTGAAAACGTGGTGGTGGCGACTTATCGGGATCTGGCAAGCCGTTGAAAACAATTCCTTAGGGATTCTCTTCGACCTGGGATAGGTCTAGGGACTTGGAAAAACGGTAGTTTTCTTGAAAGGAGTAACTGATGTCAGTCCGGCGATGGTTTTTTCCTCTCTTATTTTGGGTATTCCCTCCTCTGGGTTGGGCTCAGAGTGCCGACTTGATTCTGCACAACGGTAAAATCGTTACCGTTGATTCAAATTTCTCAACAGCCGAAGCCATGGCCATTCGTTCCGACGAAATCCTGGCCGTTGGAACCAACGAGCAAGTGCTGCGGCTGGCCGACTCCAGTACCAGAAAAATTGATTTAAATGGGAAGACGGTCATCCCGGGATTGATCGACACGCATTCGCATTTCCATCAATACGGACGCAGTCATTACCGAAAAGAATTGGGATCGCAGAACCTTCGTGAATACCCGATTGATTGGTCGTTGGTGAAGACGGAAAACGACGTTCTGACACAAATTTCTCAGATTATCAAGGAATACAGATTCAAGCCGGGGGAGTGGATTTTTTTTACGGCCGCTAAGTGGGGGGAAGCTCAACATAGCATCTATTACGAAGATCTCACGATGAAAGACCTGGACAAAGTCGCTCCCGATAATCCCATAGTGGTTTCGCAGGGTGGGGGGACCATTATCTATGAGGGCATTGCTCTCATCAATACCAGAGCCAAAGAGATCCTGTGGGGCAAATACGAGGATTTCCTCGAGAAATACGGGCGTTACTGGAAGGACAGCAACGGAGACCCGACCGGTATCTTAGAGGTTCCCGCGACAAAAATTCTGGAACAGCAGCTGCTGCCGATGCCTTCGCCGCGCATCCTGGCACCCATGCTGAAGAAAGAGCTGGAGGAATGGAGCGCCATGGGCGTGACCACCGTCTCGAGCCGGATAGGCTCCCATGATGTTGAAGCGTTGAGAATGCTTGAGCAAAGTGGCCAGCTCAAGGTGCGTGTTCCTTATGGAAATGAAGATTTCTTCTCCGTTGAAGATCCTGAGGCCACTTTTCAGCGTATGGGCAATTTGACGGGGACGGGTTCCTCCAAACTTTGGCTGATCGGTTTCTCGCCCATTGTGGCGGACGGGAGCGGCCCTCGAGCTGCCACCGATCTCCGGCGAATTGAAGAATACGGGCAGGATGGAAAATATTTCCCGATTGGACAAGCCTTCCTTGATCCCGAATACCGCGGAGCAAAAGCCAATTACTACAAGGACTGGCTTCTGGCTCTGGCACGTGTGGGAGGAAGGTTGAGCAGCACTCATATTGCCGGGGACCGCACGGTTCGCCAGATGCTCGATGTAATGGAGGCCATTGATCAGGAAGTTCCAATCCGTGACAAGAGGTGGGCTTTTGATCACTGTAGGCTCATCAATCTTGCCGATATTCCACGCTCCGTGAAGCTGGGAGTTTACTGGAGTTGTAATCCGTCCACACTTAATGGCGCTCCCGAAACTGAAGCAGTTTACGGTGAAAAGGTGGCACATAACTCGTACTTTCCCATCAAGACATTGCTCGAAAAGGGAGCCAAGGTGGTGTTCGAAATGGATGGCCATCGAAACATCTGGGGTGACCTGGAACTGTTATTCACCAGGGAAGTCAAAGGGAAAGTCTATGGACCCCACGAAAGGATCGATAAAGCCACCGGTCTCAAGATGATTACCAGGTGGGCCGCGGAATACGTGATCCGGGAAAAAGAAATAGGTTCACTTGAGGTCGGGAAAAAAGCGGACCTGGTGGTTTTGGATCGTAATTATCTAGAGATTCCCGATGAGGAAGTTTCTGAGATTCAGGCGCTGATGACAATTTGCGATGGTGAGATCGTCCATTTGCATCCGCGCTTCGCTGAAGAGTACCAACTCAAGCCTGAAGGCGTCGTGGTTGCTACCTATAGGGATCTGGCCAGCCGTTAGCATCGGTTGAAATTCAAATGCAGAGTACCAGAGCCTGACAGGATCACAGCATTTTGAACTTTTGCTCACGGCTTAAGTTTTCAAGAATTTGAAGGAGGAAAATCATGTCGGATCGAGACTCGATTCTGAAAAGGTCAATTCATTTACTTACCGTGATCGCATTCCTGGCAGCGTGGAGCTACACCTTTGACTTGGGGAGGGCCCAGGATACCCAATGGGTGCCCCCAAAAGGAAACTACATGGCTCCCCGCTATCCCAAAATTCCCAAGATCACCACCGTCGAGGAATTGATGCCCTATGTGCGCCATATCATCACTCGCAAAGGGGCGGAACATCTAAACGAGGGCTACGAGATCAAAGGAGGAGAAAAGATACTTTTCCTTGCCCAGAGCGATTGGGATCCCCTGGTGGTTGAGGCATTCGTCCGGGCTTTTCGGGAGAAGAACTGTCCAACGGATGTCATCATTCGTCAATCCAGCGCGAAAACACTGGACATTCATAGCATGAGCGAGGCGGCCAGCATGGAACGTAAGAACCGAGGCCAGTTCTCATCCTCAGAAAATCCCGCCTGGTTAGTTGAGGCTGCCAAGCAGTATGACTGGGTGGTTGGTGCCAGCGGCGTTCCCAATGCTGCGCGTTTCCAATGGCCGATGCGCGAACTGGTGGCCAGTGCCACTACGATGTTTCCTGATGAAATCTTGGACACTATCGACAAGAAAATGTGGGAGGTCATGAGACAGGCTGAGGAGATCCACATCGTCGACCCTGAAGGAACTGATCTGAAGCGGACCTGGTTTACGGACTACTGGCAGGTGATTGAAGGCAACCATCCGAAAGTAAAAACAGTCGGTGAGAACTTCGGAGGATATGCAGCCGGACAAAAGATTGGTGCGACCTATGGTCCCGGTCAGTCAGAACGGCCCATGATACGCGTCCACATTACCGGAGTACCACAGGGGATCGTCCTTGAACAATCCAACGGTGACGGCGTGGCCGGTTCCACTTCCGCCCATCAGGGTCCTTCACCCTGGATCCGAGCCACAGTTAAGGACAATCAGATTACTAGGATCGAGGGCGGGGGCAGATACGGGAAGGCTTGGGATGAGTACGTCAATAAATACAAGAACGTGCAGTACCCGCTTTATCCGCGGCCGGGAGTAGGCTGGTGGGTGGAGGCCGCGATTGGCACGCATCCCAAGGTCTTCCGTCCCCATAACGTCATGGAGTCCATTATCGGCAGATCAAACTGGAGCGAAGAGCGCCGGCGCTCCGGGGTAATCCACCTGGGATTTGGGGAGACGCTTTGGGAAAACAAGGTGTGGGGCGACAAGGAGAAGATGCCAACAGGTCATCACCACCTGCATCTCTATTTTCCTACGGTGACTGTGCGAAAGCGCGACGGCAGTCAAGTCACCCTGGTCGACAAGGGCCATCTTACGGTCCTGGATGACCCCGAGGTGCGCAGGGTGGCTTCCAAATACGGAAATCCGGACGAACTGTTGAAAGAGGATTGGGTGCCGGCAATTCCCGGTATCAATGCTGAAGGAAACTACATGCGCGACTATGGGCAAGATCCGTGGTCATGGATCCAAAAAGAACATCGCAAAGCGTACGGAGATATTCTTGACTTCAAACCTTATCCATGAACATGGGTGGTGCCGAAAACAGGAGCTGTCACGGAATAGCAGTACCAGAGCATCGATCAGAAAATTTCAAAAGGCGAAGTCTTTTCTTGTCTGCTTCGTCTGGGCCCTGCAGATCTTCTGCGGCTTTGAGGGCCGTTCGACTAATACAGCAGGGAAGCAGGGTGGCAATTGGCCGTCGCGGGGAACTGTCATTGAGTTTTCCGTTGAGTTTTCCGCCGGCGGCGGTTACGACACTTATACAAGGGGTCTGGCGCCTTTTATCGAAAAACATTTGCCGGGCACCCGCGTGGTTGTGGTCAACCGACCGGGGGCTGACGGTGCGGTTGCGCTTAATTATCTTTATCGTTCACGAGGGGAACCCGCCAAGATTCAAATCGTGAATGTGCCAGGGCTGGTAGTCCGCCAGCTGTTTGGACAAGCCCACTACGACCTAAACCAATTCACCTGGCTGGGGCAGGTCTCCTCGGGTGACTACGTGGCCGCTGCGCGCAGGCAATCTCCCCTGCGGAGCGCCCAGGACCTGCTCTCCTTGAAACGCACCGCTCTGGTTGCAACCGGAGGAATGGCCGACAGCTCGGCCATCACAGCCGTTCTTGCCTATCCGGCCATGGGGTTAAAATTCAAGCTGATTCCCCATACCGGCATGCAGGAGGCGATTATTGCTGCTTTGCGCGGTGATGTTGATCTGGTGCACGCTCCTTACAGTGGGGTGATGCAGATGGTGCGACAGGGGGAGGTCAAGGTATTGTTAACGTTCAGTGACAAGCGGCTGCCCGGATTGACCGACGTTCCCACGGCGGCGGAACTGGGCTTGGGAGAATCAAGCAAATACATACGGTTGGGAAGACCGATCGCAGCCCCTCCCGACATCCCCTTGCCACAAGCCAACATTTTACGCGAGGCTATCTGGAAGGCGATGAATGATCCCGGTTTCGCAGCGTGGTGCAAAAAGACCGAACGGGAGTGGGCACCGCTGAACAGCGAAGAAACCGCAAAGGAAATCGCCGAACTGCTTGAGGTTTTCAAACAGAGGAGGGAGTTTCTTGAAAAGTACTTGGCAGCGGCTCGCTGAGAATTCACTTTTATGTTCACCTGATAGGAAACACCATGTGGGAACCGATTTGGACGGCATTTTTTCACTTGCTTGAGTGGCCGGCTCCGTTGGTGGTGTTACTGGGTACGGTGGCAGGTTTTCTTTTTGGGGCCATACCCGGACTTAACGGGCCCATCTTCATTGCACTTCTGATCCCCTTGACTGTCCCCCTCGGTGCTACCGGCGCCATGATCCTGGTGGGCGCTGGAATGGGAGCGCTCAGTTTTGGCGGAGCTATTCCCGCCGTTTTGCTCAATACGCCGGGAGATGAACCCAATGCAGCAACCACCATCGATGGATTCCCTTTGGCTCAGAAAGGGATGGCGGCAGTAGCGCTTGGCGTGTCAGCTCTGGCTTCTGCCTTGGGAGGAATCATAGGGCTCTTTCTCCTGGTGCTGGTTCTTCCATTCGGCTACCAACTCATCCTTGCGTTTTCTTATCCAGAGAATTTCATCCTCTCCGTGCTGGGCATTTCACTAGTGGTTGTATTGACCAGGGGAGATATCTTGAAGGGATTGATCGCTGCCGGGGTCGGCCTGATGCTGTCTTTCGTCGGTCAGGACCCCCTTACCGGTGAGCTGAGATTTGTTTTTGGCTCTGACTACCTGTGGGACGGCATTGACTTTGTTGCGGCGCTGATAGGACTTTTTGCAGTAAGCGAAGCGCTCGAAATGATGGTCAGAGGAGGCACCATTGCTTCAAGTCAGCAAGCAAGGCTGGGCTTTGGTTTTGTGCGGGAAAGCCTAGCTTCCGTGAAGATTCTTTTCAGGAATTTCTGGCTCTTCCTGCGTTCTACAGTCTTGGGCTTCCTGGTGGGAGTCATTCCGGGAGTAGGAGGCACAGTGGCGAGCTTTGTGGCTTATATGCATTGCGTGCAATCGAGCAAAGACAAATCGAATTTTGGGAAGGGGGACATACGGGGGGTCCTCGCGGTAGAAGCAGCCAATGATTCTAAAGACGGCGGAGCGCTCCTGCCGACGCTCTTGTTGGGCCTTCCGGGAAGCGCCATGATGGCGGTGTTGTTGGGGCTGTTCCTTCTTCATGGCATTACACCGGGGCCGCAGGTATTGTCCGAAGATATGGACAAGGTAGCGACGCTGATTGACGCGCACGTGGTGGGAAACATCGTCACGGTAATCCTCGGAATGCTGGCAGCTCCTTTCATTGCCAAACTCACCTTCGTGAGGGTGACTTTGATTGGGCCGGTGTTGATGGCGGTATCCCTCCTCGGCAGTTACTCGGTCAGCGGCGAATCCAACGACATCCTGGTGGCGCTGATCTTTGGATTTGCGGGTTACGCCTTTGCACGTTTCGGCTTCTCAAAGGTCGCGGTGGTGTTGGGGCTGGTCATGGGACCACTCATGGAGCGGTCCTTTCACCTAACCGTAGAAACCATGGGCTTGAGCGCGATTTTCACACGTCCGTTGTCGCTGGTCCTGCTGCTGCTGACTTGCTTTCTGTTTTTTTGGAGCTTGTTGCAGCGTAAAGAAAGAGGTTCGGTTGCGTTCTAAGTCGATCAACCCCTTAAGCCTTTTGCTGCTGGTGATGATGAGTTCGTTGCTTTGGATGTCTTTGGGCCTTGGAGCCAAGGCTCGTCTCGTACCTTCATTGGTAGGAGCTGTGACCGTGGGTCTTCTCCTGATCCAGACCCTCAGGGATTTTCTTCGTTCGCGATCCGGATTTTTGGCCAACTCACCCGCTTCGGGAGAGAGTTCAGCCCAGTCCCACGAAGCAGAACCCCATAAGGGCGGTGTTTCATTCATGGAAGCGATGCTGTGGACCTTCCTCATGTATGTCGGCTTCATGCTTGTGGGATATACGATCACGCTTCCGGTTTTGCTTTATGTGTACCTGGTGTTTCAGGTGGGAGAAAACTGGCGCTTCTCACTGGCGTACTCAATAATTAGCGGGTTGATTGTTTTCTTGGTTTTCCGAATGTTTATTGGATTGTGATTTTTTAACCCAAATACCTTTGAGGAGTTTATGCCAAAGCTCAACATTACCTTGGCGACCGGACGTTATGATCGAGTTATGCCTTTCAGTCTCGGCGAGGTGGTGCCGGAAGGTGTGACGGTCAACCACCTGATGATGCCCGTGGAGGATGTGTTCTGGCGAATGGTTCGGCACCACGAATTCGACGTCGCTGAAATGTCTCTGGGACACCATGTCACGCTTTGCGGGTCCGGCAACTCGGCTTTTGTAGCGATTCCTGTATTCCCTTCTCGCTTTTTCAGACATTCGTGCGTGTTTATCCATCTGCGCTCGGGTGTTTCCTCTTTTGAAGACTTGCGTGGTAAGGCAGTTGGAATACCGGAGTACTCCATGACCGCTATTGTCTGGCTGAAAGGAATCCTGCAGCACGAACATGGAGTTCACCCCACGGAGGTGGTATGGAAGCAGGGAGGCGTTAATGAGCCCGGAAGGATCGAAAAGGTGGCGTTCAATTACCCTCCCGATGCTCGAGTTGAAAAGATTCCCCCTGGAGAAACCTTGAGCCACCTGTTGGAGCTTGGGGAAATCGCGGCCCTGTTTTGCGCCAGGTCTCCCGATTGTTTTTTGGCAGGATCGCCTCAGGTCGGACGTCTTTTTCCTGACTATCGGCAGGTCGAGGAGGCATATTATCGAAGAACGGGGATTTTCCCCATCATGCACACGATTGTCATCAGGAGGCCCCTCTATGAGCAGAATCCATGGCTGGCCCGCGCGCTTTACCGGGCATTTTCGGAAGCGCGTCGCTTAACCCTAAAGAGGCTTTATGACACCAGTGCGTTGGCAGTCATGCTGCCCTGGCTGATCGACGAAATAGAAAGAGAGCGGGCCTTTTTCGGCGAAGAGTTTTGGCCGTTCGGCCTTGAAAAAAACAGAAAGGTCCTGGAGACGTTCCTGCAGTACGCTCACGAACAGGGGCTGACACCCAAACTGCTGGCCCCGGAAGAACTCTTTGCTCCGGAAACCCTGGATGAGACCATTATTTAAAGACACCGGCCACCGTGCGAGGAGGAGATTGTGAAATTTCTCCTCAAATGTTTAATGGTCGCTCTGGCGGCTGTCCTTCTCACAGCGGGAGTGCTTTACAGTCTCTGGTTGAACCGCGTCCGTGTCGCAGACGGGTACTTTGAAGCCGGGCGCTATCAGGAAGCAAGAGTAGCCTATCAGAAGGCGCGCGAAGCATGGGAATTAAGGCTGCTCCCCTCTTTCTGGGTTCAGGAAGGCATCACAAATGTCTCTCTGAACCTGGCGCAAATCGGATATTTTTTCGGTGAGTATGAGAAAAGTGGAGAGCTCTTGCAATTGGAAGCCGAAACCTTCCCCGCGCTTCGCTCAAATGCGCAGCATGCCCTGTGGATGGGCAATGCCCTGATGGCCACAGCCTTGATGAAGGAGCACCATGAGCAAGCGGCGTTCATGGATCTGGTGACTCGAGCTGCCAAGGAGTATCAGGAGGCCTTGCGTCGCGACCCCGGTTTATGGGATGCCAAATTCAATTTTGAAGTGGCCACTCATCTGCTGGATCAGCTTCGCAAGACAGAAGAAAAGGATGGGAAGGAACTCAGAATCCTTCTCGAAAAGGTGAGGACCGACTTCCCGCGCCAGAAAAAAGAATTACCGCCTCATAAACGTAGCCACTTGCTCGCTCCCCAGTGCCGTGGGTATCTCAAGGCGGCTGTTTAAAACAGGATGAGGGATCCTTGTTATGGGAAGGCCGAAAGGGACGACTAAGAAGTTAACAACTGTCCACCATCGCTGTTCTTTTCGACCGGCACTTTGAAGATGTATTTTGAACGAATTGAGTATCTCTGGCTCTTAGCCTTTTTGCCCGCGCTGTGGTTCTTCCTGAACCGCTATTTAAACACTGCTCGGGACACCATGGAGGTTCTGGGCCACACCAAGCGGCGTGGTCTTCGTTCTCACCAGTCACTTTCTATCCTGGTTGGAACATCAGCGACTTTGCTTTTCACATGCCTGGTCGTGGCTTTGGCCGAGCCCTCAATGAACCAAGTGGCACGAAGTCCTCGTTTCGCTGGGACCAACGTCATATTTCTATTGGATTCATCCCCCTCCATGAACGCGCAGGATATCTGGCCCTCCCGCATGGAGCAAGCCAAAAACACGATGCGAAAATTTGTTGAGGCGGACTCAGGAAACGCGAGATTTGCTTTGATAGCTTTTTCCGAATCAAGCGTCATTCTTTCCCACCTGACCTCGGACATTCAAAATCTCCTCTTTTATCTCGACTTTCTTCAAACCGATCGGCGCATCATCTATGGCACTGACATCTCGGCAGCTCTCTTGAGTGGCTTGCGGGTGGTGGAGAAAAACCGCAACCGGGCGCCTACAGAGTCCAGGCCGGAAGAGCGCATGGTCATGGTTTTGATATCTGATGGGGAGGACCACAGTGAGTACCTGGAGGACGTGCTGGAGCAGGTGCGTGAGCAGGGCGTGCCGGTGCATTGCGTTGCGGTGGGTACGCCTGAGGGAGCGATTGTACCCGTCATAATCGACGGCAAACAGGACTATTTGCGAGATGAAAACGGAGTCTTTCTGCGCTCAAAAGCTCAGCCACAGACACTGCAAATGGTTGCACGCCAGACGGGAGGGAAGTTTTTCCAAGCCTCATCCGGCCTGCAACTGCAGGCAGCCCTCAAATCCATCCTGGGCGTGGATCCTATAGTCATTGGGTACGACCTGGCTTCTCGCAGGAGGTCACTTTATGCTCCTTTCTTAGCTTTGGCGCTTTTTTTTCAGGCGGTTTTGATGTTGCTACGTTTTTAGGGAAAAAATGAGAGAAGAGGAGACCAAAACAGTTGAATATCTTTGGGGGAAGCTCAGTGAAATCCGCGCTGAGGTTGGCAAGGTTATCATTGGGCAGGCCGCGCTGGTCGACCACCTTCTGATCGCGCTGTTTTCCAAAGTAACTTATTCCTTCAAGTCCTCAAAGGAAGAAAGCTCTTCAGGTTGTGGACACGTGTTGTTGGAGGGAGTACCGGGGCTGGCCAAAACCTTGGCCGTCACGGCAATCTCCAGAACTATTAGCGCCACTTTTCGTAGGATTCAATTCACCCCGGATTTACTGCCGGCCGACATCATCGGTACCCGGGTCTTCGATCTAGCTACCTCCAGCTTTCATATAGAACAAGGACCCATTTTTGCCAACATCATTCTTGCCGACGAAGTCAATCGGGGGACGCCTAAAACACAAAGCGCCCTTCTGGAGGCAATGCAGGAAAGACAAGTCACCATTTCCGAGCAGACGTTTAAGTTGCTGGAACCGTTCTGGGTCCTGGCTACCCAGAATCCGCTGGAAGAGGAGGGTGTCTACGCGCTTCCAGAGGCGCAGCTGGACCGGTTTTCAATGAAAATCATCGTAGACTACCCAAGTGCTGAAAACGAGGAGCAGATTCTCACGACTCCGCTGGGTCAGTACGAAGTCCGCCCAGTCATCACGCCGGAGGAAGTTCGAATGATTCAGGATCTCACCGGCCGTGTCTTCGTGGGAGATGAGATTTACCGTTACATCGCGCGTCTGGGGCGGGCCACTCGAAATTCCTCTGAGAGTAGTCTGGCCGTGGTTCGCGAAATGGTTCTTCACGGCGCCTCCACTCGGGCTCTTCAGCAGATAGTGGCGTTAGCCCGTACACGGGCGTTTTTTTCGGGGCGCAACTATGTGCTCCACAAGGATGTCAAGCATATTGCAACCGAAGCCCTGCAACACCGGTTGATCCGCACCCTGCGCTCCGAAGCAGAGGGTATCACTGTGCCCGAGATCGTCTCTGAAATTCTCAAGAAGGTGCCGTTGTATGGCTGATAGGTTGGAAGCTGAGAGGGCTGAGGAGCACGAATTTCTGGAGAGACTGCGCTATGTGGAAATCGTCACCCGGCGGCGCATACAGGCGCACCTGATTGGAGAATCGGAAAGCTCTGTGACAGGCCCCGGTTTGGATTTTCGCGATCACAAGCTTTATCAAAAGGGAGACGATTATCGCCGGATTGACTGGAATGCCACCTCTCGTTTTTCTCAGCCGCTGGTCAAGAGATATTTCGGAGACAAAGAGATTACAGCCTGGTTGATCCTAGATCTTTCATCTTCGATGTATTTCAGAACCGGGTTCGGCGGTAAGGTCTTTAGCCTTATCGAGCTGGTCGCCAGCCTGGCATTTTCCGCTTCCTGTCTCCACATCAGAACCGGCCTCATCGGTTTTTCAGACCAGGTCGAAATTGTGGTAGCGCCCAAACGTGGCCGTAAGGTGTGGGAGGTTTTGCGGGCAATTCCGCGAAAAAGAGCGAGACGGGGAAAGACTGGCGCCGAAATTGTGCTGAGGGACATTCATAGAAGAGTTCGCAGGAACTCAATGATTTTTTTTATCAGTGACTTCATAGGGCTCGAAGATATCTTCCAGCAGCCGGAATTCAAGTATCTGGTTCGCCACCATGATTTTATCCCTGTGGTGCTCGAAGATCCCCTGGAAAGACAGGTTCCGCAGCTCCCAGGCCTTTACCTGGCAGCCGACCCGGAAAGCGGTCATCGCCACCGGCTCTATTTCTCAAAGCGCAATTCCCGCGCCTGGAACACCTGGATTCAGGAGAGAAAAAACGAATTAGTGTCTCAGTTTTATCGCATGAATCTCGATTATCTTTGGCTGAACAGCAGCGAGGAGGACTTCTTGAACCGAGTAGGTGAGTTCTTTATACGGAGGAAATTATCTTGAAAACTGTCCTCTGGCTCTGTTCAGTTGTCCTGCTTGTTACGGCGCTTCGTGCGGCGCAGGAGGTTCCTGCGGAGGCGGAAATACAGGCGGATGTGCGGTTGAGCCGCACTGCCATTCATGTAGGCGATGTTTTTGAATATGAAATTGTGATCAAGCATTCCGATCGTCTTTCTTTTATCACGGATGACCTGCAAAACACTTTTGTGGTGGCCCCGTTTGAACTTCGAAAACTGGAGGTAATCCCCTCGGAGACTGCAAACGTCATCCGCCTGCTTTTGACCCTGAGCTATTACGAAAGGCCCGGCCGAGTGCAGGTTCCAGCGCTCAGATTGTTCTATTACGAACGGCCCAGGGGCGGATCCGCAGGGAGGAACAGTGCCTCTCCGGAAGTCTCCGCTAAAGAGTTTGTTATTGGCGCCCAGGATATTCAGGTTAATCCCACGTCTGCAAACCCAACCCGTATTCGCGACAGCGTGAGCACCTTGCGACTTTCTCGGACGCATTACCTGGTACCCGTGGTAACCGCCTTTGCTCTCCTGCTGGCAGGGGGGCTGGGAGCACGATGGGGAATTCGTCAGTTCAACGCACGAAGAAAGGGCGGAGTTGAAAGCAAGGGGGCGTTACGCCAAAGCTTGATTTCTTCTTTTCAAAAACTGGAACCGGACGGCAACCTGGATGGGCGTTTATTCTGCCTTCACGTTTCTCAGTGGATGCGGCGCTACCTTCAGTTTCGCGAGGGGATTGAGGGGGATGCTTTGACGCCGGAAGAAATCAAGGACGCGTTAACAGCCAGGGGCTGGAACGCCAAGGCAGCGGAACGCGTGGAAGCAATCTTACAGCAGTGTGACTCAAATGTGTGCGGTCCTGAAGGACCTCCGTCCGAGGAAAGAGGAGTTCTGTACCGCACGTTGAAAGAAATGGTCTATGACGATCTCTTCTCGAAAAAGTGAGCAACATTGAATTCGTAAGACCGGCCCTGATTCTGCTTTTTCTTGTTCCGCTGGGCCTTACGCTTTTAAGAAGATATTTTGTCAAGACAGCGGACTATTCCCTTGCCGACCAGTTGCACAGCCGCGCAGTCCAGGGTCCGCCGCTTTGGTTGTACCTGCCGCGTGTGATCGACTGGATCACGGTGGGCCTGGTTGTGATGGCGCTGGCGGGTCCGGCGCTGCTGATGAGCAGGAAGCGAACCTTGGTAAAAGCGGTAGACCTGATTCTGTGTTTGGATTTGTCATCCAGCATGAATCAGACATTTGGAGGCGAGGACAGCCCCTCTTCGAATAAATTACCAAGCCGGATGGAGGCCATGAAGGAAATGGCTCTCGATTTTGTCAATGGCCGCCCTCATGATCGCATTGGACTGGTGGTGTTCTCAGCCAATGGATATGTGGTCAATCCCCTCACAACCGATCATCGGGTTTTGGTTGACTATCTCTCTGCTATTGATACCAACATCCTAATCGGCGAGGGGTTGACTTCAGTGGGAGAAGGCTTGCAGGCCTCCAACGATTTGATCTGGTTTTTTCACAGACGTGCCGGGATGGAGAGCAAGGCCGTTATCGTTTTGACCGACGCCGAGCAGAATTACGGCATGACTCCCGAAGCCCCCCTGAGTAGAGCCAAAACAGACGGCACCCGTGTTTACTTTATCGGCGTGGGAGCTCCCATTGAGCAGGTGCTGGGATCGTTGAAGGGTCTGGTTTCAGAAACCGGAGGGGGGTATTATGACGCCACGAATCCTCAACAGCTGAGAGAAATCGCCCTGAGAATAGACAAGCTGGAAAAAAATCCGCTGGAGATTACCGAGTATGTGCGTAACCGCCCTTTTCAAGCTCCTTTTATCCAGCTCGCTTTGTTGATGTCAGCAAGTGGAACCGTGCTGCGGTTTTTTCGAAGATTTTATGTGACGGCGTGAAGCGCAGTGTCTCGTAATGGGGGCCGGGCTTTTATTCCTGTTGAAGGGGTCGGACGTCGAAAACTGGGGTTTCAACAGGCCACGGGGAAGATCCGAGGGAGAGCGGGATGAGAATCGCCCAGCTTTCCCGGAAGATCAGAAACCGTGGTTTGGATTCATGTCGGATTCGCCAGGGGGTGACATGAGTCGAAGGGAAGTGCTCCTTCTTGCTGAAGGAGCAGAATAACTCAAAGTCAGAAGGAGAGTCTTATGAAAACCAGGGTGTGGCTTAAATTTCTGATTGCAATGGTTCCCTCGCTTGCTCTCGCGCAGGGCATGGCAGGAGGGCGGATGTTGCCGGCCGATCTGATCCTTTACAACGGCAAAGTGGTGACCGTGGACGCGAATTTCACGATTACCGAAGCGGTCGCTCAACGGGGCGATAAAATCCTGGCAGTAGGCAAGAATGATGAGATTTTACGGTTGGCGAACGCCTCGACCCGGAAAATCGACCTGAAGGGGAAAATGGTGATTCCCGGCATTATTGATACCCATTCTCATGTTCACAGCTACGCTCGAGGACATTATGGACAAGAGTTAGGGGCTGAAAACTTGCGCGAATATCCGATCAACTGGGCGGCGGTGAAAACCAAGAATGATTTCCTGACCCAGATCGATCAGATGATGAAACGCTACAAATTCAAGCCGGGGGAGTGGGTCTTTTTCCCGGCCTCCAACTACAGTGAATCGGGGACTGCCATTAAGATTTTTTACGAAGAACTCACGGCCGCGGATCTCGATAAGGTTACCCCCAATAATCCAGTCGTTTTGTCCATCGGCGGCGGAACCATCATTTTTGACGGTGTCGGCATGGTGAACGGGAAGGCCTGGGAAATCTTGTGGATGCAATATGGGGACTTTATCAAGAAATATGGGCGTTACTGGAAAGACAGCAGCGGTAAGCCGACCGGTCTGATCGAACCTCCGGCCAGCAAGATCGTCCAACATGAGCTTTTACCTCGACCTTCGGCTGAAAATCTTGCTCCCATCCTAAGAAAAGAACTTGAAGAGTGGAGCGCCATGGGCATAACCACCGTGGCAACGCGGATGGGTGCTCACGATGTTGCAGCCCTGAAGATGCTGGACGAAGCGGAGCAGCTTAAGGTCCGCATTCCTTATGGAAATGAAGACTTCTTTGCGGTCAAGGATCCGGACGCTGTCTTCACGCGGATGGGCAATGTGATTGGGATAGGTTCCTCCAAGCTTTGGCTCATCTCGTTCACACCCTTGATAGTTGATGGCAGCGGGTCCAGGGGTGCCACGGACCAAAAAAGGCTCACGGAATATGGGCCGGATGGCCAGTATTTTCCTATCGGAATATCCCTGCTAGACCCCGAATACCGCGGGGCCACCGGAGACTACTATAAGGATTGGTTCTTCGCCCTTGCCCGCAACGGTGGCCGGCTGGCTAACATGCATACTCAGGGAGATCGGTCCGCCCGACGCATGCTGGACATTCTGGAGGAAATCAATCAAGAGGTTCCCCTAAAAGAGAGACGTTGGGCTCTTGATCACTGCACCCTGATCAACCCCCAGGACATCCCCCGCTCGGCCGAGCTGGGAGTCTATTGGAGCTGCGCTCCCAAATACGTGGAGAACGGTCCCACGATTGAGAAAGTCTATGGCGACAAAGTTGCGCAGACCTTCCTGCTTCCCCTAAAAACCCTGCTGGATAAGGGGGCCAAAGTCGTTTTGCAGATGGACCGGCACCAGTATATCTGGGGCGATCTTGAGCTTGCTCTCACTCGGAAAGTGGAGGGGAAAGTGTACGGTCCTCAGGACCGGATCGACAAGATCACCGGACTAAGGATGCTTACCAGTTGGGCGGCAGAATATGTTCTCCGGGAGAGAGAGCTGGGCTCACTGGAGCCTGGGAAAAAAGCCGATCTGACGGTCTTGGACCGAGATTATCTGACGATTCCGGATGAGGAAGTTTCGGAAGTACAGGCTTTAATGACGATCTGCGATGGTGAAATCGTGCACGTGCATCCCCGTTTTTCGGAGGAGTATCAACTGAAGCCGGAAGGAGCGGTGATTGCGACTTATCAGGAATTAGCCCGCCGGCGCTGAATCCTGCCTCAAAGAGGAGGGCTACGTTTCTCTGGTGACGGTGACGGCAGTGACGGCTCACAAGGCATAACTTCTGCAGAGAAAACTCAGGGTTTCCGGGAGCCACCTATCTTCCCGAAAAGGGAGATTTGCTTTCAGCGGCGTAATGCTTCCTCCGGCAGAGTCATGACAGCACCGCGTCCGGGAGAAAGCCTTATGAGACTCAGGGGATCGGTTTTTGGAGCTGCAGCCCTCCATCCTTTGACAGGGGGTCGTTAAGGTGTTCATTCACGAAGGTTACGGCCTTTTCCAAGTGAGTACGAGTTGGTCGTTCAAGTAGAGATTTGTTCTTATCTCGACTGCCTTGAGCAATGTGTTGTGGGCGTAGCAGTAGTCTTCTGCCTTTTGAGCAAGCGCCTTAACCTTTGTAACATCTTCGCTGCTCTCAATTCGAATGTTGTAAATAATCCTGGTGAACGCTCCCTTGATTTTCCTTTCAAAGTGAGCCTTGGCCGCTGCTTGAAGGCCATCGATAGTGATAGCTTCGGCCACAGCCAGCCGAACGTATTGGTTCATGAGGCAAGATAGAGCTCCAGCTATGAAGTAGGACAAAGGGTTTGGACCTGCGTTCGTGCCCCCGCGTTCCTCAGGTTCATCCGAATAGAACACGAACTCTCTTGCCTTTGATTGTGGGATCTTGATTCGATGTCTGAGATCTTGTTCGTGGGTTAAGTCCACCCTTACGAGACCCTTGAGAAATTCTTCATCGTTGGCTTTTCTCCTCTTCGTGACCACTGCTTTGATGAGCTGGATTTTCTCTTTCGTAATCTTCATCGCGTTGCTCCTGGCATTCCGTCGCCTGTAGACTAATGAAGCAAGGGGGAATTCGCAAACCGGAGCAACCACGAAAGCAGGGTCAAAGTTGCGAATCCAATTCCTTCTCGAGTAGAAGAACGGGAGGCAACAATGCGCATTCCATGCGTCATTATGCGAGGTGGAACGTCGAAGTGTGTCACCTTTCACGCCAGAGACCTGCCCTCGGACACTGAACTACGGGACCGCATTCTTCTGTCGGTCATGGGAAGCCCGGACCCGCGCCAGATCGACGGGCTGGGTGGGAGCTATTCCACTACCAGCAAGGTCTGCATCATTGGGCCGCCTTCGGTACCTGAAGCCGATGTGGACTATACCTTTGCTCAGGTGTCGATCAGCGCTCCGCTCGTGGATTACAAGGGCAACTGCGGCAACTGCTCCGCTTCCGTGGGGCCCTTTGCCATCGACGAGGGATTGGTGCGTGCGGTGGAGCCTGTCACGACTGTTCACATCTATAATACCAACACTAAAAAGACCATCCGTGCGGAGGTCGCGGTGAGGGACAGCCGCTTCTACCCGGAAGGCGACACCTATATCAGCGGTGTGCCCAATCCAGGTTCCCGCATCGTTTTGTGGTTTGACTCCCCAGGAGGCGCTGTGACAGGCCGGCTCTTACCCACCGGCAATCCAGTGGACGTCATGGAGGTGCCTGGTCTTGGTACGGCACGCGTTTCCATTATAGATGCTGCCAATCCTGTGGTCTTCATCCGGGGCGAGAACTTGGGGGTCGCGGGCACCGAGTCACCGGCGGTCCTGGATGCTGACAAGGAATTCTGCCGCAAGATCGAAGCCGTCCGGGGCGCTGCGGCAGTGCTTTGCGGACTGGCCACGGACGCTGAGGAAGCTACCATCCGAAGCCCGGCGGTGCCTAAGGTGGCGTTCGTCATGCCGCCCCAAGACTACAGCACGTTAACTGGAGACACCGTAACCGCGGACGCTATGGATCTCCTCGCTCGCATCATGTCCATGCAAACCTGTCACCGCGCCTATGCCCTGACCGGTGCCGTAGCGACTTGCGCGGCCGCCTTTATTCCCAAGACGGTGGTACATGAAATCGTCTTGCCTGCAATTCTGACAGCCTGTCGGCTGCGGCTGGGCCACCCGTCCGGAACCATGGAGCTGAAAGCAAGTGTGGCAGTTGGCCCTGATGGTGTCGAAGTGCGGTCTATCGGTTCGGTACGCACAGCACGCCGGCTGATGGAAGGGCACGTCTATGTGCCGGATGCGATAGTTGCAGGGAGGACGCAGCCGTGAATGGACCCGCGACTCTACGGAAACTGTTGGCTAAGCCCGGCATTCTGCTGGCGCCGGGGGCGTTCTGCGCGCTGGCAGCTCGCATGGTGGAGCAAGCCGGCTTCGAAGCCATCTACGCCAGCGGCGCCGGGGTTGCCAACAGCCTGCTAGGGGAACCCGATATCGGGCTCGTGACCATGACCGAGATGTTGGAGCAGGTGCGGCGCATGGTTGCAGTCACGACCGTGCCGCTTATCGTGGATGTGGACACCGGCTACGGCAATCCTATTAACGTATACCGCACCGTTCGCGAGTTCGAAGCTGTGGGCGCGGCGGCCGTACAGATTGAGGACCAGTTGATGCCGAAGCGCTGTGGCCATTTTGAGGGCAAGCAACTCATTCCGGCAGGCGAGATGGTGGCAAAGCTAAGGGCGGCACAGGATGCGCGTAGGAATTCGGACCTCGTAATTATCGCCCGTACTGACGCACGAGCTACTCTGGGCGTGGAAGCGGCTCTGGAACGGGCCCGGCTCTACCTGGAGACCGGCGCCGACCTGACTTTTGTAGAGGCCCCACTCTCGGAAGAGGAGTTGCGCCTGGTGGCCGCTCTCCCTGGGCCCCAGGTCGCCAACATGGTCGAGGATGGGAAGACGCCGCTCCTTACAGCGGCTGACCTTGCTGCCCTCGGCTTTAAGCTGGTGATCTTCCCGAACACGGCCTTACGTGCCGCCATGCGAGCCATGGCGGATGTCTTGGAACGGCTGAGGACCGAAGGAGGGTCCGCTGGTTTTCTCGATCGTTTGGTCAGCATGGCAGAGCGCAACCGCATCACGGGTATGCCCACCATCGAAGCCATGCAGACCCGTTATGGAAGCGCCGGCGCACAGGGTCCCCAAAAAGGCGAGCAGCGTAGCTGAATCGGCACGGGTCAGCCGGTCTTATATTGTAAGGTTTTTTTGCCCGCAGCCTCTTGAAGCGCCCTAAGCACCTTTTCAGGTGTGATCGGCAGATCCTTGATGCGGACTCCCACAGCATCTTCGATGGCGTTGGCAATCGCAGGAGCCGCTGGGATCACAGCCGTTTCGCCCACTCCTTTCGCCCCATAGGGGCCATCCGGGTGCGGCCGCTCCACGAGAATGACAATAAGCCGCTCAGGTATGTCCAGGAAGCGGGGTAGATTGTAGTCCAGAAAATTGGGGTTGATGGGGACGCCGCCCTGGTAGACCAGTTCCTCCAAGAGGGCCTGCCCGATACCCGTGATGGCTGCGCCCCGAAGTTGCTGCTCGCAGTGCAATGGATTGATGACCTTGCCGACGTCCGCGGCCGTGGCATAGCGCAGTATTCGCACTCTACCCGTTTCTGTATCCACTTCCACTTCAGCGGCGGTAGCGCCGGCAAACCAGAACGAAGATGTGTGCGGCCCGCCTTTTTCATCCACGCTACGGGTTCTTACAATGCCGTGGCCCATCAAGTTGGCACCGTTGATGCCAAAATGCCGCACCAGAAGATCACGGAAGGCCAAGGCTTCTGATCCAGGTCCGGATTTGAGCCGTACTGCCTGGTTTTCAAAAATCAGGTCTTCTGGACTCACACGGAAAATCGGAGCGGCCATGCAGGCGAGTTCTCTCTTCACTTCTTGAGCGGCCAGCTGGACTGCGCGACCCGTATGAAAGGTCGAGCGGCTGGAAGAGGTGCTCTGATCGTAAGGCGTCAAATCGGTGTCGGAGTGGACGATAAGAACCTGCTCAATGGGGATGCCAAGTTCCTCACTGGCAATTTGGGCCATAGCCGTGTCGGACCCCTGACCAATGTCGACGGTCCCCACATAGACGTGGGCACTTCCATCCTCGTTGAGCCGGACTGAAGCTGAAGACATGGAGGGCGTGAGGGTTGATTTGATGAGACAGGCCAAACCTTTTCCAGCCGCCCGGAAGGGCTCGCGGGGTTCCACCTTCTTGCCCCACTCGATGGCTGCGGCTACCTTTTGCAAGCATTCTTTTAGCGCGAAGCTGTGAATCCGCTCGCCGGTGACAAACTCCTTCCCTTCGTCGAGCAAATTCTTCAAGCGCAATTCCAGAGGGTCCAGGTTTAAGGCGCGAGCGATCATATCGGTCTGGGATTCGTGGGCCCAAGTTGACTGGGACACTCCAAAACCCCGAAATGCTCCTGCCGGAACGGTATTCGTATAGAGGAGGCAAGACTCGATATTGACATTGGGGATGACGTAGGGTCCGGCAGCCGTGTAGCCGCTTTTCTTAGCGACGCGAGGACCGATTTCCGCGTAGGCTCCGGTGTTTAGATGCACCCTGCAGTCGCGCGCCACGATGGTGCCGTCTTTCTTCACTCCTGTCTTAATATGAATTCTTGCCGCGTGCTTGGTAATGGTGAGAAAAACCTCTTCGCGGGTTAAAGTGATCATCACCGGACGTCTGGCTTTCAGCGCAAGGGCTGCAACAATCGGCTCGAGCTTCAGGTACAGTTTGGACCCGTAGCCTCCGCCCAGGTGTAGTGCTATCACGCGGACCATGGAGAGCGGAAGATTAAAGAGTTCGGCCATCTCGTCTCGAATCACAAAAGGATTTTGAACGGTTGACCAGATGGTGAGACGTCCCGTAGAGTCCAATTGGGCGGCGGCCGTGAGCGGTTCTAGAGCTGCATGCTGAGTGGTAGGGGAGGTGAACACATCCTCGAAGATGTAATCGGACTCAGCAAATCCTTTCTCAATGTCACCTTTCCTCAGTTGGAACCGGTTACAAATATTGGTTCCCGCCACGGGGCCAACGTCCTGGACATCTGCAAAGCCGTGCTTCGGTTTCTGAACTCCCTCATGAAGCAAAGGAACCCCTTCGGCCATTGCCTCCTCCGGAGTCAAGAGAACGGGCAACGGCTGGTAGTCCACCTCAATCAGCTCGACGGCTTCTTCCGCAATAGCCGGAGTTATAGCCGCTACGACAGCAACGGGATCTCCCACATAACGGACCCTGTCGAGCGCCACGACCGGTTGATCTTTCAGGATCGGCCCGTAGTGAGAGTTGTAGTGCGGATTTCCGATCACATCGTCACGGGTAAGAATTGCAACTACACCGGGTAACTTCGCCGCCGCCGCCGCATCGATTCGTTCAATCGTGGCATGCGCCATGGTACTACGAAGAATTTTTCCATGGACCATTCCTGGAAGGTCGACATCGCCGAGGTATTTGAGGCTCCCGGTCACTTTGGTCACTCGCTCCAAGCGCGGCACCGATTTGCCAACTGTTGAGCTGTTGTTCATGGGGAATTTCCTGCCTTGTGGGCCCTCACTGTCCCGCCACAGCGCAGTTTCGGTTGGACCCGTTTATTGCTCCATTTTCTGTTCCCGTTTCTGCTCGCAGACACGCGGAGGAGGCTATAACACCTCCACTCGCGAGGACCGATCATGGATTTTCTGCCCTCTTCAGTAGGACTACTCGGTTGAAGACTGTCGAGAAATTTTTGAATTCGTGAACCTACTAACCTACTTGTGGATATTCTAGCTTGAATCGGGTAGCGGTCAATACCGTAGATAGCAGTCAATAGCAGCGGTGGCCCTAGCCCGGGGCTATGCTCACGTTCCAATGATCCCAAAAGGTTGCAATTGTACGCAAACGGTGATAATTAATCTGAAAAAACCCGGTTTTCTTGAACGCAAGGAGGGAGCTCATGTCGATAAGAGCCACCTATCTGCTTTTAGCAGGCTTTGTTTTGGCCATTACACTCTCCCCGATAGCGCCCGTGTCGTCTACATTGTGGGCACAAGATCAAAATTTGCGCTGGACACCCCGCAAGGAGAACTATCCGGCTCCTCGCTATCCGAAGATTCCAAAAGTCACCACCGTCGATGAGCTCATGCCCTACGTGCGCCATATCATCAAACGCAAAGGGGCTGAGCACATGAACGTAGGCTTTGATATCAAAGGGGGTGAAAAAGTTTTGTTTATTGCTGAGAGCGATTGGGACCCCCTGGTGATAGACGCCTTCGTTCGCGCTCTTCGTGAAGCCAACTGCCACGTGGATGTTATTCTTCAGCACCCGAAAAAGACCCAGTTGGATATCCACGAGATGTCGGAAGCAGCAAGCATGGAGAACAAGGTAAAAGGGACCCCGACAAGTCGCTTTTACGGTGTCCTGCCCCAGTGGTTGATTGATGCCTGTAAGCAGTACGATTGGGCCGTAAACGCGACGGGGGTACCAAACGCCGTGAGGTTTCAGTGGCCCACGAGAGAATTGGTCGTAAGTGCTGCAACGATGATTGAGGATGAGATACTGGATGTGATTGATCGGAAGGTATGGGAAGTGATCCGACAAGCGGAAGAGATCCATATCGTGGATCCGGAAGGAACCGATTTGAAACGGACGTGGTTTCCAGAATATTGGCAAGTCATCGAGGGGATGCACCCCACGGTGAAGACGGTGGGGGAAAACTTCGGAGGTTACGCCGCCGCCCGGAAGATGCATGCCACCTACGGTCCAGGACAATCAGAGAAACCCATGATTCGAATCCACATCACGGGCGTTCCTCAAGGTATCGTATTGAAGCAGTCCAATGGAGAAGGTGTAGCGGCCGCTACTTCCGCCCACCAGGGTCCTTCTCCCTGGATTAGGCTCACGCTTCAGAAGAATCAGATCACCAAGGTGGACGGGGGCGGACGATACGGAAAGGCCTGGAGCGAGTACGTCAACAAGTTTAAAGATGTCCACTACCCGCTTTATCCGGAGTCGGGCGTCGGATGGTGGATTGAGGCGGCCATAGGAACCCACCCCAAAGCCTTCAGGCCTTTTAATGTAATGGAATCGCGGGCTAGCCGAAGCGCTTGGTCGGAAGAGCGCCGCAGATCAGGAGTCATCCATCTGGGTTTTGGCGAGACTTTGTGGGAAAACAAGCTATGGGGGGATGAGCATGGGAAACCCTACGGCCATCACCATCTGCACCTTTACTTCCCTACCGTCACGGTTCGGACCAGAGATGGTCGAGAGGTCAAGATCGTTGACAAGGGCCACCTCACCGCACTTGACGATCCCGAGGTGCGCGCCGTTGCCGCCAAGTATGGAAACCCGGACGAGCTTTTGACCGAGGATTGGATCCCCGCCATTCCTGGTATTAACGCGCCGGGAGACTACTGGCGAGATTACGCCCAGGATCCCTGGACCTGGGTTCAGAAAGAACATCGAAAGGCGTATGGCGATCTCCTGAACTTCAAGCCCTATCCGTAAGATAAAGCCGCCGGTCTGCTACAAGGGCAAGGCTTTTTGCTGAGTTAAGAGCGTGAGAGCGTCGAGGGTAATTCTCCAGGACTTTGCTTAGCTGGCAGATCCAAACTCTGGAAAGTCTAGAAAATCCGACCGATGCCGAATCCAGATTTGCTCCGCACCTATATGGCGGCGGGGATGGGGCTTTTCATCCTGCTGCTTGCGTATTTGACCTACCTGGGCTGGCGAAAAACAAGAACCATTGCAGACTTTGCCATTGCCGGCGAAGGTCTTGGCCCATTCCTGTTGGGCGTCTCGTTTGCCGCGACATTTTTTAGCGCTGCAACTTTTGTCGGGTTAGTGGGTTGGTCTTACCAGTATGGTCTGTCGAATCTATGGGCCTTTATCGCTCTCGCTGGCGCTTCCCCTATTGCGCTGATTTTATTTGCCCGGCGCGTTCGCCATTCAAACGTGACGCTGGGTTCTCTTTCTCTGCCCGACTGGCTGGGTGCCTTCTACAAGAGCGATCTGCTTCGTGTCGGAGTCGCTCTGGCGCTCCTGTTTAATATTTTCTACATCGCTGCTCAATTTTCCGGGTGCGCCCGCGCCTTCGAGGTTCTCTTTGGGCTTGATTATACTTCGAGTGTCCTGCTGATAGCCTTCATCGTTACGGTCTACGTGATGGTGGGGGGTACCTATGCAGATGTCTATACCGATGTGGCCGAGGGCCTGCTTATGGCAGTCATGGGGGCTGTCATTTTCCTTTCTGTGTTCTGGGTGTTTGACAAGAGCGGCGTGGAGGTGTTTCGTTCCCTGGAAGCGGAACTGGGAGCGCAAAGTCCCCAATTAATCGGCATCGTAAACCGGCACTCGGAAGTCTACTACAGTGCTCTTGCCGTCTGCGCTTTTTTCGTGCTGGAGTTCGCCTTCTCCGCCCAACCGCAACTTTTCAACAAGGTGCTTGCGCTGAAGGATCCGCGAGGACTGCGCAAGATGATCCTGACATATGTGTTTTTGGCCGTACTCTTCCTGGGCGTCATTTTCGGAGGCTTTTACCTGAGAATTCTCAATCCGGGCCTTCAACAGGCTGACCAGGCTATTTTCGTTTACGTCGAAAACTATTTTCCACCTCTTGTGGCAGCCTTTCTGGGCGTCGTGATTTTGGCCGCCGCACTGTCGACGACTGACGGTTTGTTTGTAGTCTTGGCCGTTGCGATTTCGAACGACATTTTCTTGAAGGTACTGGTTAAAAGAGGCTTGATTCGCATGAACCAGGAGCGAGCCCAGTTGGTGTCGCGATATTTGGCGCAATTTTCGACGGTCGCTGTAGGGATCGTTAGCGTCCTGATCGTCCTTAAGCCTCCCCCTAACCTGGTGCTGCTCTTCTGGTTTGGCGCGGCCGGCGTGACCTCTGCGACCGTAGCCCCTGTTCTCTTGGGAATTTACCTTCCAAATTTCGTGACGCGACAGGGAGCAATCGCCTCACTTGTTACTGGACTGGGTTCTTATCTGGCAGCAGGCCAGATATTGGTAAAGAGCGGTGTGTTCGTGCACGGTACGCTCGCATTACTCATTTCGTTCCTGGTGATGATGGGAGTAAGTGCGCTTACCCAGCGAAAACGGGACACAGGGAGGGCCGACTGGAGAGTGCGCGACTCCTTAGGGGCTCCCTCGATTGAATGAAAATAAGGTGGTGATCTCACTTGCTCTTGATCTGGTTGGTTAGCCTCATTGTTTCTCTGGCGCTTATTTATTTTCTCTTACGAGTATTTTATCCGGAAGAATGAAGTGATTCGCTCATGACGGGGAGCAAAGCGGTCCTCATTTCCTTTAAATGTGCTCAGGGCTTTGAATGTGCTCAGGGATCGAAGAATACGAGACTTGCTTCGACGGTCACTGGTGTGTTCTCGGCCTCGAGCCGCCGGGATTGTTGATTCCGCTTCCCACACCCCTGTCAGGGATAGGGAATAAGATCGTATCCCCCTGTTAATTTACCTTGGAGAGACTTATTTAGGAACTCATCCAAGAAGACCGGTGGAAAAGCGAGGATTTCGCGGGGAAGAGAAGGATCACG
>JACQSY010000020.1 GCA_016211085.1 Acidobacteriota bacterium | reverse complement strand
GTGGCAACTCAGTGATGCCGCTCGAGCCGCCCTGCGCCGGATGCGCCGACGGCCTACCCTGGTCACCGCCTTCTGGAAGCAAGCTGATCTCTTTGATTAATGTCACTAGGTTATGTAATACTCGTTAATCTGCATCATTGGGTCTTTTTGAGCCGACCACAGTCCCCTGTAGCAGCGCAGAAGCCGAGGAGTCCAGATACCAGGTATTACGAGGGTGGCGGCGGAGCACTGAAGCTGGGCACCGGGGGCTGACTGCGCCTTCCAGACAATTGCGCGCCGCCTCTTGCTTGTGTTCCCCCATCACCAAGGTCAGTATCTGCTTTGACCTCATGATCTGGGGGACGGACATGGTGATGGCTTGCTGCGGCACTTCCTCAAGCCGCTTGAAGTTACCTGTCCTTAACTGTTGAAGTCGAGTGGCGTGCTGTAAGCTGACCACCAAAAAAGGCTCTTCGACTGTGAAATCAGCCGGCGGCTCGTTAAACCCGAGGTGGCCGTTATCGCCAATGCCGGTAAACGCCAGATCGACTGTCTTATTCCTAATCAGTTGTGAAAGGCGGACGCACTCGTCGTGAGGTTTTGCAAGACTGTTGATGAAATAAAAATGACCCGGCTGGAACCGTTCTACGATGTGCTCTTTGAGATAAGTGGCGAAACTTCCTGGATGCTCTGGGCCGAGTCCCACAAATTCGTCGAGATGGAAAAAGGTGATCCGTTCCCAGTTGATTCCGGGCTGCTGTCGCAGTTGTCTTAAGAACTCAAGCTGTGAATTGCCCGTCGCTGCCACAATGCAGGCTTCCCCCCGAGAATCCAACGCCCTCCGGATGACATCGGCAGCTTCCTTAGAAGCGTCCCTGGCGGCTTCCAAAATCGAAGGGAAGACTCTTACTACCAAGATCAATCACCTGCTGCTGGCCTTCTCGTGCTGTTCCTGCAGTCATAATAACCAAAACACGGATTCCGGAGCTCCTAACGGCCCGCATTTTCAGCCGGCAGTGCACCAAGCCATTGAAAGGATAAGAGTGCCTGCTCGAAGACGGGAACTACTTTACGGAGGTAATCCACACTGGTACAGGAAAGAGAAAAAACTGCAAAATGATCGGGCAGCTCAGTAACCGCGACCAGTTCGTGTCGCTGCGGCGAGCACTCGAAAGCCATAAAATCAAATCCTGGGACCGCTGGGGGCAGCGTGGGCAACTGCTCAGTCTCAAAAAAGGGGCATGAGTATGCCAGGTGGCTGAATTCCTGGTCTACAAAGCTCTTCAAGTCATCTCCGGTTTTCTCAAAAAAGCGAACGCTCACTAAGGCTCCGGCCGCCCGCCAGGTCGTGCCTTCCTCATGCATCACAAAGTTTGCGATCTGGGCTGCGGAATGAAAGTCGAGGATCCAGCCCTTTGGCTCCTTTATCTGAAAAGCAAAGGCCTTTCCGTCAATCCAGACACTGTGGGCGTAGACTGAAATTGTGAGCAGCGTTGCTACCATGAAGGAGGCATACAGGCCAAGCATCGAGGCGAGTCTAGCATGCAATTGTGTTCCAAAGAATAGTTCGTTATTATTGCGTTCCGTATTATGAGTTCTCCATTACAGCCGTATTGTTGCAGTCGCTCTTAGGGTTATCGCAGGGGAATGGTTATGCCACGGAACACGCTGACAGTCACCGACAACCGCACCGGGAAAAGCTATGAGATTCCCATCACCAACGACACCATTCGAGCCATAGACTTGCGTCAAATCAAGGTTTCTGAAGAAGAATTTGGGATGATGAGCTATGACCCGGCGTTCACAAACACTGTGAGCTGTCGTAGCGCCATCACGCTGGTCGATGGTGAAAAAGGGATACTTCGTTACCGTGGTTATCCCATCGAGCAACTTGCCGAACACTATGATTACCCTAGAATTGCCTTTCTTTTGCTCTTCGGCGAACTTCCCAGCCCAAGCCAATATTCCGAGTGGAATCAGACTCTGCGACGCCACATGATGGTGCACGAAAACATTAAGAAGTTCATCGATGGATTTCACTACGATGCTCACCCCATGGGGATGCTGATGAGCACGATTGCGGCGCTTTCTACTTTTTACCCCGATGCCAAAAACACTCAGGATCCGGAGCGCCGTCTTCTCCAGATTCAGCGCCTCATAGCCAAAGTCCCCACCATCGCGGCTTATGCTTATCGGCATCGTTCGGGACTGCCCTATGTATATCCTGAAGAGGATCTTTCCTATAGTGGAAACTTTCTGGCGATGGTTTCCAAACGGCACGAACAAAGATACCGGTTAAATCCTGTTTTGGAACGAGCTCTCGATATCCTGTTCATTCTTCATGCCGATCATGAGCAAAATTGCAGCACTAATGCCATGCGCAGCGTCGGCAGCTCGCAGGTAGACCCTTATTCGTCGACAGCCGCCGCAATAGCTGCACTGTACGGACCATTGCACGGCGGTGCCAATGAAATGGTGCTGCGCATGCTCCAGCAGATCGCCACCAAGGATCATGTAACCGAGTACATCAAGAAGGTAAAAGCAGGAGAAGTTCGACTGATGGGATTTGGACATCGCGTTTACAAGAACTACGATCCTCGCGCAAAAATTATCAAGCGCCTGTCTGATGAGGTGTTTGCGGTGACTGGAACCAACCCTCTGCTCGACATTGCGTTGGAACTGGAGCGGATTGCCTTGCAGGACGACTATTTTGTCAGCCGCAAACTTTATCCGAATGTCGATTTTTATTCCGGCTTGATTTATCAGGCGATGGGTTTCACCTCTGACATGTTCCCCGTGCTTTTTGCAATTCCGCGCACTTCAGGCTGGCTTGCACAGTGGGAAGAGATGCACCGGGATCCTGAGCAGAAAATCGCCCGCCCTCGACAGATTTACATGGGTCCTGACCGGCGTGATGTGCCCGATGCCATCTCTTCGGGAAAGCAATCCACGGCTTCGCCAACCGCGGAGAAGGTTCAAAGAACCTGAAGATTAGAAACCAGATTTTAAAAAATGTGGTAAAAAGAACGACATGGTTGATCAGAATCTCTCCTGGCTTGAAAGGCAAGTCTTGCTGCAGCTGGCTCAGGGACACCCGACCCACCACATCACCCAAACCTTCTCAATGACGGTTAATGAATATCGGTCCGTGGTGGACGGTTTGCAAAAGAAGTTTCAGGCCCGCAGTTTGCAGGAGGCCATTGTGCTGGCGTACGAATCGGGCTTCATCCGGCTTTAGAGTCCGTTGACCTTAAGCCAGTTCAACCTCCATGCAGCGATTCATCACAGGAAGCACTTCCTGAAAAACAGCGAGAATCGCCTCGACCATCTCCCACCCGGAACAGGTTCTCACTTCAGATTCGCTTACTGGAAAATAAAGTTGAAAACAGCCCCATTCCTGCGGCGGCGCGCAGAGTGCGCTTACCAGTTGCCGGGCAGAGAAGGAATGGTTTCGACTAAATCGCTTTAACTTTTCCCAGCCCCCCGCGCGAATACAAAACCCTTCCTGCTTCACCAGTCGTTGCAGCAGCACGTGAAAAGAGGCGTCAGTCTTTAAACCGCGGAGCAAACGGTGCCAATCCCAGTCGCCTCGTAGTTGGCAATATGGATATTCCTTCGGCGCCTCAATAAATCCTCTCTCCACCTGAAGCCCGCTTTGGAAGCACCGCTCCTCCTTATCGAGGCCAATGAAAAATTTGGAGCTTGAGAAGTTTGCTCCTGAAGAAATTTTCTTAACCATGCGGTTGGATCTGGGGACGAAACAAATCCACTGCCAGAACACTCCACGCCCCCATCGATCGATCACAAACGGTTCAGAGTAGCGAGCCTCTAATGCTGTTTTCAATATCTGGGTAATCCGCTGGTTTGCTTCCAGGCGGCCTACACGAATGCCGCGATTAAAATCAATAAATTCAGTTTGAAAGGCTCCTGAAGCCCGCGGCCACGCCGGAGCCAGCTCGTTTCCTGTGTGCTTCATTAATTTCAGCAGGTTCTAACGAGAAGGCTGCTCTCCAGTAATGGGAGGCCACTTCCGGCGATGATAAGCAGAATCCCAAAACATCCATTCATATCGCGAACTGCGCCGGTAATTTTCTCTCATCCGCTGCCTTAGTGATGGAGAAGCTTCTTCTGCCAGTTCATCAACCATCCTCAACACCTCTTTAACAGTTTCGCCATATGCATCAGAAGCATATGTCTCGATCCAACGCCGGTACACTTCATTCTTCGATCCGCGCAGCCGCAACTCCTTGCCGACCTCCCAGTAGATCCAGTAGCAAGGCAGCAACGCCGCGATGGACTCAGCAAACGTATGTTGGGAAGCGATAGCCAGGAGGAAATTCGTATAAGCAACTGCCTCAGGAGAGGGCTCAAAAGCGGCAATCTGGGCTGGAGCAATTTCAAACTCCCGGAAAACACTTTCGTGAAGCTGTCGTTCGTACTTGAGAGCGTCCGCGGCATGAGTATTCAATAGTGCCATCCATTCCTCTTTGGGCGCCTTTGAAGCCGCAATGCTCAAAGCACGTGCAAACTCTCCCAGATAATGCGCGTCCTGAATCATGTAGAAAGAGAAAGCGTCCTTTTCCAAGGATCCGTCGCTCAAACCCTTCAAGAAAGGATGAGCGAGGATGTGCTCAAAAATGTCCCGATTCTCCTCCCACAGCTGGGAAGTAAACGCGCGTTCTTGAGGCTGGCGGGCTAAAGCGCTGCCTGCGAGTATGAAGACCGCCAAGACCAGCTGGATTGTGCGAATCATTGCTGGGATGCCGGACATTTTTCGCATTGCCTGATTTATAATAACCTGCATGCCTATATTTGAGTACCGCTGCCAGGAATGTAATTATCAATTCGAGACCATCGTCTCGGGCTCCAACACCAGGGTCGAGTGTCCCGGTTGCCGAAGCACACGGGCGGAGAAGCTTTTTTCCACCTTTGCAGTAAGCGGCTCCATCAAAAGCGCCGCTCTCGAAACAGGACCTTGCGGAACCTGTGGAGCCCCGCGTCGCGGCATGTGCGGCGAATAACCGTCAGAGTCCGCCACGGAATTCGTGCAGCGTCATGGTATTAGCAATATTTTCCCGACCGTTTGCCTGGATTCCAGCGCCTCGTGCGCCAGTCTGGCATCCCTTAGAGGGTATTCTTTATAAATCTGAATTTTGAGAGACCCGTCGCGTATCCACCTGAAGAGGTCCTCGGCTCTCTCAGTTAACTCTCGGCGCGTCGCCGTATAGTGACCAAGGGAAGGACGCGTCAAAAAAAGAGAACCTCTCGTGTTCAATATTTGTGGATCAAAAGGCGGAACCGCTCCTGAGGACTGTCCAAACAGGACCAGGTATCCCCGGGTTTTCAAGCTCTTCAAGCTATCTTCGAATGTTGATTTTCCTACAGAGTCATAAACCACATCGACCCCGGCGCCTGCCGTGAGTTGCTGCACTTTTTGCTGGAAGTCTTCATGAGTGTAAACGATTACCTCATCAGCGCCCGCCTCTCGAGCCACCCTGGCTTTTTCTTCACTCGAGACCGTTGTAATCACCTTTGCCTTTAACATCCGACAAATCTGGATCAACAATAGTCCTACGCCTCCAGCCCCGGCATGCACCAGCACCGTGTTGCCTTTCTGAACCCAAAAACACCCATGAGTGAGGTAATGAGCTGTGAGTCCCTGCAGCATGGCTGCGGCGGCAACTTTGGAGTCGATAGCGTCCGGCACTCGAACCAGGCGTGAAGCGGGGACTACCACGTTCTCCGCATAGCTGCCCGAAGTCATCACGAAAACAACCCGGTCGCCCTGATGGAAATCAGTCACTGCATTTCCCACCTCAGCGACGGTCCCCGAAGCCTCATTCCCCGGGACCATGGGAAGCTTTGCAGGGTAGACACCTCTGCGAAAATAGATATCAATAAAATTGACGCCAATCGCCTGCGTCCGAACCAGCACCTCGCCATCTCTCAGGCTCGGAGCCGGCAACTCTTCAAGTTGCAAGACCCTTGCATCACCATGCTGATGAAAACATATAGCCTTCATGATTTCCCCCTTCGATACAAAACTTCCAAATTAGTTTAAACCCGTTATGCTCCTGGGGAACTGCTGACGGCAGATTATAATATGGAAAGAACAGATGAAATTCTTAGGTCGTTATTACTGCTTTTGGTTCTTCCCGGCGTTAGGCATCTTGTTAATGTCTTTGGCAATGGCTCGAGAAGAGGCGGCTGGTTGGGCCTTTCCGGCCGTTTTGTCATTCGTGGGCCTTCTACTCTGGTCATTTTCCGAGTATGTCCTGCACCGTTTCCTGTTCCACTGGAGACCCAGGGCTCCATTCGTTAAACGTCTGCTGGCCCAGCTACACTTTTCCCACCATGCTGATCCTCGAAACTCCGAGAAAATTCTCATAAGGCCGATCTACAGCATTCCGGTTTCCGGTGTGTTGGGGATGTTGCTTTATTTCCTGCTCGGCAGCCTCATCAGCATGTCCGCGCTGATGATGGGACTCTGGCTGGGATTCATCTATTACGAATTTGTACATTACCATGTACACCTGAGCTCGCGGACCAGCCTTTTCTTGAATCGGCAGCGGCGCAATCATTTCTATCATCACTTTGTGAATGACACTTGTTGTTACGGCGTGACCAGCCCCGTCTGGGACCTGATTCTAGGAACACGCCGTCGCTAGTGTCGAATTTCGCTGGGCTACCGATAAGTGTCCGAGCTTTTGCCGCGATCGTGGGACCTCACCTCGGAAATCCGTTTGAAGATGCGCCGTCGTCTTTTTTCCCGGATTCTCCAGCAGATTATTTATACTCATTCTGTGAGGCTGCAGTTGATTGCTCATCGTGGTGCGTCAGCCGAGACTCCTGAGAACACGATGGCCGCCTTTCGCCGGGCCGTGCAGCTGAAGGCGGACGCAATCGAACTCGATATCCGGTTTTCACGAGATCATCGAGCCATTGTCATTCACGATGAGACCGTGGACCGGACTACCAATGGCCAGGGCCCTGTTTGGAACTTTTCCGCCCGCGAACTCCTTGATCTGGATGCCGGCTCCTGGTTCCATCCTTCTTTCGCTAACGAAAAATTGCCCCTTTTGGAAAAAGTCTTCTCTTTTTTTAGAAAACGCGACCAGAAACTGCTTGTCGAGATCAAGAGCCCTCCGTACGTGGATTCATCCGAGCAGCTCGTCTGCGATATGATTCGGCACTATGCGATCGAGGACCGAGCCATCGTGCTCTCTTTCGATCACCATGTTCTCTGGAGAACCCGTGAGATTCAGCCCCATATCCAAACGGGAGTTCTAATTGATTTCCGGGCCGTAGATCCGGTCAGGGCTGCGATGAACGTGTGCGCCCGTGTCGTGGCGGTACGGTGGAACCTTGTTGATGCAGAATTGGTCCATCGCGCGCATCTCAACAACCTAGCAGTGCTTGCTTGGACTGTGAACAGGCCAGAGCATGCACGCAAGCTGCTTTCAATGAAAGTGGATGGAATTATCACGGATAACCCTGGCATGAAATCTTTCCTCAGGAGCTGACAATGAAGCTTTTTCCCTCGTTAACCATCTTCGTGATTGGTCTGGCCGTCACCTGTGGGGAAGCTCCCTCCGCCCGCGAATCTTCCCTGTCGAACACAGAAGCCCTGTTCCGGGTGGAAACGGTTGTTGAAGGTCTGGAGGTTCCCTGGTCTATGGTCTTTGCTCCCGACGGACGATTGATTATTACGGAACGGCCCGGACGGGTTCGGGTCGTGGAGAAGGGCCGTCTTAAACGGGATCCTGTAATGGTGCTCACTGACGTCGTCAGCCGCGCGTCCGGAATCGGTGGTTCCGCCGAAACCGGTCTGATGGGGCTGGCATTGCATCCAAACTTTGCACAAAACAAATGGCTGTACCTCTCCTATGTTTATGACCATCGGAATCAGCAGCGAGTTCGAATCGTTCGCTTTCGTGAAACAGATGCAGGACTGACTGAAAGGACCATCATCCTTGAGAACATTCCCGCTGCACCGTTTCACGCGGGTTGTGCTCTTCGGTTCGGCCCTGACGGAAAGCTTTACGCCACCACTGGAGATGCCACTGAGAGAAATTTAGCTGCCCAGCTGAACTCGCTGGCGGGAAAAACGTTGAGGCTGAGCGACGACGGCTCCGTCCCCGCCGATAATCCGTTTGTAAAACAAGCGGGAGCACGCCCGGAGATCTGGTCGCTGGGCCATCGCAATGCTCAGGGAATCGACTGGCAGCCTTCAACCAATCTGATGTTTCAAACGGAACACGGTCCCTCTGGTTTTGATGGACCTCGCGGCGGCGACGAGGTCAATATCGTAGAGAAAGGGAAAAATTACGGATGGCCTGGGATCCACCATCGCCAGGAAAAAGCCGGGCTCGAACCACCCTTAATCGAGTTCACCCCAGCTATTGCTCCCGCGGCGGCGCATTTTTATCGGGGATCAGCCTTTCCCCAATTTAAGGAAAACCTTTTTTTCACAAGCTTGGCAGGGCAGGCATTGGTCCGCGTGGTTCTGGAGGGTCGGCGCGTCATAAGCCAGGAAAAACTTCTCGAGCGCAGGTACGGACGGCTACGGGCGTTGACGGAAGGACCGGACGGCACGCTTTATCTATCCACTTCCAACCGGGACGGCCGAAACAGACCTTCTGCAGAGGACGACCGAATTCTCAGATTAGTACCCGTCCCCGCACCAAAGTAATTGCTTTGGGTTCTTGCTGAGGACCCCGATCCTTCACAAAAAGCGACTCGCCTGCTACATAATAGAGTTAACGGCACATACGGCGAGGAAGTCACGCCGGGCCGAAAGCTTATTGCACCTCCTCCCGTGGCCGCGTTTGGGGGTCCGTTAAGTAAGGAGAAAAACAATGGTGAAGCTCGTTGAAGCTGATGCCCTGCGCGCTACTACAATCATCGGCAGCAAGGTTCGTACTCATTCCCACGTGCACGTAGGGTCCATCGAGGATTTCGTGCTGGACATGGAAACCGGGAAAATTGCCTATGCCGTACTTGCAGCCGGCGGCATCCTGGGATTAGGTGAGAAACTCTTTGCCGTTCCGTTTCAGTCCATGCTGTTTGATATGGAAAAAAAGGAGTTCCTCATTGATGTAGATCTGGAGAAACTAAAGCAAGCTCCTGGCTTTGATCGCAATCATTGGCCTAAAATGGGCAATCGCGTTTGGGGAAGCCAGATTCACTCTTTTTACGGAAAACGTCCCTACTGGGAATGAACTCGTATTCTTACAAATCCATGCTGGAAAGATCGGTCCAACACTTGACGTTTGAAACAGCATAAGAGCAGCGGACCGCCGGTAACCGGTTGAAGGCTGCGTCATAGAGGCGAGGACTTCATGGCCACAGATCTGGGAGCTACATTGTCGGACTCTTTGTTTTTGTTTTTGAACAGCGACCGCCTTTCCGAAAAAATAAACAAAGTAATTTTGTTTTCCACAGTGGACCCGGATGGTTGGCCCCGGCACGGAATGCTTAGTCCCGCTGAGGTGGTCGCCCGCGACCGTCACAGGCTGCTGGTACTGTTGTATAAGTCGAGCCGTGCCGCTGAAAACCTTCTTAAAAATGGTAAGATCAGCTTCATTCTGGTGGACCCTGCGCTGAGTTTTTACGTTCGTTGCAGCGGTTCCCTTCTTCCTCAACTTTCCGAGGCTCCCAGCGAAAACCTCTTTGATTTACGGGTGGTTTCCGTCATCGAAGACAGGCTTTCAACTGCTCATATTACCTCAGGGATTACCTTTGAGGGGTACGATCCGGGCATGACGAGGGAAAATCGGGAACTGGTTTTTAAGAAGCTGCTTTTGCTTTGAAAGCCTCCTGCAAAAAATTCTTGCTGTGTGCTATAGTGACTGCCATGTTTTTTGTCTTTCTCGCCTTATCGATGCTGCAGTCGGCACCCTCCGCAGCCCCCGACGCCATGTTGTCCACGCTGTTGGATTGCGCTCGCAAGAGAGAGCAGGCTTGCGCCACCTCGGCCATGCAGGAGCGCCCGAAGGTCGAGACGGCTTTAAAGAGCCTCTTGGGCTACCTGGATACTTCCATCCACTCACATAGAGAAAAACCGGAACAGCGTAAGGTCCAGTTTTCCGAACCTACTTTGGAAGATGGTCTATGGTTGGCGAATGCTTTCATGCAGGTCTCTGGGGATGACACGTTTGTCCGCCGTTTCAAAGTCAGGCGGGATCGGATCGAGGCTACTCGGCTCCTTAACCAAAAGGAATATCGGCCGGCGCTCGATCTCATTCACTCGGTGCGTAAGATTGCCGAACTGCTCGAGGATCTTTCTTTTGTCTTTTCAACCTACCTCACCAGCGCTTACGGGAATTTGGGTGTCGGCGACGGACCAAGGGCGCTGGAAGATTGCCGTATCGCACTCGAACTTGCCCGGAGGTTGGAAGATCCGACCAAAGAAGCATTGGCTCTATATAACCTTGGCACAGGCTACATGCATTTGGGTAAAGTCAATGAAGCTCTCGATTATTCACTTCAAGCGACGGAAGCCGCCCATAATGTTCGCAACCTAATTTGGGAAGCCAACGCGTGGCTCAACGTGGGCGGTGCTCAACTACTGAATGGAAATCTGGAAAAAGCGGAATCAGCATTCTTGCGGGCCCTGGAGGTAGCTACCCAGGCTCCTGACAAGCTGGCGGAGGGGCGAGCGGTTTACAACCTCGGCCTGGTCTACCACCGCATGGATCGCTGGGAGGATGCCAGCCGCTTTCTCAACCGCAGTCTGGATTTCATTCGGAATTTGGATATTCGGCATTCACATGAGATTGAAGCAAGCGGTTTTAATTATGTAGAAAAAGATGCTCTGGAATTGCTGCTCCGGTGTTACCAAAAGCTCAATAGGACGGAGCCGGAGTTGATTAACCCCATAGTTTCGCGATTGGAAGAGCTTCGAAGCAGCGCCAGCACCGCACCGCATCATCACGCACACTAAGTACCCCCCATCCATAAATACGATAACGTTTGCGAGTGATGAATCTGGGTACTAAGGCTGTAAAACTGCAGTTCCCTTCGTTGCACAATCAAACCAGCCGCCGCTTCTCGCTCACACTATCTACCTGGAGCAATTAATGAATCACAATTTCTTCTACGATCGTGAACTGGAAACACTCAAACGTGATCAGCTGGAAATCCGTCAACAAGAACGTCTCAGGCACTTTCTAAGAACCGTCCTTGAAAATAATGTTTTTTACAAGAATAAGTTTGAGCAGATCGGCTTGCGCGATCTTCCCGATTTTAAAGATTGGGAGCATGTCCCATTCACGACCAAAAGTGAGTTGGTAAGAGACGTCGAGGCTCATCCTCCCTACGGTTCTAATCTTACCTTCCCCCTAGACCAGTACATCCGGCTCCACCAGACCAGCGGTACAACGGGACGTCCGTTGCCAGTCCTTGACACTCAGGAAAGCTGGAACGGATGGAAAAAGTGTTGGGGTTACATCTTCAGAGCGGCGGGTGTTGTGCCGGGCGACCGCATTTTCCTGGCTTTTTCCTTTGGACCCTTCATCGGCTTTTGGCCCCCGTTTGAGATGGCTCAGGAACTGGGATGCCGCGTCTTGAGCGGCGGTGGGCAAAGCTCGCTCCAACGCATCAATTTCATTTTCGAACATCAGGCCACCGTCCTGGTTTGCACCCCAAGTTATGCCCTGCACCTGGCGGAAGTTGCTCAGCTCCACGGAATCAATCCAGCATCAAGCCAAATCCGAATCACCATTCATGCGGGTGAACCTGGAGCAAGCATCCCTGCGACTAAGAAGCGGATTGAAACCTTGTGGGGCGCCAAATGCTATGACCATATCGGAGCTTCAGAGATCGGAGCGTACGGATTTGAGTGTCACCTACAAACGGGTGGTGTCCATGTCAATGAGATTGATTTCCTCGTAGAATCTGTGAACCCAGCCACGCTCAAGCCGGTAACGCCGGGTGAAATTGGAGAATTGATAATCACCAGCTTGAACCGCTGTGCCTATCCTGTAATTCGCTACCGTACAGGTGACTTGGTCCGGCTGTCCGATACGAGCCCCTGTGCCTGCGGTAGAACCTTCCGCCGCCTGATGGGCGGTATTCTGTCCCGTGCTGACGATATGATGACCATACGAGGCGTGAATGTGTATCCGAGTTCTCTGGAGGCGATTCTGCGTGAATTTCAGGAGATCGTGGAATTTGAAGGACAGGTGAGCAAAGACGGGTCTATGGATCAACTGTTGATGAAGATTGAAGTGGACGGGAGCCTTCAACATTCGGAACGAGAACGAGTCAGGTTGAGGCTTCAAGAGGCCATGAGGATGCGTTTGGGCCTTCGCATTGATGTCGAGCTCGCAGCTCACGGTTCGCTCCCCCGTTATGAATTAAAAGCACGCCGCTACAAACGACAAGCACCGCAGTAGGCCTTGGGCAAGAAGCCCCTCCCGTTGCCCAAGAAATCGGCTTGGGCAACGGCAACGGGAACAAGCCCGGACTTATTCAATTGCTCCTTCACCAAGGGTGCTGAAGCAAATCTCCGCCTTCAGAGCCTGCTGTATGGGACAGCCGGTCCTCACATTTTCAGCAGAGAACGGATATTCGACTCGTAGATCTTCTGCTTGTCTTCGATTGAGGCGGTCATTCCTTCCATCGCCTTCAAGGTCTGCCGAATGTAGCGTGTTCCTCCCTCGGAATCAAAAGGCATATCGGTGGCAAAAACCACATGATCAGAGCCGAAAAAGGCCAGAGCACACTCCATGGCAGGAATCGAACCATACAGAGAAGTGTCAGCGTAAAACATCCGGTAATATTCGTAAGGGTGTTTTTTCAACCGATCTTTAAGTCCGCGGTCTTCGCCCGAACGCGTACCAAACTGGTCATAAGCACCACGAATGCGCTCTTCAAAAAACGGCACCATCCCGCCCATATGGTGGGTCACGATCTTAAGATTGGGATACTGGTCGAAGATGCCAGTGAACAAGATCCGGGTAACTGCCACAGTGCTATCGTACGGCCAGCCGAATACATGCCATACCTCGTAGCGTGAGGCCTTCTCAGTAGGATAATCAGGAAAATCCATTCCACGCGCCGGATGCAAAAACAGTGGCAGATCGTATTGGGCGATCTTTTCAAATAAAGGACGAACTTCCGGAGCATCCAGCGGTTTCCCATTGATATGTGTGTAGATTTGTGCCCCCTTTAGCCCCAATTTTGTGACCGCCCGCTCGAGCTCCTCTAAAGAAGCGTCGATATCGTTTAAAGGGAGAGCAGCGATAGCAGCCGGAAAGCGCGAGGGATACTTTGCCACCAGTTCGGCAAGTTCATCGTTGGCCACCCGAGCGAGCTCTCCCGCATCTTTGGGTCGCGCCAGCAATTCCAAGGGAGGTGACGCAATGGTCAGTACTTGCGAGTACTCCTCAAACGCGTCCATGATTCGAAATCTCAACTCCAGGTCTACCAGAGCGGGAATGCCACGAATGCGCCTTTCCAGATAGAACCCTGAACTTGCTTTCTTCATTGCCAGATCAAAGTACTTACGGGGCAAAATATGGTTAAAAGCATCAATTTTCAATCGTGTGTCCTTTCAAACTAACAACGTTTTGTGTTTAGCGCTTCTCCAACTCCTGCTGACGCTGTTGCATTTCCGAAGACCAGACGTTCTTCTCTCGATAAAGGCGAACGGCACCTGGATGATAAGCAATCGTGTTGAAGTTGGTGACGAAGTTTGAAGGGGTCCAGTCTTGGAGCTGGGTGTTGATGCGGGTCAGCTCCTCATTTTTCTCCCAAAGGGTCCTGACTATTAAATAAACCAGTTCTTCGGGAAGATTGGCGCGACCCACCAAATAAAAATCGTAACTCATCAGGAACGTATCCGCTTGCACGCCGGTCTTGCCGGAGCCCGGTGAGACTTTAAACAATGTCGAAGGGAACTTAGCCTGCATCTTTTGAACCGCGCGGGGTGAAGGATCAAAAGACAGAAAACGCGCCCCCCTGCTGGCCTCGAGCTCGGAAACAATGCCCATTCCAACATTGGCGATGCTGGCTTCAGCCCGGCCTTCCACAAGGTTCCTCACCCCGGCATCGATGCTGGGCACCGGGATCAGATTGACATCCGTTTCCTTTAAGCCGAAGTTCGCAAGCGCTGCCTCTGCCTGTGCCGTAATTCCAGGACTCCCCGTAAACAAGCCCACATAGCGCCTTCCCTTCAGATCTTGAGGCGCCCGTATTCCAGAGCTCTCCGGAACTACCACCCCGTTCAAAGCTTTATGACCACTGGTTATCAGCAAAATCGGAAATCCCTTACCATTGGACAACCGGCCGTATACCGATTTGCCCTCGTTCCCCATCTGAGCGTCCCACGCATTAAGAACTCCGAGATCCATTTCTTCCGAAGCGACCATGGGAAGCCACTCGGTTGGACCCGAGGATGCAACCACTCTTACCTCAATCCCCAGGCCTTCACTCAGTACAGTGGCCAGCCCGGTTCCCATGGCGTTGACAAGACTGCCCACCCCATGCGTGCCCATGCTGAGGACTTTTATCTGCCTGCTCTTTCCCGCGTTACCTGAGCAACCGGTGAATGAGAAGACCATGCACACAATAACCGTAAGCAGCAGACAGATGCGCGCAGTTGTTTGGCGTCCACTCCGCATATCAACCCTTCAGAAAAATCGAACAGCCTCGAAAACGCAGTCATCGTGTACACGAATTGCAAAAGAAGTGTCAAGCTTGTAATTGGTGCTGCGGTCGCAATTCGCCGGTCCAATTGCGGCATGGCACCGGTTTTCGTATGCTTTCCGGATGCAAGTGGCCAGAAAAAGTGTAGTGGTAACGGGGGGAGCTTCGGGTTTGGGGGCGGCTACCGTAAAATTATTCTCCTCTTTGGGAGCGCGGGTCTTGATTGCCGACATTGACGTTGTCGGAGGGGCTGCGTTAGAAAAGGAGTTGGGTACCACGGCTATTTTTTGCCAGACGGATGTGACCAGTGAAGCTTCTGTAATGAGCGCAGTAGATGCGGCCATAAAAAAACACGATGCCCTTCACGTTCTTGTCTGCTGTGCAGGAATTGCACCGGCGGAAAAGCTCGTGGGCCGAAAAGGCGTACATTCACTTGCAGGTTTTTGGCGAGCGGTCGATGTCAACCTGATTGGCGTTTTTAACGCCATGCGATTGGCAGCGGCCGCCATGACTCGAAACGCTCCGAACCCCGATGGAGAGCGGGGTGTTATTGTTAACACCGCCTCGATTGCCGCTTTTGACGGTCAGATTGGACAATGCGCTTACGCAGCTTCAAAGGCGGGCGTTATCGGAATGACTTTGCCCGCTTCAAGAGAGTTGGCACAGTTTGGGATACGTGTGGCAACCGTAGCCCCGGGAGTCTTTGATACTCCTATGACTGCAGTAATGCCCGAGAGTGTCCGGACCTCGCTGACGCGGCAGGTCCCTTTTCCCCAGCGATTCGGGCCTCCGGAAGAATTCGCGGCATTGGCCCTTCACATTGTGGAAAACACCATGATCAACGGAGAGGTAATCCGGTTGGACGGAGGGTTGCGGATGCCGCCGCGTTGAACGTGCCGCTGCCCTCGAGAATGTGATTGCGACACCCCCGGTCAGGCAGCCTGTCCTTTGTTGCTGGAGACCTCCAGTTGAAGAACACGTTTTAAGTTTCTGACCGCTTGACTGATCCTCTGGACGTTTTCTACTAATGCCATTCGCACCCACCCTTCTCCTTCAGGACCAAAGCCAATACCGGGTGACACGGCAACATTGGCCTGGGTCAGCAGGTGCCGGGCGAACTCCAGAGAGCCTCGCTGCCGGAAGTGGGAGGGTAGAGGAGCCCATACGAAAATGGTGCCTCGCGGCGGCTGCACTACCCAATTCAGGCGCTCCAGGCCCTGAATCAGACAGTCGCGCCGTTTTTCATACGTCTCTCTGATCTTTTCAACCTCGGCGTCACAGTCCCGGAGTGCGATGGCCGCAGCAATCTGGATCGGCTGAAACATCCCGTAATCAAGATAGCTCTTAAGACGTCTCAACTTGCTGATGACCTGAGCATTGCCGACACAGAACCCGACACGCCAGCCTGCCATGCTGTAGCCCTTCGACATGGAATAGAATTCTACCGACACTTCCGATGCTCCGGGCACCTCCAGGATGCTGGGCGCCTTGTACCCGTCAAAGACCAGATCTGCATAAGAGAAGTCATGGATCACCAACAAATCTTCTCTTCGGGCAAGCGGAATCAGTTCCTCAAAAAAGCTACGCTCCACACAATGAGTGGTGGGGTTGTTGGGGTAAGAGAGGATCAAAGTCCGGGGACGGGGCTCCTGCTGAAGGGCAGTTTGTATTTTTTCCACGAGCCCTTCGGTTTCCGTGCCCGCCAGCGCTACGGGAAGAGCTCGTGCAATCTGAACAGCATAGCGATGGATGGGATAACAGGGACTCGTAAGAAGCACGGCTTCCCCAGGATCCACAACTGCTTGGATAAGGTGAGTGAATCCCTCCTTGGCTCCCAGCGTAACCAGAATCTGTTCGTCTGCCAAAGAGATGCTGAATTTTCTTTCGTACCAACGCGCCAACTCTCGGCGCAAACCCATGATTCCTCGCGAAACTGAATAGCGGTGATTCCGTGGATCCAGGACGGCTTCACGCAGCTTCTCTACTATTGGCCTGGGGGTAGGAAGATCAGGGTTGCCCATCCCAAGATCAATCACATCGCGGCCGGCAACTCGGGCCTCGTGCTTCAAACGATTGATTTCATCAAAAATGTAGACCGGCAATTGGTCAACGACGGACGTTCTGTTCATGCGGTTTCCTAAATTTCCCGCGAAAGATTCTTTAGAAATCAGCGCGTCAAGAATGCGATTGTAGCACAGGGTGGGAGCAGCATTTCCCAAATAGAGTACGATTACCTGCGACCCGAGGCACCCTCTTGCCCAACCCTCTTGCCCAAAAGACTTGCCCAAAAGAGTTGCGAAGTAACTCAAATGAACTTACCATAATGGGTTGTTTTGCGAACTGAATTCACGCACTGCGTGATGCTCGAAGCAATTAACCGCAGCCAGCGAGGTCGTTTAATGGTGTCGTATCGGAAATTGTTACGTGAGGCCCGCCGCTTTTCTTTGATTGGGTGTCTGCTCATTCCCACACTTTCAGCTCAGCAGCCGCTGCGGGAAACTGTGGTGGTGACGGCTAACGCCTATCCGGTTCCCTTTAACAATGTCTCTCGGTCCGTAACTGTGCTGACATCGGAACAAATCTCTAGGCTTCCGGTCCATTCCGTACCTGAGTTGCTTCGTTACGCGGCCAGTCTGGATGTCCGTTCCCGGGGTCCTTTAGGTGTTCAGAGTGATTTTTTAGCCCGCGGTGCCGGCTTTGGTCAGGCGCTGATTCTGGTGAACGGCTTCCGGATCAACGACACACAGTCAGGGCACCATAATGGAGACATCCCGGTCATGCTGGAGGATATCGAGCGAATTGAAGTGCTGTATGGTCCCGGTTCCTCACTTCATGGCGCGGATGCATTCGGCGGGACCATCAACATCATCACGCGAAAACCAGGAGAGAGAGGAAAGGCTCGCTTCACTGTTGGCGATTTCGGGTTCTTCCAGGGCGCGGCAGGAGCCGGTTTTGGTAAAAACGGCATCCAACAGTCCGTGACCGCGTCTGCAGATCGATCGCATGGCTTCATGTTTGCACGTGATTTTCAAACCGTCGGCTTTACATCTCAAACCGGCTGGGGGAAGGATTCCTCGCTGCTGGTTTCTTATCTCTGGAAGGAATTTGGGGCCAATGGCTTTTACGGCCCTTCTCCGTCTCGAGAGTGGACCAACAGCACCTTGGTTACGCTGAACCAGCCTTTCTTCCGAAGGAACTCCTGGGACCTCACAGGAAAATTTTTCTACCGCACCCATGGAGACCATTTTCTTTGGGATTTTCGCAGGCCTGGTTTCGCGGAGAACCGGCACCGTACGCATGCAATCGGAGGAAGCGCCCAGGCACACTGGAACTTTTCGGAAAAGACCAACCTGACGATGGGTGTGGAAACCGGAGGCGACTGGATCCGATCTAACAATCTCGGCGATCATGAATTCTCGAAGAGCAGTGCCTTTGCCGAGGTGCAGTTTGCCCTGAGCGACCGCGTCAGCATCTACCCCGGAGTTCGTTACGACTACTATTCTAATTTTGTCTCCAGTACCAATCCTTCTGTCAGCGCCAGCTGGTGGGCCACCCCTACCTTTAAGATTCGCTCCGCCGTCGGACGGGCCTTCCGTATTCCTACTTTCACTGAACTCTATTACCGCGACCCTAATCATCAGGCCAATTCCAATCTGGCTCCTGAGAAGGCCTGGGGCGCGGAAGCAGGTGCAGACTGGATGTTTCACCCTCAGTGGGTAGGCAGCCTCACGCTTTTTTCACGGTGGGAACGAAACGTCATTGATTGGGTCCGGGATACGCCAAAGCAAAAATGGCAGACCACCAACGTCCGTAGACTCGAGAATCGCGGCGTCGAGTTGGGAATACAACATCTGCTGCATGGCGGGTCCCACGTGGAATTTCAATATGCTTACCTCAACACCGAAGCCACTCCTGTCGCTTATCTTTCCAAATATGTCCTCGACTACAGCCGGCATTCTTTCAGTGGTTTCTTCTCCTTGCACCTCCCCCAGTCGTTCAGTTTCGGACAGAGAGTGGATTACAAGCGCAGGGTGGACGGCCGGGATTACTGGGTTCTGGACGGCCGTCTTGCGCGCAGTTTTGGAAAAGTAAATCTCTACATCGAGTGTCTCAACATGCTTGACTCAGACTACCAGGAGATCCAGGGGGTCGATATGCCCGGACGTTGGTTCCTGGGTGGTTTGGAACTCACGGTACGTTGAGCTGAATCCTTTCGGGAAAACATTCAACATGGCTCGAACGAAGTTCATTATCTGGTCTTTAGTCTTTTTTCTTTGGCCAGTCGCTGTGTTCTCACAGGTCACTGGTTCTCTTCGTGGAACGGTTCGCGATGAGACGGGCGCCGTGCTAGCTCAGGCTCGCGTCGGCGTGCAGGGTACGGCGCTCAGATATGAAACGACCACCAGCGCCGAAGGCGTCTACTATTTCAACCTGCTCCCCCCGGGTACATATGAGGTGGTCGCTGAAAGGTCAGGCTTCAGCAGTCTCACGTATTCCGGAGTTCCGTTGGCCGTAAATCAGAAAGTGGTCCTGGATTTCACATTGAAGATCCGCGAACTGGAGGAAACCATCGAGGTAGACGCTGCCGCGTCCGACATCGAAGTTGCTCGTGCCGATATCAGCTCGCGTGTCAACCAGCGCACCATCGCCGCCCTTCCCCTGAACGGCAGAAATTTTGAAGACTTAATCGCCTTGGTGCCTGGAGCAAAGCCCGAGCCCGCCGCCTCGCAGGCTTCCCGTGTTTCCATCTTTGGGGAGAGAGGCGCCGCTATATCTTTCGTAGTGGACGGCGCCGACAACAACGACGCAGTTTCGGGAGGACCTCTGCAACATTTCACCCAGGATTCAATTCAGGAGTTCGAGGTGATCACCACCGGTCAAGAGGCAGAGTTTGGACGCGCCCAGGGAGGGGTAGCCAATATCATCACGCGTTCCGGAGGAAACCAATGGACCGGCAGTTCTTTCTTATTCGGACGCAACGACTCCCTGGACTCCTCCAACGTCAAAAGCCAGAAAGTGCCAAGACTCCACCGCCGCCAGTGGGGTCTCACAGCGGGAGGGCCCATCAGGCATGATGCTGCTTTCTTTTTTGGCTCTTTCGAAGTTCTGGATGAGGACCGGGGAGTTAACATCGACCGCTCCCGTATCCCCGCTTTTATACTGAGCGGCATCGCTACCCCTTCTTCGCGCGAGGATTTTACAATCGGTCCTCGTACCGAGGGTTTTCGCGGATTGTTCCGAATCGACCATCATGTCAACCAATCGCACCGCCTGCACGGCCTTTTCAGCCGCAGTCGGGACGACGTGAGCGGAGAGATCAGCTCCCCTATCGCGGGCACCATCGCCTTGCCGAGTGCCGCCCGCACAGAAAAACAAGAATCGACGGCTTTGACTCTCCGGGAAACCTGGTCACTCAATGGGGACACCTTTCTTGAGACTTCCTTTAAGTGGGTCGACGCGCAAAACGGGTCCAATCTGGAACGTCACAACCGACTGGAACCCATTTTGCTCCTCCTGCGTACTGGATTTATCCAGGTGGGCGCTCCTTTTGGGGGTAAGAACCGGCGTGACTCCCAGTATGCCCAGTTTGCACAAAGGCTCGCCCGTTACCAGCTGGGCCGCAGCGGCGAGCATCAGCTTAGATTCGGGTGGGACTGGAACAGGGTCGGCCTTTCGGGTTTCAATGAAATCACCAACGATGTCGAGTACTCGGCTGCATTCCTCAACCCCAACGCTGCGGAGATCATGCGGGAACGTTTTCAGCAACTCGGCTTTGCGCAATCAGCAGCTCGTTTCTTCACTCTTTCCGCCAATCCTGGCGGGAATCTTTCCCTTGACATGCACAATCATGATCTCGGCTTTTTTTTACAGGACAGCTGGCGGATCCGCCCGGACGTCACCTTAAACCTGGGACTGCGTTACGACTATGCCTCCCTGTTTGATCGTGACAAGGACAATTTCGCGCCCCGAGCAGGGCTGGCATGGGATGTAGGTGGCAATCACAAAACGGTGGTTCGTCTGGGCTGGGGACTTTATTATGATCGCAATTTGTTGGCAGCAGCTGCCACGGTGCCGGAACTGGGTGGGGTTTTTACCCGGAGCGCTTTTGACGTGGCACTCCCTCGACTGGGGTTTGACTACACGGACTCGCTCATTGACCTTGTGATCACATCGGGGTTCCCTACTCCGGATGGAAAACGCGGACCGGCGGAAAACCCCAGTTATGTGGCCTTTGCTGAAGCCCTTCGAAAAAATCCCTTTGCACTTTATGAGTTGTTGGGGATTAATGTGACCAATCTCTCGGCCCCCCCCATCATCACCGCCGACAATATCCAACAGTTCAGCGGCCTGACTCCTCAACAGGCGATTGAGCGCCTGGAAAAGACATTTCCCGGAACCGATTGGGAATTTTTCGATGTTCCCGGAGGTTCGCTGGTCGGCAACCGTGTCCTCTCCTTTTTTCCGAGAGGCCCCTTGGAGTTAACTCGTGAAATCTCCAAGTTTTCTGAAGCCCGAACGCCGTGGACGCGTGCCTTCAACATCGGGGTCGAGCAGCAACTGGTTAAAGATCTGGTACTCTCTGTTTCCTACATTCACCGTCGCAGCCGGGACCTCCTGACACGCCGCGTCGTAAATCTTTTCGATGTGCGTCCCGGCCACCCTCAATTTGGACGGACGGTGGATGGCGGGCCACGCATTAACCAGGTGACCTATGACGGGCTGATCAACTACGACGGCCTCCTGCTGGAACTTAGAAAGCAGTTCAGCCAGTGGTATGGCTTTCACGCCTCTTATACCGGCTCACGCGCGCGCGACAATCTGCTCACCGGCAACGTGGGATCGACGTTCAGCAACAACAATCATCCCGAGCTCGACTATGGTCCTTCCAATCAGTCAGCCCCGCATATTTTCGTGTTTAAAGGCATTGCCGACCTGCCCTGGGACTTCAGGCTGAGCTCGATTCTGACGTGGAGGTCTGGAAACGCTTTCAATCCACGTGGAATCACGGACCAGGATGGCGACGGGTTAGTGGATCAGAGAGACACCAGTCAGTCACGCAACACGTTCCGGACGCAGCCCTTTTTTGAAGTGGACTTTCGTGTTGAGAAGACATGGCACCTTTCTGAAAAACACAGCTTGAGCGTGCTTGCGGAAGCCTTCAACTTGACCAATCGAGCTAACGTACGGAATGTGAACTCAGTTTCCGGCCCGGCTTTTGGAACTCCTAACAACTTTTTCGCCGGAAGAGAGATTCAGCTAGGGATCCGCTACACTTTTGGAAACACGCGATTTTGAGATAAACCACAGCAAGGGGGTTATTTCTTAAGGAGGCTGTTGGTCTTAGCCGCCATCACGAAGTCATTGCGATGAAGGCCCCCGATCTTGTGGGTCCACCAACTCACAGTAACGCGGCCCCACTCTGTAAGGATCGCTGGGTGGTGGTCCTCATCCTCAGCAATGCGCCCCACTTCGTTTGTGAATTGCAGAGCTTGCGCAAAGTCCTTGAACTGAAATACGCGTTCTAAACGCGCAATCCCCTCTCGTTCCTGTACGCTCCACCCGGGTACTGAAGGCAAAAGCTCACAGATCTCTTCAGGCGTCAGCCTCGGCGCACCCTGCCTGCAGGGAACGCATCTTTCCTTGACGATAGAGCTCATGGGGCCAAACCTCGCTTCCTGAGATATCCTCTCGCAAATTCCAACAAAACCCGGTTGTTCAGACCGATCCTTCGGGCTTCTTCCTCGGCTTTTTCAAAGCTCCAACCATCGCGCAGCACCCTGTGGACGATCCAAAAAGCACCGACACGACCCGCGCTGGCACAGTGGATCAAAATGGGTCGGTTACTTCGGTCAGCGACAATTTCCAGGAAACGGTCGACGCTTGATTCGTCCAGGCGTGACACGTCTACGGGAACATTGAAGTACTTGAGGCCAAGCTGCTTGGCCCGCTCCTCCTCTTCCACAACAATGGGGGCCTTCGTCAGTAGACGAAGGCTCAAAACCGAGCGCAGCCCCTTTCCTTTCAATTCGACGAGATCCTGCAGCGAGGGTTGTCCCGCTGTACAGACTTCGGAATTTATCCAAAGAAAGTTGCGAGCAGAAATCTCTGCCGCCAGATCCAGCCCCAAAACCGAGATAACTCCCAGCCCTATCCAGAGTGTTTGTAATCTCATGACAGGCAGTATAGCTCAAGCCCCCACCGAGTGTCCCCGTCCACTGAATATGTTGAATTTTGCCCTTGGAACTCGCCTGCCAAGCGAGGAGGAGTAGAAACGGGAAACACGGCGGCACCGCGGCTTGACGTCACCGTGCTCAAGGTGACGATTTGACACGGCTCCGTAGTGCTAAGATAATGACATTAATTTCGCGGAGACGGATTAAAATGAAAAAAATATTCGTACTCACAATACCATGGGTCACAACGCTTTTCTTGCTGGCTCAGGAACGCGCCTCTATGACCGCTCCTGTGGTGAAATCGACCAGTGAAGCGGTGGTCCTCACCACTCGCTTCAACGACCTTTCCGCGGGTAAGGACTATCGGGTCGGCATCGGAGTGGCTGGAACAGTGCTCAGCAACGTGAAGGTTGAGCTGTTAAAGAATGACACAACTTTGGACAAAGCAGCAGTGTCTTTCGATCAAGGCTACACCAGCAACTGGTGGAACGTCGACAAGGTCTCTGTCCAAGGTTTTGTTCTAAGTGAGACCGATCTGCCTGCGAAAGATGAAAAGCTGGGGATGCGTGTCACCGTTCCGAGATCCGAAGTTTCCAAGTTTAAGAAACTCTTCGTGTTGCTGGCACGTAAGTACGATTCTGAACGCTGGTATCTGGAAGATGGGGTCGAGCTGGACGAGTCTTACTGGTAGGCTCTTTTGGAAACTGGTGGTCAAGTCCCGGCAAGGTTAAGAGAGATTCGCAAGCAGTTCTTCCACCGAAAAGGTGGTGTCGCTCCTGACAGCCATACTGAAACGCTGCTTCTCATTCTCGTCACGATTCACAACAAGATTTGCACCCTTGTAAAAACGAGCCAAAAAAGGGAGGAGCGTGGGCTGCAGTTTCTGCAACGTCTCATCCGTATTGGGTGCCAACAGACGGTCATTTATAATTAACTGGAATTCGTCACCCTGGAAAGTCAAGCCGTCCTTCCAAAGCGGATCCAACTCCAGACGACGACAGGCCGTGAGCGTGGCTTTGAAGACTTTTTGCAAGCGCTCCTCATCATTCCCGCTCATCTTTGACTTCCGATTATAGAGCAGGCCGAGGCGTCCGCCTCCGCAATCCATGCTGAAGTTACACTCGTGGCCGATCAGGACTACCCCGGGTCCGTGAAAGACGTGGCGGTAATCGGCGACATCAATCAACAGTTCTTCGGCAACCTTCTCTTTAATCCATCGGTTGAAGATGACCGGGAGCAAAGCCAGGTCAACACCGGAGGGGTCCTCCACAAAGAATTTCAGATTCAACTGCTGTAAGTCCATTTTGTTTTCAGGAGCGGCTCTGCAAGGCCGGCGGGCTTGCCTTGGGTAAACTGCCGGCGGCGCTTACACGAGCTTCGCAACTGTATGCCGCTTCCACAAAGAGTTGCGCTTCCTCGATCCGCTGGTGGGCCGATTCCTGCGTAAAAGAAACAGCGGCTCGTTCGTGAGCGCGAAAGAGAAACTGACCAAATTTCCCCCCTGCAAACGGGTCAAAGAACAGTTGCGTCTCATAAAACCGAGCCTTGAATTCTCTCACAATGGTCTCCGCCTCACCCGGTACATCGTAGTACTGCATTCGAACCACGGCCCGCGCCGCTTGCAGCATGGCTTGGTACGCCTTTTCACCCGCTTGTTGATACTCACCGCGCTCAAGGCTGACCTGAGCTTCGAAGACCTCACGCTCGGCCGCCGCAAGTTCAAATGCCACGCGAGAAACGACTTCTCCGGCACATTCACCCACACCCATGTCCCCGATAGTGAATTCCCTCGGGTCTCCCCAGTCTGAGTAAAAAGAAGGATCCTCGTTGTGGGGCGGCACTCGCATCAGGTCCTCAAGCATACGCTTGATCTCAGCCTTTCCAATACGTTTAACGAAGCTCTGAAAGCTTTCAGCTCTCTCACGGTCCTTAAGGTAACGATCCGTCAATCGTTGTACCGTCTCGGGAACGCGCTTGGCCGGAATGGCACATATAGCCAGCCCATAGCTTCCCGCGTTCTGCGCCCACTGCCCGCCTAATACCAGCTGGAAATGAGGAACGGTATGTCCGCCGACGTGACGACTCACACCGTAGAACCCCAGATCTGAAATATGGTGCTGTCCGCAGGAATTAAAGCAGCCACTGATTTTGATGTGAAGGTTTTGTACCGCTTGTTCCAACTCATGATTGCGCTCTGCTAATCGGGTGCGCAGTTCTGCTGCCAGGCCCCGAGAGGAAGCAATACCCAGCTTGCAGGTATCCGTCCCCGGGCAGGCGACTATGTCTACGATGGTGCCGGCTCCGGGTTCTGCCAGCCCGATTTCCTTCAGCTCCAGGTAAAGCTGCTGAAGATCGGCTTCGCGTACCCAACGCAGCACGATGTTCTGCTCAACCGTTGTTCGAATGGTGTCGTTAACGTGTCTGCGGGCGATTCCGGCAAGCGACCGCAATTGATCGGAAGTGATATCGCCCAGGGGCAACGCGATGGTCGCGACCGCATAACCTGCTTGACGCTGGCGAGCCACGTTGGTCTGGAGCCAGCGCTCAAATCCTTCCGGAACAGAATGGCTATTCAAAGGTGCCAACAGCTTCAGCGGGGTCTCGGTGACCGCGTCGACCTTTTTCAGGTAGTCGGTCCAAGCTGGATCAGGAGCAAGCTGGGCACGTTCTTCCAGGACGATTCGCCGAAATTCCTCAATCCCCAAATCACTCACCAGGAATTTCAGGCGGGCGCGGTTGCGATTCTTCTTTTCACCCATTCGTGCAAAAACACGGGAAATGGCCTGGGCCGTGGGGAGCAACTCCTCCTCCGGCAGGAACTCTGAGAACAGCTTGGCAGAATGCGGAACAGCGCCCAATCCGCCCCCCACATAAAACGCGAAGCCACGCCTTTCTTTGCCGTTTTCAAGCCGCTTCACGGCAACAGCGCCCATGTCATGAAGGTTGACCAGTCCGCAGGCGTGCTGCTCGCATCCTGAAAAAGCTACTTTGAACTTGCGGCCAAAGTCCTGAGTGTCCGGATGTCCCAGCAGAAAATAAGCACAGGCGCGAGCGTAGGGTGTGACATCAAAGGCTTCGTCCCGGCAGACGCCGGCATAAGGACAAGCGGTGACGTTCCGCACGGTGTTTCCGCAAGCCTCGCGAGTGGTGATGCCCACGGCAGCCAGCCGTCTCATCAAAGTGGGAGTATCTTCAATATGCACAAAATGCAGCTGAAAATCCTGTCGGGTTGTAACGTGGGCAATTCCATCCGAGTACTCCTCAGCTAACTCAGCCAATACCTCCAACTGGAGGGTTGTCAATCCCCCAAAAGGTATCTTGATTCGTTGCATTCCCGGGGCATCCCAAACGGTGCTCGGACCTTTGGTCAACGTAGCACTGGGGAACCCCAGTTGTTGGGTTTTTTCCCCATCCCAGCGCTGTCCGTTGTCGTAACGCTGACCATAAACCCCGCGGCGAAGCCGCGTTTCCGCAAAGAGCTTCTCTTCTATTTTCCCCTGCTTGCGCAACTCGATTTCCGTCTCGTAAATGTCGACCTCGCGCGCCACGTGTTCGGGCATCCGTCCCAAAAGCCGCTCGCGCCAAGCCCCATTACTTGCTTTCATGATGCACTCCTAAAAAATCCCGACTTTGTTTATCGGAATAATGTTATAGTGTATCCGATCAATTGACCGTGTCAAGGAGGGCTGGCTTCCGAACTGCACGGGGAAAACAGCCCCAGAACACTTTAGTAGACTTGTCCCGGATTTGACTATGGACTTTGCCACATTTCAAAAAGAAAAAGAGAAACTCCCGACCATAGAATTGCTGCGGTGGGCAATTGAAGAGTACGGAGACCGCGTAGCCCTGGCTTCAAGCTTTGGGGCGGAGGACATGGTACTCCTTGATCTGTTGACCCGGATCAGCCCCCGTCCTCGTGTTTTCACGCTGGACACGGGACGGCTACCCAAGGAAACCTACCAGCTTATGGAAGAAGTTGAAAAACGTTACGGGCTGCCGCTGGAGATTCATTTCCCTAAGGCTGAAAAGGTAGAGGAAATGGTCCAGAAGGAGGGCATCAATCTTTTCTACAAGAGTGTGGAACTGCGCCGGCTTTGCTGCCATGTCCGCAAGGTAGAGCCTCTCCAACGCGCCCTGGCGGGTTTGGACGCCTGGGTTTCAGGTTTGCGCCGTGAGCAGTCTTTGACGAGAACTTCCATTTTCAAAGTCGAACAGGATGGCAATCGGATCAAGATCAATCCCCTCGTCGAATGGACCGAAGCCGAGGTGTGGGATTACATTCGCAAAAACCAGGTACCGTACAATCGCCTCCACGACCAGAACTATCCAAGCATCGGCTGCGCGCCCTGCACCCGCGCTATTGTTCCCGGCGAAGACCCGCGTGCAGGCCGCTGGTGGTGGGAGCTGGAAACCCATAAAGAGTGCGGGCTCCATATGCGGAAGCCGAGTATCCTTCCCGATTGAGAGCGCGTAGCCTCACTTGAAATTCCCTTATTAGCGGCAAGGGAGCCGAAGGTGGCTAAAGTGGGAACAGGCTCCACGTTCACCAATTCCCCCTCCTCAGAAAAGCACGAATAGGCGCCTTTCGCCGGGTCAACTCGAAACCAACTCTCCCACGAGAATATCTTTGAGTTACCGGGAATCAGTCACCAGAACTCAAAAATGGCTCAGAGTGGCTCCACCGCCCGGATCATGTTTCTGGGTGCTGCCTCAAAACGTGACGCCTTTTTTCTCCGCGGCCATTTCTAAGTCCGTGACCGCCGTGTCGAGAGCCTAGCTTTGCCTGCACGCCGGGAATTAACTATATTAAAACGCAGCATGGATGCAATTCGGGCTCAAGAAGGTTGGTTCGTGCTTCACCTTTTTTATCGGGTGGACCGCAGACTTTGGAAGCTGCTCGAACCCCAAGAGCGCTCCCAGGCTTTTGATTGTCTCTCACGCGTTTTGGAAAAGTTCCGCAACAACAAAGACTGCCAGGGCCACCTGTACTCCATCGTGGGTCACAAGGCGGATTTCGCCCTCATGTTGATTGATCCGGATCTAAACCATATTAATCAAGCCGAAAACGCCGTGGCGGCTTCCTTTCCGGGGGGGACTCTACAAACAATACACTCGTATCTTTCCATGACCGAGACTTCCGAGTACATCACCCGAGAAGACGACTATGACCGCAGCTTGCGCGAGAAAGAAGGTCTCCCTGCGGATTCGCCCGTGTACCAGCAAAAGATGCAAGCCTTTCGAGATGCCATGCAGCGCTACGTCAATGAGCGACTTTATCCCAAGCTCCCGTCCCACCGCGTGATGTGCTTTTATCCCATGAACAAAGGAAGAGGCGAGCTGAAAAACTGGTATTCCCTGGACTTTGAAACCAGAAAGCGCCTGATGGGCGGACATGCCATCACCGGAAGAAGATTTGCAAGCAAGGTACAGCAGCTGGTGACCGGATCGACCGGGATGGATCAATGGGAGTGGGGGGTCACGTTGTTCGCTGACGATCCCGTTTATTTCAAAAGAATCGTTTATGAAATGCGCTTTGACGAAGTCAGCGCCGTCTACGGGCAATTTGGGGATTTTTTCGTAGGCATTCACCTGGAAGCAACAGAACTTCCCGCTCGGCTCAATTTATAGGCTCCCACAGGAATGCCGCAAGAGTCGACGCCCGGCTCCATGGGAAAGCGGCGTTAATTAATGCTCAGCCGGAGGTTCACGATGTCGGGTCCGGGTCGCTGCAGTAAATATTCCCAAGCCCAGGAGTATCAAAACAATGGTTGTGATCCATCGCTCTGACAATCCCATCAGGTGAGCGCCATAGGCGACTCCCAGCGTGAACAGGCAAAAGCCAATTAAATAAATCACCGTTGCCGACATAAATTCCTGTTGCGGGCCTTATTCGCTCCCGGAGCCACGGCACTGCTGACAGGTTCCGGTCCCATTGCAATGTGGACAAGGCCGGCTCATGGTAGTGCTGGCACCAGGTCCGGGGTGGACTTCACCGGTATAAAGAGGGTCCGCAGATTTTTGTATGCCGCTGCCGCTGCAGTTGTGGCAAAGCCCATTACCGGCGCACGCCGGGCAGGATCTCTGAACCATACAACACCTCCTTTAGTTTCTGAGTCTTCAGGATTGCGATAGTTGCAGAAAGGCTCTCACTTTCAAGCGGGAGACTTTGCCGCTCGCTGTCACTTCTTATCGGTGGGGCTTTGGGGATTGCCAAAAGTTCCCACGACCACGCATGCCAGACAGTTACCGATCACATTGACACCCGTACGCGGCATGTCCAGTACCTGATCGACGGCCAAAAGGATCGCGATACCATCGAGAGGCAGCTGAAAACTAGTCAGCGTCGCCGCTAAAACCACCAGGCTGGCTCTCGGCACGGTGGCAATCCCTTTACTTGTGATCATCAATCCCATCACCAGAAGAAGGAGTTGACTGTAGCTCATTTGAATCCCGTAACTCTGGATGAGAAAGAAGAGGGCGATTACCTGATATACGTATGACCCCGTCAAATTAAATGAGTAGCCCGCGGGCAAAACAAAACCCGCAACGGCCCTTGGTACCCCAAAGGCTTCCATATTTTCCAGTGCGCGCGGTAAAGCACTCTGGCTGCTGCAGGTGGAAAACGCCAGAAGAAAGGGGGTCGCCGCGGCCTTTAGAAACGCACCAAACCGAATGCGAAGCAAGACAGAAACCAAGAGAAAGAACCCAAACACCAGAAGAGCCAGGCCAAGGTAAACTGCAACCACAAAACGGGCGACGCGAAAAACGAGGTCCAAACCTTCAACTGCGAGAGCATAGGCCAAGGCGGCAAAAACGCCGGCCGGGGCCAGCCGCATCACAAAATCCGTAAGCACCATCATGACGCTGCGTAAATCCTCGATCAGGCCAGTGAGATATTGGGCGCGTCTTATTCGCGACAACGCCACGGCGAAGAAGATTGAAAAGACTACTAACTGCAAAATGTCGTTGCGCGCCATAGCGTCGACAGCACTTGCGGGCACACTGTTGAGAACGACTTCAGAGAAGGTCGTCTTTCCGCTGCTGATCGGTCCGGCAGGAGATGGCAGCGTGAGCGGCGCTCCCGCTCCCGGTCGGAGTGCTACCGCTGCCAATGCCGCCAAAGCAAAAGCCACCACTGTGGCGATGAGAAAGAAGAGCGCCGTAACAAGACCCAAGCGGCCGATCTTCCGAAAGCTCTGGTCTCCCACCAGTCCACCTACCAGAGAAGCAAAGAGCAGCGGAACGATGATCATGCGAATCAACCGCAAAAAAATGTCGGAGACTATTCTCAAGCGCACTCCCACGTCGGGGAACAGGAGACCCACGACGACTCCCAAAACGAGTCCGACCAGAATCTGCGCAGTCAAGGGGAACCTTTTTGAGAACATTAAACAGCCGCACGATAGCACACCGGGCCGTCAACAGCGCCCGAGAGTTTGCAACGAGGGTAGGAGAAGTGAGTGCTATACTGGCTTTCCGGGTGGGACCGGCGCTCACCTGTGAACAGTGCCGCCACTCTGGTCAGTTTTCAAGCCAGCGGGCCCCGAGTCAAATGCGATGAGGGCTTTTGCTCCCCTGATGATCAATCCGTCCATGGAGTGCAGGCCGAACTCCCCCCGATTTCTTTGAAACAAAGGATTGAAGAACGACAGTCTGGCGACCGGGTGCTCGAGGGTCTGCGGGAATGGAGCAGGCTTCTTGACAGCGCTTTCCGGGTCCCCGGAACCCGCCGGCGTTTTGGAGCGCGACGGCGCCTATCTCATCATTGCTCCTCCCCGCCGATGGACCTAGCATCACCTCGTCGCCCTGCCTCTGGCCGCCGTTGGGCTCCCAACAAAGTTACTATATTTATGAATTGCGGTATTTAGTGGGTGAGTGCGTAAATGACGTAGTTCACGCCAAACTTATAAGCTTCGTTGGATAATCCGATGGGGAAGAGGCTTTCATCAGACCACTCCCAGTAATCACCGATATCATTATTAAAGTTGACCACTGCTAAAAGCCGGCCCTTCTCATCTGAGAGGCCGAGGAAGGTGGGCTTACCCCAAACAGCATACGGAGCCGGCATTTCCAAAGTCTCAATCTCAAAAAATGAATGAAACACCGGGTGTTCCAGTTTTAGCTCCTCCACGTTTCTTTCCGGGAGAACTTCCTTGATGCATCGGACAAAATTACTCCAGTGGGCAGGGCCGTCGAAATCATCAAAAATCGCAAAGCCGCCCCGTTTCAGATATTCACGAAAATTCCTCGCCTCCTCGGGTGTAATGTCCCAGGTGCCCGGCTCACTAAAATAAAGCAATGGAAAATTCATGATGCCGGGATCTTCCAGCCGGACAATCACGTAGGATTCAGGAGTAGTTTTAACTGAGGTCACTTCTGCAAGTATCTTTAGAAAATTGCGCTCTGCCCTCGGGTAATCGTGCGCCCAGCCGGGCGTCCAGCCTCCCCCGAAAAAATAGGAGTTAAACTGCACCCGCGCAAACAGAAATTCCGACCCGCGACTGGCTTCCCGATCGTCGTCGCGCGCAACAAAAGCCCCATCAGCGGAGAAAAAGAAGCAAACCAGGGCCACACTAATCAGGGGTGTTCCTCGCGTGAACACTCGTGATTTGAAAGCTTTCATGTGAATGTTTAGGTAATCTCCTTTTAATATATGCATGTTTGGTCAAAGATGAAACGACTAAATGATCGACAGTGGTGTTGAACCGCCACCGCCGATCGTGCAATATGAGACACGGTCGAGAGTGATTTGGCGTTTTCTGTGATCAAGAAAAAGCGATGGAGACTCATGCAAAAATCGCCATCATCGGGGCCGGTACCATGGGTGCCGGGATCGCGCAGGTCTGCTTGGAGGCTGGTTTTGAGGCCTACCTTCATGATGTATCCGCAGAATCTCTGGAGCAGGGCCTGATTCGCATTCGCAAAAGATTGGAAAAGAGCCGCTCGCGAGGGCAAATTAGCGATCAGCAGGAACAGGAAATTCTTTCCCGGCTGAAAAGCACAGCCGATCTCAGCGGGCTCAGTGACGCGGGGGTGGTGATTGAAGCCGTGACCGAACAACTGGAGATCAAGCAACGGATCTTCAAAGCCCTGGATTCCTGCTGCAGCCCTGACGCTCTGCTTGCCAGCAACACTTCCTCGCTTTCCATTACTGCCATTGCAGGGGCCACGGTAAACCCGGAAAGAGTGGTGGGAATGCACTTTTTCAACCCGCCGGTGCTGATGGAATTAGTGGAGGTGGTCCAGGGCGAGCAGACGAGTTCCTCCAGTGTGGAACGAGCTATGACGCTCGCGTGTTCGCTCGGGAAGAGCCCGATTCGCGTCAAGGACTCTCCCGGTTTTATCGTCAACCGCGTCGCCCGGCCTTTCCACAATGAGGCGCTTCAGATCCTGGCAGACGGAATTGCCGGTGTGGAAACAATCGACCAGATCATGATGGAAGCCGGCGGCTTTGCCATGGGTCCCTTCCAGTTGATGGATCTGATCGGCGTTGACGTAAATTTTGCAGTTACGGAGTCTCTGTACCGCGCTTCATTTGAGGACCCACGTTTCCGGCCCAGCCCTCTCCAACAACGAATGGTACAGGCGGGACACCTGGGCCGAAAAACCGGCAAAGGCTTCTACCGGTATGAAAAGTGAGATCGCTGTAATTGGCCAACATGCCCTGGCGGAGGAAATCTTTCAACTTTGCCTCGAATATTCCTTGGATGTGACACTCTCGGTAAATCCTGAGGACCTGACGGCACAACCAGCGGTCATCGTTGAAGCTTCCCCGGGTCCACAAAAAGAAAAGCAAAAGGTAATGTCTTCCTTGTCAGAACGAATGGCTCCTCAGACGCTTTTGCTGACCTCATGCATCGGGTTCCCAACTACGGAGATTGCCTCCTGGTCGGCCGGCCCGAACCAGGTAGTCGGCTTTGCCACATTGCGGCCGATAGGACAAAGAAAGCTGATAGAAATCAGCGGCGGCTTACGCACGAATCAGGAGTTCTTGCGAAGAGCCCAGGATTTTTTCCAGGCGCTCGGTAAGCGCTGCGTTGTGGTGAAGGAAATGACCGGACTTATTTTTCCGCGCATCCTCAGCCTGTTGGTGAACGAAGCCGCACGAGCTTTGGATGAAGGAGTGGCAGCGGCTGAGGAGATTGACCTGGCCATGCGGCTGGGTACCCGTTACCCTCTTGGGCCGTTACGATGGGGAGACCAAGCGGGCCTGGATGAAATCCTGGCTGTTCTGGAAGGGCTTCAGAAAGAGACGGGTGATGACCGCTACCGTCCCGCTCCTCTTCTGAAAAAATTAGTCAGCACTGGCTGGCATGGAGAAAAGACGGGACGCGGTTTCTACAAGTACAGTTAGCTCCAAATACCCATCGCTTTACTGTACCGCGATCTGAAAAGGAACTCGTCGCTCCAGCTGTTGCCCCGAAATCTGGTCTGAAACCTGGAGATGCAACTGGTATTTCCCAGGTTCCATTCCCTTCAAGCTCGCCTGATGAATGACGTGCACACGATCCTCGTACTGCTGTGCAGCAGCATTGTCAATGTGCAGTTGCTCGCGAAGCACTTCCCTGTCATCACGAATAATTTTCATTTCGCTTATCAGGTCGGGGGCCTGACGTGCCGAATCGGTCTTGAAATGAGAAAGCTGAAAAAACACCAGGAGCGGCTGGTCAACTCGAAACACTCCATCAATATTCGGGAAGACCTTTGCCGGGCCAAAGGGACTCGGCTGACCTGAAGTTTCAGCAAGATCGATTCTGTTTGCCAAAACCACCGAACTGATGTTCAGGTCTTCAGGCCTATTTTTATCAAGTATGAGGCTGAGAGTCTGAGAGCCGAGCTTTTGGCTGTTCTCATCGCGCACAATAACGTCCAGTTTGTAGCGTCCTGACGGAAGTTGCAGCGACTTTTGGTAGATGGATTTAAGACGGGCGTTCTCGGCGGGATTCTTCTCATCGGACTCTGTCACCAGAGATTCTTCAAAAACCGTGACAATTTTTCCGGAAAGGGACGTCACCTGCCCATATATTCCGACCACGGCGCGTTGCACTTGATCCTTGGGAGCGTATTGAAGCTCCTTATGGGGAACCATCACGGTGATGGGAACCATGTAGGTCTCGTGGTCAATCGCCAGATGATCGGCGCGCAGCTCAAAAGGCAGCAGCTGGTAGGAAATGTTCATGGTTACCAGGGTCTGCTGGCGCTGCAGATCTCTGAACTTGACGGCCGGAGGCCGTTGCAGATTGGTAAAGGTGAGCAGCTTCTCGAAAGGCTGATCTTTAACTCTTCCGTAGCCGATCAGCAGCGGGTTGTTTCCGGGCATAGGCGAAGTTTTGCGGACGATACGGTCCACGCGGTTGGCATAGCCCAGGAGTTCCGCGTCGGTCATGCCGGCCCCGGGGACATGGAGCAGGGCGTCTTTATCATCCGGATTCATGGTCATCCGGTATTCGCCGCTGAGAGATTGATCGACAAACTCAATCTCGATGTCCTGTCCCACTCCTTCGAGATAACGGTATTCCCAGCGCTCAAACGGAACCGTACTGGTGGAACCACCTCCTTCCCACGAAGGCCGGTTATAGTGGCCGCCTGAAGGATACGATTCGATACGGTCCGGCGGGCCGAACATGATGTAGGTTCGTCCGCGATCGAGTTTCCATCCGGGAATGCCTGAGGAGAAATGATCGTTGGCGTATTGAATACGTCGGTAATGTTCTTCTTTGAATTCGTTATGACTGCTTTCAGGAGTAGGGTCTCGCCGTGCCCAGAACTGCTCAATGAAGTTTTCTTTTTCCTCGTCACTCTGAAGCTTTTTGAAAACGTCCTTCTCTTCATCGGTGATGATGTAAAGCACGTCTTCTTCAAGCCATTTCTTGTAATAGTCTCGTTCACTTTCTTTTTTGGCTTTGCCGGATTGCGCGAGAGCCACGCCAAAGATGGAAAAAACCACGAACACCCATACGATACGGTTCTTTTTCAGATTTAAGAGACTCTTCATAACCCTTCCAGGTCTCCTGCTACTCACCGGTTGTGAGGCTTATAACTTTTACATTATACTCGAAGCCTGCTTTCTCGCTGATTTTTTCTCACCTGGCTTTGAAAATATGCTTGACAGTCATTTCCTATGCAAGAAAGAATACCTGATTTCTATGTCCTGGGGAGAAGGTGTGTTTTAGACACTACATCCCTTTGAAGGAGTACACAGGAAGATGACGATTCAGGAGTTGACCGATGCTTATCGGAAGGGACAGATCGACCGCCGCCAGTTCTTAGGGCGTTTGTCACTCCTGCTGGGGAGCTATGCCACGGTTCATCAGTACCTTGAAACCTCCGGAATGGCTGCCGGCTTGATCAGTTCATTGGAATCCGCCCGCGCCAATATCAACACGGCCGACATCACATTCCCCTCTGCGGAGTTTTCCATTGGGGGTTATCTTTGCCTCCCGGCTGAGTCCGGAAAACCGAATCCTGCAGTGATCGTTATTCACGAAAACCGCGGTCTCAATGAGCACATTCGCGACGTCGCCCGTCGCTTTGCGGCTGAGGGTTATGTGGCGCTGGCACCCGATTTGATTTCCCGCAAAGGAGGCACTGCTTCTGCAGAAAACCCCGACAAGGCACGGGAACTCATCGGCTCTATCAAACCGGAGGAGGCAACTGCGGATCTGCTGGCCGCGCATGGATACTTGAAGCAGCGACCGGACTGTCAGGGCCAGCCGGTTGCTTCCGTGGGATTTTGCTGGGGTGGCGCCCGCTCGTTTTTGCTTGCCTGCGCCGATCCTGACCTGAACGCTGCGGTCGTCTTCTACGGCACAACACCTGAACACCAGCTCCTTGACGCCATCCAGTGTCCTGTCCTCGGGATTTACGCCGAACTCGACACACGCATCACTTCACAGGTGGCGGTAACCGCGGATGCCATGAAAGCCAGGAACAAACCGTTCACCTATAAAATCTACCCCGGAACCCAGCACGCTTTTTTCAACGACACCAATCCGGAACGTTACAGCGAGGCGGCGGCCCGCGACGCATGGCAGGTGACGCTCTCATTCTTGGAGAAGTACCTCAAGCGAAACTAGCCCGAACGATATCTTCTCAAGCAACTGACAGAAAAGGCAGATCGCCTGAAGAAGTATGAAAAGAATCAACAGTATCCTTTTGATTGCAGTGTTTTTCGCTCCCATGCTGGCGGCTCAGCAAGCGACCGTGCGGCAGCACGGAAAGCGGACCCTGCAGATTTTAAGAACCGAAACGCCGCCACGAATCGACGGAATTCTGGACGATCCCATCTGGAAATCTGCCATACCTGCCGCTGATTTTCTGCAGAAGGACCCTAATGAGGGAATGCCGGCAACCGAGAAAACCGAGATCAGGGTCCTTTATGATGCTCAGTACCTGTATTTGGGCGCCATCTGCTTCGACAGTGACATTAGTGGCGTACGCGCCACTGAGTTGCGGCGCGACAACACCTTTTCCAACGACGACCGTCTCAGCATCATCATTGATACGTTTCACGATCACCGCAGTGCTTTTCTGTTTCGCATCAATCCAAGGGGGACTCAGTATGACGCCCTGGTTACCGAGGAAGGGCGTGATGTCAACGAGAACTGGGATGAAAAGTGGGACGTGGAGACGAAGATCAATGAGGAGTCCTGGGTGGCCGAGATCCGGATTCCCGTAAAGACACTTCGTTTTTCTTCGCGGGACTCGGAGCATGATCTCGGTATTGATTTCGAGCGGATTATTCGACGGAAAAACGAGCAGGCGTACTGGAACAATTTTGACCGCAATTTCGACTTCAACCAGATCTCACAAGCAGGGCACCTGCGCGGGCTGGTAGAGGTTGAAGCATCGCACCAATTGAGAATTAAGCCGTACCTAACGTTGCGCGCCGCGCACAGAGGGAAGCAGGAGCGTGTTACGAACTACCTGGGTGATGTGGGTCTCGAAGATTTAAAGTACGCGGTAACGCCTGGCTTAACACTGGACCTTACCGCCAACACCGATTTTGCCGAGACTGAAGTAGACAATCAGGTCATCAATTTTGACCGCGTTCCGGTTTTTTTTCCTGAAAAACGGGAATTCTTTCTGGAGGGCGCTGGAATTTTTGAATTTGGCGTGTTCTCTGGAGAAGCAGCCAGCTCTCCGGAAATCAAGCTCTATCATACACGCCGGATTGGTTTATCCGATGGTGGCCAGCCTATTCCCATTCTCGCCGGCGCCAAGTTAACGGGAAGGTTAGCTCAAAAATTCACACTCGGTTTTTTGCAGGCCAAGACAGACGATTACTTTCAGAGACCGGGCGACGACTTTACGATTTTTCGGCTCAAGAGAGACATATTCTCCCGGTCCTCAATCGGCATGTTCATTACCAATAGACAAGGCGAGAAAGGTGACTTCAACCGGGTGGTGGGCATCGATCAGAACCTGGTCCTGATGCAGTACTTGCAGATCAAGGGGATGCTGGCTCGTTCTTTTACGGACGGTTTCAGCGACGAGCAGTGGGTGGGAGCCTTCGGTACCGCCTGGCAGGATGATTTTGTCAACGCCGGGTTTGATTACAGCGTTCTCGAGCGGAATTTCCAGACGGATGTGGGATTTCTGGACCGCGGCGGCATCGGAGTCCGCAAATACGCTCCTAATTTTAGAATTAAACCTCGGCCCCATAGCAGCGTTCTGCGCCAGTATGAGTTGGGCGTTCGCGTGGACCATTTTCGCCGCATTGAGCACAACGATCTGGAAGCACAGGTGGTGCATCTTAATGTAAATTTTAGGTTTCAAGACGGAAGCGCCATTCGTCCTGCTCCTCATCGCCGAACTGAAAATCTGATCCGTCCTTTCCGGCTGCCGGGAGGCCTGGTGGTTCCACCGGGGCGCTATTCATGGTGGTATTTGCCGTTGGTTTACACCCTGAATCCTGCCCGTAAAGTCAGCGGAAGTGTCGAGTATCGCCACGAGTGGAATTATTTTGGAGAAGGCGGCAAGCGGCAAAATTTAAGCTTAAACCCAGTCTTCAAGCTGAACAGCAGCTTCTCCGCAGAAGTGGATTACAGCTTCAATCGTATCGGGATGGCTGGAAAACTTCCTGTGAACTTTCACCAGCTCAATAGCCGATTCAATTTTGCCCTCAGTCGCAAATGGCTGACCAGTACTCTGATTCAGTACAACAGCACGAATGATCTGGTGGGGGTCAACTTCCGGCTCAACTATATTTATCGAACGGGAGATGATCTGTTTATCGTGTTCAACAATTTTCGAAGTGGAGAAGGGTTCGACCGCCAGCTGGATCGCTCCCTGGTATTAAAGCTCACTCACTCTTTTGAGTTTTAGGGGGCCGGTGTGCTGCTGCGGGGTCCGGTCCATGGTTTGAAAAGATCGTGCTCCACTTCAAAGATGTCCAGAATTCTACCGATGGTGTGGTTCACGATATCATCGACACTTTGAGGCCGATGATAAAAGGCGGGCACTGGCGGGAAAATGATGGCACCCATTTCCGCCGCCGCTAACATGTTCCGGATGTGACCCAGGTGCAGAGGAGTTTCCCGAACCAACAAAACCAGCTTTCGACGCTCTTTCAGAGTTACGTCAGCCGCCCGAGTAATCAGGTTGTCAGCACGAGACGTGGCCACGCCGGAAAGGGTGTTCATCGAGCAAGGCGCGACGACCATTCCCGCGGTCTTGAAGGAACCACTGGAGATACTGGCCGCGACATCTTCCAGGTCGTGCACGACACTGGCCATCTCTGCAACCTGCTTTACAGACCAATCTGTTTCCAAAGGAATGGTACGTTGGGCTCCTTTGGAGAGCACCAGATGAGTTTCCACAGCACGAATCGGCCTGAGGGCCTCGAGTAAACGGATCCCGTAAACGGGGGCTGACGCTCCCGCAATGGCAACAACCAAACGCTTGGGTCGAGGAGGGGCCGCTTCGGTCAATCGGGTGAATAGTAGTGAATGCACTTGTTACTGTCAACCGAGCACTTTTTAAGCAAAAAATTTGACAATGCAGGGAAACATTTCTTAATTTGTGAGCGTTAAATACGGAGGAAAACGTGGCAACATCGGTAACTGCTCCCATGGTCGGAAAAATTCTGAAACTGGAAAAACAAGTTGGGGACACGGTTCAAGAGGATGAAGTGGTGCTGGTCATGGAAGCCATGAAAATGGAGATTTTTGTATCAGCCCCTGTTTCCGGAACCATCAAGAACATCCTGGTGGAACCGGGACAATCAGTTCAGGCAGATGACCTTCTGGCGGAGATCGAGTAACGCGAATCATGGATGACTGGACTTTTGGCTGGACGTTGGCGTTGTTTGGCATGGGCGGGACCTTGCTCATGCTGTGGATCTTCAGCGTACTGATCATCCTTCTGCGCAAGATTTTTCCTGTGAAGACGGAGATCAAGTCAGAGGCGAAAAAATAATCATGGATTCCGCCCTCCCCACGGCGTTGCGCGCCCTCGGTTTAGGCTTGTCGAATCTTGGAGTCGGAGAAGCCTTCATGCTTTTAGTGGGCTGCCTTCTGCTTTACCTGGGTATTCGACACCGTTTTGAACCTCTGCTATTGCTTCCGATAGGCTTTGGAGCTCTCCTCGTGAACATCCCGATGGCGGGCCTTATGGAAGAGGACGGGGTGCTGCGGTATTTTTACGAAACCGGCATTCTCACCGAGATTTTTCCCATACTGATCTTCATCGGGATCGGCGCCATGATTGATTTCCAGCCTCTGCTGGAGAATCCCAAAATCATTTTGTTAGGAGCGGCAGGCCAGTGTGGCATTTTCTTGACGCTCCTGCTGGCGTTGGCGCTGGGTTTTACCCAATTGGAAGCCGTGGCCATCGGAATCATCGGCGCCTGTGATGGTCCCACCGCCATCTATGTGACTTCCAAATACGCGCCCCACCTGCTGGCGGCGGTTTCCGTGGCGGCATACTCCTATATGTCGCTGGTGCCTCTCCTGCAACCTGGAATCATGCGTTTGCTGACCACCAGTAAGGAACGGAAAATAGTAATGGGCGCCGTGAGGCGGCCGATTTCACGCACCACCAAGATCGTTTTCCCCATTGCTGTGACCCTCACCGCTTCGCTCATTGCTCCCATGGGGACGCCTTTAATTGGAATGGTGATGCTGGGCAACCTCATGAAGGAATCAGGAGTCGTGGAGAGACTCAAGAACTCTTCAGAAAACGAGATCACTAACATCGTGACGCTGTTGCTGGGGCTCTCCATAGGCGCCACCATGCAGGCCAAGAATTTTCTGCGTTGGGAGACGCTGATGATTCTGTGCCTGGGTCTGATTGCCATCATTCTTGACACGGCCGCCGGCGTTCTCCTGGGAAAGCTGATGTCATTCCTCAGCCGTGGAAAAATCAATCCTCTGATCGGAGCGGCTGGGATTTCAGCTTTTCCGATGTCCGCCCGGGTGGTGCAGATGGAAGGGCAGAGATACAATCGCAAGAGCCATCTGTTGATGCACGCCATGAGTGCCAACGTGGGAGGCCAGATCGGCTCAATCATTGCAGCAGCTATCATGCTCTCTCTGATCCAGGGATTAGGGACGTAGCCCATGGGGCGCAAGGAGTATCAGGAAAGACTTAACGAACTCGAACAAAAAGTGCGGGGCGGTGAGCCGGGGGCAACTCGCAAACAGCAGGACGAGGGGAAGCTCACCGCGCGCGAACGAATTCAGAGACTGCTGGATCCCAACACCTTTCTAGAAGAATTTATGCTGGCCCAGAGCCAGGCCACCGATTTTGGAATGGCCCAGAAGCGTCAACCCGGCGACGGGGTCGTCACGGGCTACGGGAAAATCGGAGGCCGCCCTGTTTGTGTCTTTGCTCAGGACCGAACCCTGCTCGCCGGAGCAGTGGGCAGCACCCATGCCGAAAAAATCAGTCATGCCATTCGATCGGCGCGGCAACAGGGAATCCCGCTCATCGGTCTCTATGATTCCGCCGGAGCCCGCATTCAGGAGGGCTTGGACGTTACCAAAGCCATCGGCAGTATATTTTTCGAAAATTCCCTGACGTCCGGCGTGGTCCCACAAATTTCCGCGATCATGGGCCCCTGTATTGGTGTGGCTGCGTATTCTCCTGCTCTGACTGATTTGGTGTTGATGGTCCAGGGTTCCAGCCACATGTTTATTACCGGTCCTGCCGTGATCAAGGAAGTGGTGGGGGAAGAAATTACCATGGAGGAGTTGGGCGGAAGCAGGATTCATTCGGAAATTTCCGGAGTGGCGGATTACACGGCCCGAGATGATTCCGAATGTCTGCAAACTATACGTCGATTGCTGTCTTTCCTCCCCTCGAACTTTGAAGCACCGCCGCCGCGGGTAGACAGCGGCGACTCTCCGAACCGTCTGCTTACGGGCATAGAGGAGACTGTACCGGATGATTTCAGGCGCGCTTATAACGTTCTCGATCTGATCAGGATGATTGTGGACGGTGGTGACTTTCTTGAGCTCAAACCGAAGTTCGCGCGCAACGTGGTTATCGGGTTGGGCCGTCTTGACGGTCACAGCGTTGGAATCATTGCCAATCAACCGATGTTTCTTGCCGGAAGCCTGGACGCGGACGCTTCTGACAAGGCCGCTCGATTCATCCGGTTTTGCGACGCCTTCAACCTGCCTCTTATCACGCTGATGGACGTGCCTGGTTTCCTTCCAGGCAAACAACAAGAGCAAAAGGGCATCATTCGCCATGGGGCTAAATTGCTTTACGCCTACGCGGAAGCCACGGTTCCCAAGATCACGGTCGCGTTGCGCAAAGGATATGGCGGGGCCAAGCTGGCCATGTGCACTCGGGAAATGGGCGCAGACCGATTTCTAGTGTGGCCTGCTGTGGAACTGGCGGTTATGGGAGGGGAAGGAGCGGTCAACGTTATTTTCAAGAGAGAAATCGAACAGTCAGAGGATCCCGAGAAGACAAGACAGCAAAAAATGAAAGAATATGCCGAAAAATTCAGCGGACCCTTTGATGCATTATCCAAGCAGGTGGCAAACGCTGCCTTGAGGCCTGATCAAACGCGCTGCGAACTCATCCGCTCACTAGACATGCTGCTGGGGAAGAAAGAAGAGAGGCCTCGCAAGAAGCATAGCTTGATGCCGGTGTGAAGGGTGGGACACTGCACTAGCGTCTCTTATCAGACCTTTTCGAAGAGACGGTTCCCAGCCCTCGTTTCAAAGCCTCTCGGAACTCTGAGGGGTGCTCGATCGGTTTTCCGCCTTCATCAACGGTGACGGCCGTCAAACCTCCTTCCACCGTCAGCACTCGATCTTTATAGATCCTGTAGCCGAATGTAAAAGAAGTGTTCCCGACGCTGGCAACGTGGCATCGGACTTCGACCTCATCATCGTACTGAAGTGGACGTTTGAAGTCGGCCCACACATTCACTCGGGGAGCTTGAATCCTGTGCAGGGTATGCAGACGGCTGTAAGGGAATCGCAGCATTCGCAACAATTCGTGTTCAGCAGCTTCGAAGTACCTGAAAATTGCTGCATAGTGTACCCGGCCCGAGAGATCGGTATCCATAAACCGGATCCGAAAGCACTGGACGTACTCGACGGGAGTAGCACCCTTTTTCACCGACATCAATCCACCTTGAAGACCACTTCCAGTTCCACAGCCGCACCTGCTGGCAATTCAGCGACGCCGACGGCAATACGAGAATGCTTTCCAGCCTCTCCCAGCAGCTGCACGAACAAATCTGAGGCGCCATTGACCACAGCCGGCTGGTCTCCAAAATCGGGCGCGCTGCGCACAAAGCCCGCCACGCGCAGAACCCCGCAGATGAGGCTGAGGTCGCTGAGGTGCTGTCGCGCCACGCTCAGTGCGTTAAGAGCGCACAACCGCGCCGCTTCGTAGCCTTGTTCCACGGTCAGATTCACACCGACTGTTCCAGAGAATTCCGTCCTGCCTTCACGACGTGGAAGCTGCCCAGAAACGTAAAGCAGGCCGCGATGCAACACCGCGGGCAAATAATTTCCAATAGCGGAGCCCGCCTGCGGCAAGTCAATTTTCAAGGAACGCAGTCTTTCTTCAATTGAAGTTGCCTTTGAGAAGCGCTTTTTTTCAATAATCACCCTTTCGTGCCATCCTTCGCCGATCTTCTCACGCTCATTAAAAGCTTCGACTGAAAAAACAACTCTCTTACCCGTCACCTGGGAAACCACGGCGCGTACGCGAATGGTAGCGCCTATGGACGTTGCAGCCAGGTGACGCACATCCACACGATAGCCCACCGATCCGTATTCTGGATCCAGATGGGTTGCAAGCAGCCGCTGCGCCGCTTTTTCCATCCAGGAGATCATCCACGGTGTGGACAGGAGAGCCGGGGAACCAGGCCCCAGATGGGTTACTCCCATCTCAGGTGTGGTGGTTACCGTCAGCTCATTGACAGATCCGGGGCCAAATTCTTTTGTGAGCATTTCTCCGGTCAGAGCAGGAAGCGGAAATTCACAACCCGCATTTGAAAGTGGGATTATAAATTTTTCCTTTCCTGCCATACCAGTCTTTTTGCAGAGATATCGAAATAATGGGGCGGAAAGCTTGGTTTTACTCTGCAATTTCTTGCAAGTTGGTCCAACGCAACTGATAATGGGTGCCAAGTTTTAACTTCAGGGGTAAATATGGCCACACAACTATTTGCAAGAAAACCGATCCAACTGCTCATAGAGGAAATGGCCGGAGAGCACCGTCTGCGGCGCGTGCTCGGGCCGGTCCAACTGACGAGCCTGGGAATTGGAGCGATTATCGGAACCGGGATCTTTGTGTTGACGGGGGTGGCCGCTCACGACAAGACGGGACCGGCTCTGGTTCTATCGTTCCTGGTATCGGGCATCGCCTGTATATTTGCCGCTCTCTGCTATGCCGAGTTTGCCTCGATGGTTCCGGTCGCCGGCTCGGCGTACACCTATGCATACGCCACATTGGGAGAGCTGTTCGCCTGGATCATCGGCTGGGATCTGGTCCTGGAGTACACTGTCGCCTCTGCAACAGTGGCCCATGGATGGTCGCATTACTTCCAGGATTTTATCGGTATTTTTGGGTTGAAGCTGCCGCATGCATTGACCAACGCTCCTTTCGACTACGATCCTGCCGCGGGCCGGCTGGTGTCGACGGGTACGGTGCTGGATCTTCCCGCCATCGTCATCGCGGCCATCATTACCATTGTGCTGGTCAGGGGAATTCGCGAAAGCGCCAGTTTTAATGCGGTCATGGTCGGCGTAAAGCTTTTGGTGGTCCTCTTTGTCATCGCGGTGGGTTTTTTTTATATCGACCCCAAGAACTGGCAACCCCTGGCCCCCTACGGGCTGACAGGGATCAGCTTTTTTGGCAAGACACTCTTTGGACAAACCGGAGCAGGGGGGGAACCGCTGGGTATGCTGGCCGGTGCTGCCATCATCTTCTTTGCTTACATCGGGTTTGACTCCGTTTCGACGCATGCTGAAGAGTCACGCAACCCGCAAAGAGACGTTCCGATAGGCATCATCACTTCTCTGCTTCTCTGCACCATCCTATACATTGCCGTCTCAGCCGTTCTTACCGGGATGGTTCCCTATCATCAAATTAACGTGGACGCTCCCGTTTCCGACGCGTTTCGACAGATGGGTCTTCCCTGGGCGCAATTCCTGATTTCCATCGGCGCCCTGACAGGAATTACATCGGTTCTGCTGGTATTGATGCTGAGCCAACCTCGAGTGCTACTGGCGATGGGGCGAGATGGGCTGGTCCCGCACAGCTTCTTTGGAGCAGTGCACGACCGTTACCGGACTCCGTGGAAATCAACCATCCTTACCGGCATTTTTGTGGCGCTGATGGGGGCATTCCTACCTTTGCGAATTTTGGCGGATCTGGTCAATATCGGTACGCTGCTCGCATTCGTCATCGTCTGTGCAGCGGTCCTGGTCATGCGCAAAACCCATCCGGAGGTGGAACGACCTTTCCGCGCTCCCCTGGGATCGTGGGTTCCGATACTGGGGGTTTGTACTTGCCTCATGCTGATGTTTGCGCTGCCGCCTGAGAATTGGCTTCGTTTATTTATCTGGCTCCTTATTGGCTTTTTCATTTACTTCCTTTACGGGAGAAAACACAGCGTCATGTCGCGTCACTTGCGGCACGAGATCACGAAGCACGGGGTCTCCGGTGCCGGCGCTCTGGTGACTCACACCGGAGCTCCTCCCGACGACCCTCACCCTTGAGAAAACATCTGCCTTGAAATCCGGAATGGCTCAAGAACAGGGTTTTAGAAGAGTACTCGGCCTGTTCGACTCAACGATGATTGTTGCCGGCTCGATGATCGGCTCCGGAATCTTTATCGTCTCAGCTGACATGGCGCGCCAACTGGGTTCTCCGGGCTGGCTGTTGATTGCCTGGTTAGTGACCGGTGTGTTAACTCTTGCTGCGGCCTTGAGCTATGGCGAACTGGCTGCCATGATGCCGTCAGCGGGTGGGCAATACGTGTACCTGCGAGAGGCCTATTCGCCCATGTGGGGTTTTCTTTATGGCTGGACCCTTTTCGTAGTGATCCAGACCGGAACAATTGCCGCAGTGGCAGTGGCTTTTGCACGCTTTACCGGAGTGCTGCTTCCTGAATTAATCGGTGAAGAGACCTTCCTGTTCAATTATGGGACAGCAGGCAGATTTTCTCTTTCCTTGTCCACCGCACAACTTTTGGCCCTTGCGGTCATTATTTTCCTCACCTTTATCAATACACGCGGAATTACCGAAGGAAAGATCGTTCAAAATATTTTCACCGTAGCCAAAACCGGCGCTCTAATCGCGCTGATCTTTCTCGGGATCGCCTGGGCTGACCGCGCCGATTCCGCCGTTTATCAAGGTGAGTTTCTTTCCCCCGCCACTGAAACTGGCATTCCTCTCTCCGGCATCGCGCTGTTGATGGTTTTGGGTACAGCCATGGTGGGGTCTCTTTTCTCGGCGGACGCCTGGAACAACATTACTTTTACTGCAGGCGAGGTGAAGGAGCCTCATCGTAATATCCCATGGTCGCTGGCTCTCGGCACAGGGCTGGTGACGTTGCTTTACGTCCTGGCCAATCTTGCATACCTGTTTACGCTTTCACTTTCCGAAATCCAAAAAGCCCCTTTTGACCGCGTGGGAACAGCCGCTATGGAGGTCATCCTGGGAAAGCAGGCTTCGGTATTGATGGCCATCGCCATCATGGTGTCTACCTTTGGCTGCAACAACGGACTCATTCTTAGCGGCGCCCGCGTTTACTGGGCGATGGCACGGGATGGATTATTTTTCCGACGAGTGGGAACGTTGAACCCGCACCGTGTACCTGCCACAGCGCTGGTGCTTCAGGCAATCTGGGCCTCCCTTTTGATTCTTCCGCGCACTTTCGATCCTGCCACGGGCAGATACGGGAACGTCTACAGCAATCTATTGGACTATGTAGTTTTTGCAGTCCTGATCTTTTACATACTCACGGTTATGGGATTGTTTGTACTCCGGAGAAAACGGCCATCGGCCAGCCGTCCTTATCGTGCCTTTGGTTATCCGGTGGTACCCGGCGTCTACATAATCTGCGCAACCCTCATTGCTCTGGATCTCCTCATTGCTGAAAAGACGCGTCCCAATACCATCCCAGGGCTTCTGCTGGTTTTGACGGGCATACCTGTATACCTTTTATGGAGCAACAAGGAGAGGAAGTAAGAAGCGGTTGTCAGCGCTTCGTTAATGCCCGTGCCTGACGGAATCAGGCAGACCAAAAACGGAAAACATTTCTCTGACTTTCTGTTCCCGCTTCAACTTCTGCAAGATAGCCAGCAATGAGCGACTGGCAAGAGGCCACATGATTCGGTCGACATCGAAGTAAACTTTCTCCACGAGCTGATCCAGATTCTGTGGCCCTTTCCTCAGAGCTTCTAGAACTTGTTCTTCACGTTTCTGACGATGGCTGATCGCCTGTTCGATGAGTTTCCTGCCATTGAGTTGCGGAGGCACATGCGCTGGATAAAGTGCTCCGGAGGCCAGTCGCTGCAAACGTTCGAGCGACTGCAGGTACTCCACCATGTCTCCGCCGTTGTCAGGATCGATCAGGATGGATGAGAGACGTGAAACCATATCGCCGGCAAACAGTGCCTGATATCGGCTTTCCTGAAAGCAAAGATGGCCTGGAGCGTGTCCCGGTGTGTGGTGGGCGGTCAATGTCCAACCGGGAGATCCGTCCGGAGCTATGCCCAGTGGAAGCCGGCCGGCATCCTGAAGAGGCCTCAGGTCCTGTATGCCACTCAGTGCGTGAGCATTCAAGGGGTGTGTAAAAGCTGGAACCCGGTAATGTCTGGCACAGGGCTCTGCAGCTCCAATATGGTCCGGATGCCCGTGTGTCACGATGATTCCCTTGAATTCTCTTCCCAGTTGCAAGGTTTCGTTGATGAGAGCAAACAGGCGTTCCTGCTCTCTGGCATCTTCTGGGCCTGGATCCATCAAATAGAATTGCTGCTCGCCAATCAGATAAGCATTGGTGTGCGTTGCAGGGGGCCGCGTGCGGGTTTGCAACGGCACCGTCAGGGTACCGGGCGTGAAGAACGTCTGATGCAGATGACCTCTTGCGTAGGAATCCGCCATTGCCCGAACGGCGATCAAGAAGGAATCCCACGGGCGGCCGCGCAGGTGTTGTAGGATCAAGACCACGGGTGGCGCCAGCGGAAGTTCGCCTTCAATCCAGTTTTGCAAGGCGACCGCCGGTGATAGAAACTCACCGTGATCCAGCTCTCCCGGCCAGATCACAGGCAATGCTGAAGCGGGCGGTTTGAAGCGGAAAAACTGTGTTTCAAAGCGGACCGGAGCGAACGGAGGTGTGGTGATGCGGCAGACGGGTTCCAGATCACGGGCATCCAGCTGATGACGAGTTTGGTGAATGATTTGTGAAAAAGTAATGTTGCCATTTATCAGCCGCGACCGATACTCATCAAGCGCTTCCCGACCCACGGCTATCCCGTGCCCCAACCATAGGCCTGCTTCCTCGAACAGCTCGCGGGCAGCAGAAACGTAAAAAGAAGCCACTTCCTGACCGGCGTTTTCCGGCAAGTGTGAAATCGGCACCCTGGCGTCATCTTCAATGATAGAGCCTCCAGGAAAAGCTTCATAACCTCCAAAAAATTTCAGCTCGACATTTCGACTGACCAGATAAACCTCCAAGTCTTGCTGGAGGCGAGTAACCATGACGGCGGATGCTTTTCGAATCATTGCAAAACACGTTTTACCATTCTTTATTTTTCTGGCAAGATAAAACGGAATTCAACAATCACAGTAGTGATTTTGTCGGAGGAACGCGTTGCAGGGGAAATTCTTTCTCCCAGGAGTGCTCGGCGTGCTGATGTTTTTCGGTCAAGCCGCCGCGAAGAATTCAGAAACAACCCTGAGGTACTGGGTGGAGCCGCGACTTGAGCCCTGGGAAAAGGTGGAAGTATTCTTTCAGATCCTGGAAACCAATGGACGCCCTGCGCAAAACCTGGAAATATCTCATGACCGCCTGGTGCACGTCTTCATAGTCAATCAGTCCCTGGATTTTTTCAGACATGTCCACCACGACGATTACGGTCCGCTTACTCAGGACGATATTAATGCAGCCACTTTTCACTTCCCTTTCGTCTTTCCGACAAGTGGCCGTTATGAAATTGTGGTGGATTACGTCGCCGATGGAAAACGAACCGTCCAACGGGTAGTTCTGACTGTGCCGGAAGCTAAAGGAAAGCCGCCGATCGCGGGTTACTTTGAAGGATTCTATATTGGGCTTTCCATCGAGCCTTCAGAGTTAAAGGCAAATCGGCCGGCATCGCTTCAGTTTTTTCTCAAAGATGAGAAAGGAGACGACGTCAAGAATCTCGAGGTATACCTTGGTTCGGAAGTTCACGTCGCTGTTTGGAAAAGCGATCTGCTGGATTTCGGTCACACCCACAGTTTTGTACAGGAGGATCTTAGCGGAGGCGGACATAGGGGGCACCACGGAGATTCCGGCGCCTCACAGTCCTATTTGGGGCCCGTTGTACCCGTACGTTACACGTTTTCTCAGGCAGGAGATTACAGGATCTTCGCACAATTCAAAATCGGTAGCCGGGTTGTCTCCTGCAGTTTCCCGGTCCGCGTCAGCAGGTAATGCGTTTCTGGAACTCAGGATTCGCAGAATGAAACGAACGCGGCTTATTCGAGGTCCGGGGGGGTGACCTTCTTAATCCAATCGCGGTAGTTCTTATACCCGATTTCACGCTGCCGGCGTTGCACACGTTCCAGAATACAAGATATTTGCGCGGTGGACAGCGGCGGCTTTTTCTGTATAGCAGCCTTGACCGGCTCCAGCTTTTGACGTACCACCTCCTCCCCGTTCTCAAAGAGCGGACTGACCGTATCTCTCGGCCCTAAACCCAGATAGTTTTCGAGGATGCGCCTGGAAAGTTGCTGAGAGTGTTTCTGCGAGATCATGATATTTCCCTGGCCGGTAACGACATTGCCAATTCCAAATACACCCTCGCAGCCCATGTATTCTCCGGTCTCAGGATCAGAAAATTTGTAAAGCTCCCCCTTCATCTCGATCCCGGGGATTAGTTCCGGTATACTGCCGATCGAAGATACAACCAGGGATGTGTAGACCTCTAGCTCGGAACCAGGCAGGGGAACCGCCTTGCCGCCTTCGACGCGAGTCTGAATGAAACGAAGACCCACCAGGCGGCCGTTCTCCACCAGGGCCCCGACAGGGGCGTGGCATTCTTTAAAACGGACGCGGTATTTTTCCATGACGCGAGTGAGTATTTTTTTTCGCACCGCTTGTGTTTTTTCAATTTGTTCCTGGGAGGCGTTCTCGGGAAACTGTGCCAGAGGCATGTCCACTGCTCTGCGGCGGTAATACAGAGTACAATCGTCGATCATCAACTCACCCGGATCGATCTGGTGGGAGGCGCACACGGCAGGAACACCCTTGTGCTCGAGCTCAAGCATCGAAGTATCAATCCCTCGCGCGCACAACGCTTTCTCGTACAACTCGAACTGAATGACTTTTACAACGTCAATAGAAGCCAATCCTCCCCCGATCACAATGGTTCCAGGCTGAATTTCATAGCGAGGGCCTGTGTAGCTTTTTTCGTTCTTGTGATTAAACCAGTAAATCAACGGATTCTGATAAACCAACCCTTTACAAACGTACTCATCAATGCCTTCAACCGGGAGAGGACGGTCCTTCCAGGCGCCGTTGGCAAGAAGAACCACGCTGAAACCCCATTGCTCAATCAATTCTCTAAAGTCGATGTCCCTTCCCAGACGAGTGCGCGGCAGAAAATGGACGCAGGGATGATCCAGGCGGGAATCAATGCGCTCATATTCCAGCTTCCGCTGTTTGACATGCCAGCGAGGTAGTCCGTCCTCAATCTTTCCATAAGGACGGTCATTTTGCTCCAGGACTACACACAGCACGCCTGCCGAAGTCAAGACCTCTGCAGCTACGGATCCAGCTATGGCGCCACCAACAACCGCCGCAACATGTCTTCCCTGGTCGTGGGAACTCAAGAGGCCCCTCCTGTTGAGGATTTTACAAACTTGGTCGCCACAGACATCGTCTTTAAATGAATACCAGGTCCTTCTTTCCAGTCATACTCACCCAGCAATGAGAGGGGAAAGCGAATTCGGCTTCAGGCCGTTCATAGGAATCCTCCGGTCAAAACCCCGGGAGGCCATGTTAATCGCTTTCGCTTTTGTGGGTTTGAAGGGTAACCCGGAAAGGGGCTTACCGAGATTAGCCCATCGCCGTGAGTCTTTTTGCCTCCTGTTCCAAATCGTCCGTTTTTACAACCATAGGCTTTTCGAAGATCGCTTTACCGAACTTGTAGAAAAGCGCCGGTGTCACCACCATATCGAGGGAAGTTGAGCTCAAAAGACCACCTAAAATGACGACGGCAACAGGATGCAGAATTTCCTTCCCGGGAACACCTTGAGAGAGAGCCAAAGGAAGCACCCCAATTGCTGCTGTGAGAGCCGTCATCATCACGGGAACAAGCCGTTCCAGAGTACCCCGAACAATCATTGGCCTGCCAAAAACTTCACCTTCATATCGCATCAGGTGGATGTAGTGCGAGATCATCATGATGCCGTTGCGCGAAGCAATCCCGCATAGCGTAATAAATCCTACAAGGGTGGCCACCGACAGCGTCCCCCCGGTAATAAAGATAGCGGCGACGGCGCCAATCATGGCCAGGGGCAGATTGGACATGATCTGCAGCGCAATACGGGCATGTCCAAAATGCCCATAGAGCAGCACAAAAATACCCCCTATGGAAATGATGGAGAGCAGAAAAATCAATCGTGTTGCACTGATTTGGCTTTCGAACTGTCCGCCGTAGCTGACAAAATAACTTTCCGGGAATTCCACCTGATCCTTAACGCGTTGTTGGATATCTTGGACCACACTGCCCAGATCTCTTCCAGCAACATTACACTGGACCACAATGCGTCGCAACGCATTTTCGCGCAGGATCTGGTTGGGCCCGGTGGCCATTTCAATGCTGGCCAGCTGACTCAAAGGAACCTTGCTCCCGCCGGGAACATCGATGGGCAAATCGTCAACAAAATCCAAAGTGCTCCGCCAAGGCTCATCCAATCTCAGAAAAACATCAAAGCTGCGCTGTTCCTCCAGGACTTGAGTGATAACGCGCCCGTTGTAGGCAGATTCCAGCGCCTCCGTAATCTGACCTACGGGGATGCCGTACTTGGCGGATGCCGAACGGTCTATCTGGATCCGTATTTGAGGAATTTGTACCTGTTGCTCAATGTAAAGATCTTCTACCCCGGGGACATCATCCATCACATCCTCCACCTGCTCAGCCAGCCGCCGCAGGGTGGTCAAATCTTCTCCAAAAATCTTGACCGCGATTTGAGAAAAGCTGCCTGAGAGCAAGTGGTCAATACGATGTGAAATGGGCTGACCAATATTGACTTCGACTCCCTGGATCTGAGAAAGCCGGTTTCGGATGTCGGCCATGATTTCATCCTTGGAGCGGCCTTCTTTAATTGTGACCTCAATTTCCGAATAGTGCACACCCTCAGCATGCTCATCCAGCTCAGCCCGTCCCGTCCTGCGGCCTGTTGAAACGATCTCCGGCACCTGGAGGATGAGCTGTTCGGCGCGGGAGCCTAGACGATCAGATTGTTCCAAAGAAATTCCCGGTCTTGCCAGTACCAGGACAGTGAAACTTCCCTCATTGAACGGTGGAAGGAATTCGCGACCCATCAAAGGCACGAGCGAAATGGAGATAACCACCAACAAGGCTGCACCGATGATCACCTTCCACGGATGATCCAATGTAACCGCAAGCAGGCGAGTTTCCAGCTGCTTCAGATGGCGGACTAACCAGCCGTCATGTTTGCGCTCCAGGATGCGAGCTCGGCGTAGGAGGTAATAACACAGAACTGGAGTTAACGTCAGCGAAACGACCAGAGAAGCCAGAATGGACACAACATAGGCCACCCCAAGAGGTGTGAACAGGCGCCCCTCCACGCCGCTCAGAAAAAAGAGAGGTAAGAAGACCAGGATGACAATCAACGTCGCATAAACAATGGAATTACGAATTTCGCTGGATGCTCTAAAAACCACGGTGAGAGGTGGCTCCGGTTTTTCTTTCTGGCGGTTTTCGCGGAGACGGCGAAAAACGTTCTCGACATCTACGATTGCATCGTCCACCAACTCGCCAATGGCGATCGCCAGCCCTCCCAGGGTCATGGTATTGACTCCGATGCCCAAAGCTTTCATAACCAGCGCGGTGATCATGAAGGACAGCGGTATGGCCGTAAGTGTGATAGCAGTGGTGCGAAAATTGAGCAGAAAAATAATTAGGACGATGAAAACCAGGATAGAGCCGTCGCGCAGCGCTTCTATAACATTGGCTATGGCATGCTCGATAAAATCAGCCTGTCTAAAAACAGCCTCGTCCACCACCACCCCTTTGGGAAGGCCCTGGCGAATCTCAGCCAACGCCGCTTCGACCTTTCTGGTCAACTCCACAGTATTGGCGCCGGGCTGCTTGGTGATTTGCATGATCACGCTGTGCTGGCCCTCGTAAGAGGACTCCCCACGCTTGATTCGAGCACCAAACTGCACGCGTGCGATGTCTTTCACGTAAACGGGGACGTTGCCTCGAACAGCCACGACGGTGTTGGCCAGATCCTCCAGGCTTTGAATACGGCCTACGTTTCTGATTAGAAACTCCTGACCCTGCCGATCAAGAAAACCTCCGCTAGTGCTGGAGTTCGAAAAGAGGACCGCCTGTTCAACCTCTGCGAGGCTGATGGAGAGATCGCGCATTCGATTGGGATCCAACAGGGCCTGATACTGCTTGACGCCGCCTCCCATGTTGACGACCTGGGCCACACCAGGAATGGCAAGCAGTCGGGGGCGGATCACCCAGTCGGCAAGGGTGCGAAGGTCGAGCTCAGAGGCGGCCCCGTTTTCAGCCCGAACGCTTAAAAGGTGGATACCGCCCATGATGGAACTAATGGGCCCCATGACCGGCGTCACAGCGGGAGGAAGTTGTGCTGCAGAAAGCTGCAGTCGCTCGTTCACAATTTGGCGTGCAATATAGATGTCCGTATTCCAGTCAAACTCGACGTAAATGATCGAGAGACCGGGAGCCGAGACGGAACGGACCCTCTCCACATTGGTGGCGCCGTTAAGCAGAGTCTCCAGGGGAAAGGTCACCAGACGTTCCACCTCCTCTGGAGCAAGACCATGCGACTCGGTCATGATCGTCACAACTGGACGGTTGATGTCGGGCAGCACGTCAATGGGAAAATGAATGATCAAGTAAGTTCCATAGACGGCGATAAAAGCTGAGGCCGCGACCACGAGCAGCCGGTTTTGTAGGGAAAAACGAATTATAGCGTTCAGCATTATTTTTGAAGTCTTGCTGGGCCTACTCGGTCTGGAGAGGCTTTATGCGGACCGGGACTCCGATCTTCAAGGCTTCTCCAGGGTTTGCCACCTCAAAATACGCCGGGATGGTTCGAGTTTGGGGGGCAATTTCGCTTCCCAGCGCATGAAAACGTGCCAAAAAAACTTTCCCCGGAAATGCTTCAGTTGTAACGTGAGCCGACCGGGCAGAGCGGATCAACGAAAGGTCTTTTTCATAAACATCCACGTGAATCCACACCGTAGAAAGATCCACAATGGTAAACATCCTGCGGAATTCATCAGTCGCGTTCACCTCACCGGGAACAAAGAGGATTTCACTTATGTAACCTGAAATGGGCGCGGTCACCACCAGCGTTCGGGGATCGCGGCTTTTGATCACACTGGACTGACGGGCTTTTTGCTGCATCAGCGTTTGGTATTCATTAACCGCATTCTCGTAAATTTTCTTGCGCCGTTCCGCCTCGGCCTTGAATTCTGGATTTTGCTCAGCGATTTTCTGGGCACGCATATAATCGCTTAGTGTGGAACGCGTCCTGTGACGGGCCGCTTCAGCCACCTGGTTGATTTCAATGGTGCGATCATTGAGAAGAAGGCGTTCGACTGCATTGAGCTCGAGAACGATCCTTGCCAAGTTCTGGCCCTTCTTAACCGGCGCACCGACGAAAACATCTTTTTCCAGGTAGATCTTGCCCCACAAAGGAGCTACCACTTCCGCAACCAGTTGCGGCTTGGCGATTACCTCACCTAGAAACCCTGCGGGGTTGACCGCCTTTGCGTCAATTAGATCGTCCTCCAGCGGAAGAGCAAAAGTGACCGGTAGCGCGAAGATAACGACGGTTAAAAAACTAAAAATGCGAATCACTAATTTCCACCCCCTACCGGACCTGAGTGATCGCCGGCCGTCGCAATCTGGGTTCCCTCTGTTTTGCCGCCCACTTCGACATCCAACAGCATTCCCGGTTTAAGCCAGTACTCCTTGTTTCGAACTTCATAGACATAACGTAGAGCTTTTGAGACAGGATCCGCATCGGCCCGGACACGAAGCAGCCGTCCCCGGAAGGATTTTTCGGGAAAGGCGTGGGAACGTAAGGTCACTTGAGACTTACCCTGCAGCCGGCTCACGTCCCTGGGCAAGACATTCACTTCTACCCAAACCACAGACGGATCGACAATTTGAAATATAGGATCGCCCTCATAAATGACCTGTCCCAAGGAATACGTGGCCCGGCTGATTTGTCCGTCAATGGGTGCAACCACTTCAGTCTCTTTCAGGTCGGTCTGCGCAATTTGCTTGTCATGAAGCGCCAGGCGTTCTTCGGCCTCCTTAAGGGCTTCGTTAGCGGTGTTCAAAGCCAATTCGGCGGCTCCAAATTCCCTCTTTGAAATGGTTCCCAACTCCAGAAGATAAGCCGCGCGCTCATAGGCGGCCTCGGCCCGCACCTGTGTTTCCTTCGCCCGTAGAACAACCTTAACAAGGTCCCACCTTTGATTAAACAAATGAGAATAATCGTGGACATTAAACTTATTTTGGATGTGCGCCAAAACCTGCCCGGAACGCACCCGGTCCCCCACGGTGGGGACTTTGCCCTTGTAGACCACAGCTCCAGCCAGCGGGCTGCGCACCTCTGCAATCCGATCGGTTGCGTGAACGACAATGCCGCTGAAAGCCGCCGTTGGCGAGACATAAGCGTCGACGGACCCTGACGAACTGACTGACTGTGGTTCTTCCTCAAGCAGAACAGGCTGTTCTTGTTCCTGTTGCAGAAGTGCCCCCACCTCGAGAACGTTTCCTGATACTTCAAAGGGAGGCGGCCACAGTTGTCGCAAGCCGATCAAAGCGCCTCCGCCAATGATCAAACTAATCAAGGAAGGAACAATGGCGGTGCTTCGCGGAGCACTGACCAACGCTCGGTGAACCGCAAAGCCAATAGCTGCAAATGCAATGCAACCCTGCAAAAGAAGCAGAGTCCAGTTTCGGGGTACAGGTTTTATGCGGACGGGAACCGAGGCGGATACTTCATCCGCACCCGATGCAAGTTTGATCAGAAGCTGCCATTCTCCGGACTCATTGAAACTATATTCCAACCGGTATATTCCCGGTTCTTCTTCCTTCTTAAGGCTGGCGACCTCGCTTTTACCTGGACCTTTAAAGGAAGCCTCTAGCTCCCCCTCAAAGGGCAAGGTTTCTCCAAGCAGGGCATCTCCCCCTTCAATCTTCTGTTCAGCTTTGATCAGAAATTGTGTTGCTTGTCCTTCCAGGGGCGCATCGGGCAGCTGAGCCACCGTGATGCGAAAACGATCGCCTGGGCCGGCTTGGATGACTTCAAGACGCGGGTGAATCTCGTCACCTGCCCCGTGTTGCACACCTTCGTGGCCCCAAACAAATCCTGTAAAAAGAAGGGTACAGACTGCCGAAATCTTTTTCATTGACCTCGTACCGCCTGAAAAAGTTGCATTCCGCGCCGCACGGCCAGGATAACAGCCTTGGAACTGGTGGTGTTGCCGCTCAACTGAAGGTCTTTCCCTATCTCCCAGCCGCTGGACGGGCCTTTTCCCTCGAATTGACGGAGAAAGGAAGGGCTTTCGAGCTTCTTGTCATCATCGTTCTTGAGCACCACCACTTTTCGTACGCTGCCATCCATTCGGTAACTGACGGCCAAATCGACCGGACCTTGTGCACCCTGGGCGTCGACCATCAAAACGGCGCCCAACGAACGCGGCTTCTGCGTCTTTGGGTCTTTTGCAACGGCTACGAACATAGTGAGATTCTTGTCGGCTTCGGGCAGAGTGCTTTGAAGTGTTTTTTCAATCCTGGCCACTTCCTGGGCAGAGAAAACTTTTTTGCGCGTGATGAAGTTCTCAGCCTCAGGAAAAATTGTCTTCAACGTCGCGTGAGAAAGTGTTGCTTCGTGGGCGGCAACCGGCGCCAGAAAAGCCCACAGGAGTAAGACCACAAACAGCGTTTTTTTCATTCTTCCTGCTCCACGAAAGTATTCCTGACAGACGCCTAATTATGAACCGGCACGTGTGGCTTCTTCAATACTTCCGCCTAGCTCCCGTTCCAGTTGAACCAGTGACTTCCACAATTGGAAATCACTTCCAAGCACGTTCATACTGGCGTCCACCGCGTCTCGTAAGCTTTGAAGCCAATCAAGATGACCTTGACCGGTCAACTGGTAGGAAGCCTCAATACGGCGGAATCGGTCCTCGACCTGAGGCCGTAGATTCTTCTGATAGGTCTCAATCTGCCGCTGGCTGATACGAACCTGCTCCAGCGCGTAAAGAACCTCTCTTCTTACTCGAGATTCTGCCGCTTCCAAATCGCGTTCCGTGGCTTTCCTGGCGCCTATGGCTGCGGCAATGTTACCGGCATTATTATCCCATACTGCGAACGGGATAGTAAGCTTCACTTCCATTAGGTGGTCCGTATCTGTAAGACCATGGGAAAGGGGAGTAAGTCGAATGTCATCGAACCCATCCCGCGCACGCTTGTACCCTAATCCAAGCGACCAATCCTGCTTTCCAAGAGCCCGTTCTAGCCTTATGCGCCCATCAGCACCGGAAATCGCCTCCCGCAGCCGCTTGAGATCCGGACGGTTGGAAAGGGCATAAGCAATAGCCTGCTGGGGCGCAGGAAGCGCCGGTCGGGGAAATTCGTCGACCTGCAAGCGATGAGACGAGTCGGCAGGCAGGCCCACCAGCTCATTGAAGCGGTATCGACTTCTTTTTAACTCAGACTCCATCTGATCTTTTCGCGCGCCAAAAAGCAGCACTTCTGAACGCAGGTAATCAAGATTCAATGCCGCGATCTCGCCTTCGCTGACTCGGATTTCATCAACCTTGATCAGCTGTCCAATTCGCTGGCTATAACCCTCTAAAATCTCGATTTGTTTTTCCAGTTGCAGCAAGTTGATGTATGCAAAACTTATCTCCGCCGTCAAAGAGCGCAAGAAGTCTTCAGACTCCAGGGTGAACTGCTTCACTTCGGACTGAGCGACCTCGGTGCGGAATTTCCGTTTTCCACCTCGTTCCCATTTTTGCCAGAGCACCAGGGAAAGCGAGTGCTCTTCAGAAACATCCGACGGCACAAACTCTCCCTGCGTTTCCAGATAAGGGTTCGGCCTCTTTCCCGCCTGAATGGCTTTCCCCTGGAGCGACTCGGCAAACTGCAATCTTGCCTGGTATCGGGGATTAGCCTTTGCCTGAGCCAAGGATTCCTGAAGCGTCAGAGTTTCCTGAGCCTGGAGGGAGGAAACCGCGAAAAAGCACAACATTAGAAATAGTGTGTGAAACGAATGAGTGACTTTCATTTTAAACATGATTTTCCCATAGTCCTGGCAACGAAGCTTCACCGGATCCAGACAAGCTCCGCTCTTGTCGCAACATTTTGGAGGAAGTGGCGGAATGGGTCAATTTGGTTTACAGGGCAGTAGACCACTTACTGCGCCGCCCGGCCAGGCACGTTTCACGATCCTTCCCGCAGGATTGTTCCATACTGAATCTTCGATCAGTTTGGCGGGCCAGGAGATTCTCTTATTTCAGAACCTTCCCTTTCGTTTCCGGAAGCAGGAAAGCCACGATTGCTGCAAAGGTATAGGCCACGCTGCTGGCATAAAACGCCAGCCCGAAGCCGTGCTCCTGAGCCAGGAAACCTACCAAAGGGGGAGCGACCAGACTGCCCAAACGGCCTATGTTGTAAGTGAACCCTTGAGCGGTAGCGCGAATCCTCGTAGGAAACAATTCCGCCGTGATGGGAGCCAGTGCTGAAAAATGCCCATTTCCAAAGAAAGCCAGAGGCGGCCCCAAAAGCAGGAGCAGCAAGGGACTCGCCGCGCTGCCGTAAATAGGAATCAAAGCAGCTGCCGGAAGGAGAAAGAGTGCATACGTCACGCGCCTTCCAAGGCGGTCGGCTATAAATCCGAAACCAATGGCTCCTCCCACCATTCCAGTCTGCATAAGAATTACCCACATGGAAGTTCTCACAATACTCAGCCCCGCCCCCCCTTCGGAGACGGGTTGACCGAGATAGGCGGGGATCCAGCTGAAAAGCCCCCACCATCCAAACAGGGTCAACGTGCTCATGCAGGAAACGACCACAGTGTAGCGCCGATAGGGAGGGTAAAAGAGGTCACGGAATTTCGCCGCGTCCTGGCTCTTTTGTTCTCGTCGCGCTTCTTTCCAGATCTTAGGTTCCTCGATGCCGGTGCGGATCCATAGGGTGAGTAAAGCGGGGGCGGCTCCCGCAAAGAACACGGCGCGCCAACCATAAAGAGGAAGCAGCAGGCCACCCACGGCAGCGGCAACCGCATAGCCTACGCCCCAGCCGCTTTGCATGATGCCGAGTGCTTTCCCACGGTGTTCCGGCGGCCACGTCTCCGAAACCAGGGCGGCCCCTGAAGCCCATTCTCCCCCCATTCCCAGGCCCAGTATGAATCTGAAGACCGCCAGCTGCCAGATATTCTGAGCAAACCCACAGGCTGCAGTGGCCAACGAATAAACCAGAATGGAGGCAATCATCGCCCTGGTCCGGCCAATGCGATCGGCAATAAAACCAAACAGCATTCCTCCCAGGGCGGCGGCGAAGAGCGCTACCGAGACCAGAGCCCCCCAATCCCTTGACTCGCCCCCAAATCACGAATGACGAAGGAGACCACCATCGAGTACAGCATCAGGTCCATGCTGTCCATCATCCACCCCAGCCAGGCGGCCAATAGTGTTTTCCTCTGGTAGGGCGTCGCCTGGCGGTACCAGGGAACCGCAGCGCCCTTCGCGGTGGTGTAGTCTGTGACAACTCCAGTCGGTTCGCCCATTATTCCCCTGCCTTGTTTCTTTCCGGCGGAGTGAAATATGTACGCCGGTATACAGTTTTGTACACGCTAGTCACAAGCTGGTAAGAAGTCAACTACAAACTGTTCTTGTGTGCTAAGCAAATGAAGTGTCCGCCCTCTGTAGCAAATGAAATGTCCGGTCTTGGAGCCGGGCTTAGGATAAAGGCTCCTTTTAGGGAGGAGTATCGATGGGACTTTATCGGGCCCGTGCACTGGAGCGAGCAATGAAGATTCAAAAGGTGATGCAATACTTCGATTTTAACGTGAGGCATTTTACGGAAAAGCTCCAACAGGAGCACGGCATCGATCTCAGCTACACGTGGATCAAAAATGCTCTGCAGACTGCCGGACTGGTGGCCCAGAGCCGTAAGCGGGGCAAGCATCGAAACAAGAGGCCGCGGCGTCCCCTTCCGGGCATGCTCCTGCATGTGGATGGCAGCCGCCACGCTTGGCTGACCAGGGTCCAGCATGACCCTCATCGCGGTCCTGGAGGATGCCACCAACGAGGTCTACTACGCCCAACTTGTCGAAGAGGAGAGTACAGCCACCGTCATGGCGGCCTTCAAAGAGGTGGCAGAGAAGCACGGGGTTTTTGCTCCGTCTACTCGGACCGGGGCAGCCATTTTTTCCACACTCCGAAGGCCGGAGAGGGGCCCAGCCGACAACGCCACACCCAGATCGGGAGGGCTTTTGAGCCATGAGGGATCGAGTTGATTCCGGCTTACTCGCCCCAAACCCGGGGACGCTGCGAACGCTTCTTTGGCACCTGGCAAGGGAGACTCCCCCAGGAGCTGCGCCAGCGTGGCATTGAAAGCTTGAACCCAGCCAATGCCTTTTTGCGCGACCACTGGATCCCTTATCACAACCGGCACTTCCGCGTGCCGGCACCAGATCAGGGCACGGCCTTTGTCCCTTATGCCGGAGCCGCGCTGCCAAAAATCTTCTCCCACCAGGAGGAACGCATCGTAAAAAACGACAATACGGTGACGTTCGGTTCCTTGACGCTGCAGATTGCACCACAGAAATTTCGCTTCAGCATGGCGCGCTGTCGCGCCCTGGTGTGCAGGCATCTGGATGAGACCCTCAGCCTCTACTGTGGTCCCCACCTGCTGGGCTGCTACCGCGCCCAGGGAGAGCCGCTTTCGGTTCAACCACAGCAGAGTAAAAACAAAGCTGCATAGCGACCGACAGAGGATGGCCAAGCTTCTGCTGAAGAAAGAAAAAAGAAGCAAAAAAGAAAGAAAGAAAGAACAGCAGGCCTGTGGAACGGCCGCCCTTGATGGAAATCCCCCAAAGCGGGATTCCCACAGCGGCTTGCAAAAGCCTTCGGCTTTCCCACCGTTCCCACCGCCCCTTCGGCGAACTCCCCACACTGCGGAACTCATGAACCAAAAACTCGACCGGACAGATCACTTGCTACAAAAAGCGGACATCTTGATTTGCTACGGACATGTGACTTAGCCGAGTCGCGGGTGACGTAATCTTGATGGTGTGAAAGGGAGAGAGTGTAAGTTGGTTTCTGTCAAGAGACCGACCTTTCAGAGAAAGGAGCTTACACCCATGAAAAGAGTAGTTCCGCTAACCGAGCAGTTCCAGCATTTCCTGAGCGAGGTCAAAGAGAGCTTTTGGGGAGACCTTTACGGTCGGACCTGGCAGAGAGCCGCAACGAGGCGATCGCGGCCTTCCGGCACTTCAAGCACCGGTGGCAAGGGGCCTACCCCAGGCAGGTCATTTCCCTGCAAAAGGACCTGCCCGAGCTGCTGGCCTTTTTCGGCTTTCCCAAACACTTGCGCCGAAAGCTTCGGACCACCAATGTCATTGAACGATGCTTTGTCGAGGTTCGCAGACGTGCCCGACCGATGGTCTGCTTTGTCAACATGGCCATTGGGGATCGAATCGTCCTCTCCATCTTCAACCGATTCGATCCCCAATGGAAAAACCGCACCCTCAACTTATTTACACAAGCAGCTTGACCTCACCTAGACGCGTCGTTAGTTGCTGGCTGAACTCCTGGGCCGCGAGTAGGGCGCTTTCAAGTACTTTTGCGCTTCCTCCTGCGCTCCGTTATAGTCGTTTTTGGTGTTGATGGCTTTCTGGTATTCGGCCAGCGCCCTCTGACGCTCCCCTAGCACATCGTAAATCTTTCCGAGGTAAATATAACACCACGTCTCGATCCAGTTCGGTTTCAAATCGCCGTTTAAGCCGTCTCGAAAGCTGTTGGCGGCGCTGGTGTAATTGTGTTGCTCGAAGAAAATCTCTCCCAGCCGGAAATGCGCCAGCGCACTGCGCGGATTCAGCACCCTCCCCTTTTCCAGAGCGCGAATTGCTTCGGCAATCTCTCCTTTCGCGCGATATTCCTCTCCAAGAGCTACCTGTACAGAAACCTGCCGAGCCTCAGAGTCAAAGAGAATTTTTCCATCGGGATCCACTACCATGCGCAGCGGTAGGCTCTCGGTCCGGAAGTCAAAAGTCGTAGATTTGCCCTGGATTAGTAGCTTCTGGGTTTCCGGCTGGCCTTTGGTCTCGATCGTGATCTCAGCAGGCATCTTGAACGGCTCCAGGTTTTGCCCAATGTGGCCGCGGATGCGGAAACCTCCCTCACGCAACTTGAAAATCTTGTATTCCACTCGAAATTCAGGCACACCAACCGACTCCACCCACTGAAGAAAAAACCACCCGAAATCCTCTCCGGTCTTCTCGCGCACGAAATCGACAAAGGCCCGCGTCTCGACAGCCTGTGCCAAGGCACGGCCGTGCCACTCCGCGGCCAGCGTGTGAAACCTCTCATCGCCCACCAGCTGGCGAAGCATGTAGAGAACCCAAGCGCCCTTGCTGGTCACAATAGACTCATACTCTGGAGAGCCTCTCCGCAGCTCAAGTCCATAGATGACCGGACCTCTCTTTTCGTACTTCAAGGCCTGGACAGCCAGTTTATTCAACTCCGTAAGAAAATTATCCGGCTGCTTCACCTCGATGAACCGGAGTGCGGCATAGGTCGAAAATCCCTCTTCCAACCAGGCATCGCGGCCGCTTTCCATCTGCACGGGATGGCTCCACCACAGACGCGCAACACGCCTTGCCAGTTCAAAAGTGGCAGGCGTCTTCGTCTCCACCAGCGACTTTTCCAGCAAGACCAAACCCCGCGAACCAGTGGACGGAAGTTGGATGTTCCCCACCTGAGCCACCGTCAGCGAAGGATCCGGCAAGGGCCCGTAAACCGAGGTGTAGTATCCCAGCAATGAGGAAATCTGATGGGCCAGGGGTTGCGGGTCGCCGCCGTAGTTTTCAAAAAGGTAGAATTGAAGGGGTGTCGCTCCACCCGAGAACTCCTGCCTCAGGTATCGGAAGACCAGCAGCGGGATCTCCCCAACGGGCAACGCACTGGTCCAATGAAAGGTCTCCGTAATCCCAGCCGTTTCGATTCTTTCCAAATTGCCAGGCCCAACAGCGCTGAAGCCAAGAGGTACGGTGGCCTTTAAGTCCAGCGTGGCCACGTCCACAGGCAGGTTGTAAGAGGGAAACCACTTTCCTTCACCCAGCAGCAGGGCTCCTTCTGCACTGATCATTGCTTGCTCGGTCTGCGGTGTCTCCAAAAAGGCATACTCTTCTTTTTCAAGGCTCGCTTGAAAATCAAAGGTCAGGTTCAGCACCGCTCCCGGTTTGAAAGCTTTGCCATTCTGAATGCGAATTCTGCCGTTTTCGTAATCTTCAAAGCGGGAAGTGTAGCGGGTGCCTTGTTCATCAACGACGTCTGTCAGCGTCACACGGCTGTTTAGCTCGAAGGGCAGACTGGAGATTTCCTGCAAGATCTTTAGTCGCGCCTGAACACGGCCCTGAATTGCACTGTTTTCCGGTTCGAGCTGGACCTCGATCGCGTAGTGCTCGACGTCGATCTGTCTTCGGTCGCCCTGCTCCTGAGCGTGGAGCAGAGCCGAAGAGATTAGGATGAAAATAAATACCGTTCTGATCATGACTTTTGACAGATCATTGTTTTTGACAGCCGAGAAATCGCGCAAGCAACCGCGCCCCTTCCGGGTAGGCCGGGCGCCGCCCCAGCTTTTCGGCCGCAAGACGCAACTGCTCACGAATCTCCTCACGTCGCTGATGATCCTGCAGCAACTCCAGCATAAAGCTCCCGATTCGTTCGCCCGTAGCCTCGGCTTGCACAAACTCCGGCACAATTTCTCGTTCTGCGATCAGGTTGGCCAGGCAATAAACATCGGTGCGCACCAGACCGTTTAACAAGAACCATGTCGGCCTGGACACCCGGTACACCATTGCGAAGGGAACCTGAAGAAGCATCGCTTCCAGAGTGGAGGTACCGCTTTTTATTATGGCACAATCGACCTGCGGCAGCAGGTAGTCCGTTCCTTCTTCTCGGATCTGAAGGTCAAGAGGATCATTTCCTCGCTGCAGCCACCGCTCGTATACACTGACCAGCCGCTCGCGCTCCAACGCCGGAGCCTTGACCACCCAGAACTGAGCCGGGTGTCGCTGGGCGATGAAACGTGCCGCGTCCAGCTGACAGGGGAAAATCTGTTCCACCTCCTTTTTCCTGCTGCCCGGAAGCAGCGCCACCTTGGGCTTGTCCTGAGAAGATCTCTCCGCTTTCCAAGCCATGTCCAGGAGACGCGATGCAGATGGATTTCCGATGTAGTGGGCGCGAACATTGTAGGCTTCGTAGAAACTCTGCTCGAATGGGAAGATCACCAGCATCAGGTCTACCCATTTTTGGATGGTACGAATCCGGCTCTTTCGCCAGGCCCAGATCTGAGGACTGATGAAGTAACAGACCGGGATACCCATCCTTTTTAGACGAGGAGCAATGCGTAAATTAAACTCAGGGAAATCAACCAGAATCGCAATGGACGGACGTCTTTGTCTGCTCTCTCTTAAGATTAACCGGTACAACCTCCAGTAGTCCTGCAGGTGCTCTAAAGCCTCCCAGGCTCCAATGGCGGCAAGCTGCTCCACGTTGCAAAATAGTTCAGTGCCCAGGGCAGCTAGATGACGGCCTCCGCTTCCAAAGAACTTAAAGTTCCTTCCGGGACACTCCTGCTGCAGTGCGCTCAGCAAACCTGCCGCATGTTGATCTCCTGAGCTTTCCCCGGCCACTACCAGAACATTGGAACCTGCATCGAAAGACCGAGTTCCGTTCGACGGCTCTTGTGAATCTGACGAATCTGACGAGAAGGAAGAATCTACAGACAAAGGGAAACCTCTTTTAGAGGGCTTACACATTGCTGGTCACGACTAAGAAGCAAAACACTGCCGGCGGGTCGAGTCAAGTCTTTGCACATTGCGCGGTTCTTGCCATCTTGACCCGTGTCTGCGATATCTCAGCGCAACCTCTGCGCAACCTTTGAATGTGAGCTTGACATTGCGAAAACACTTTTCCAATATTTAGTGTTTCAGAGCATAAACAAGCGTACGTTTGCCAGTGGGTCTTGCCAGGGGGCGAAGAGGAGCCGATACAGGGACATCGGCAACGACGAGCGACGCGGAGACCGCGCGCAACCTTCACCCGACCGGAAGGTTGCAGCAACAAATGTACACCTGTTTTTGCTCCGGGACACTAAATTCATTCCCTGCCGTTCTCGCCAACTGGGTGGCTGAGGATCACAGGAGAAGCTCAGAAAGAAAGATAAGACTATGCGAAGCAATCAATTCCGTCGAGGTACCCTTGCCGTCCTTCTCAGTACTGTTTTGTTTTCCATGTCAGTGGCATCTTTGTCGGCTCAACAAGAGCCTTCTTCGGTGGATCCTGAACTGATAGCCGACCTCGTGGCTGCGAATCACATCCTGGTCGCTGAGGGCGTTTTAGACGGCTACGGCCACGTGAGCGTCCGCCACAACCGCAATCCCAGCCACTTTTTCTTGGCCAGTTCGCTGGCTCCCCAACTGGTGACCGCCAATGACATTCTCGAGTTTGATCTCGACAGCACGCCGGTCGAGTCCACAACCCGCGCTCTGTACAGCGAACGCTTTATTCACAGCGAAATTTACAAGGTCCGTCCGGATGTAAAAGCGATTGTGCACAACCACTCGCCATCGGTGATTCCCTTTGGCGTAAGCAGCGTGCCGCTCAAGGCGCTGTATCACATGGCGGCTTTTATCGGTGAAGGTTTGCCCGTTTTTGACATCCGCAACGCTGGCGGATTGACCGACATGCTGGTCCGAAACTCCGAACTGGCCGCCGCCCTGGCACGCAGCCTGGGAAATCAGGGCGCAGTCTTGATGAGAGGTCATGGCGCGGCCGTGGTTGGGTCTTCTCTTCCGGTTGTAGTGGGACGCAGCGTGTATCTGGAAATTAACGCCCGGCTTCAGGCGCAGGCGATGACCATTGGGGGCACCATCACCTACCTGCATCCAGAGGAGGCTCGCAAGGCGACCGATCTTGACGATTACAAACGCGCATGGGACCTCTGGAAGAGAAAAGTTGTAAAAAAATAAGCATGATTATTAACCTCCGGTGCGGCTCCTCTGTATCGCACCGCTAAGGAATTTAAGTGCAACACAGATGAATCAAGAAAACATTGCCTGGACTCTGAGTCAACCTGACTTGGGAACTGCGCCGGTGCCGATAGAACCTTATATTTCCAAAGAATATTTTGAGCGCGAACGAGATCTTCTATTCAGGCGCGTTTGGCTTTATGCAGGTCGAGTGGAGGATGTCCGTAAACCCGGAGATTTTTTTGTAAAGGAAATTGCCGTCTGCAATGCTTCAATCCTCATCGTTCGCGATGAGAGCGGGAAGATCAGGGCCTTTCACAACGTCTGCAGACATCGCTGCAATCAACTGGTGTGGGAGTCGCAGGGGTCCGCTCGTAAATTTACATGCAAATTTCACGGATGGACTTTTAATCACCAGGGTGAATTAACCGGCGTCCCTGATCAGGAGCAGTTTTTTGATTTCCAAAAGAGCGACTATGGACTGGTTCCCGTGCGTGTTGATACATGGAAGGGTTTCATTTTCATAAACCTCGATTCCGCCTCTGACGAAACACTCCGGGATTATTTGGGGGAATTACTGAAGGAGCCCATTGCTCAGTATCCTTTCGAAGGTGAATTTGACTGGTGGTCGTGGCGGGTCCATCTTTCCTGCAACTGGAAGGTGCTTCTTGATGCTTTCTCTGAAGCCTACCATGCTCCTTTTGTCCACTCGCAGACCGTGCGAGGAGTCATTACGGAAGGAATGAAGGACAACCCCCTGGCTCACCCGACCCGGTTTGGGATCTTTGGGAAGCATCACATGATGACGGTTCCCGCGAGCACCACTTATAAGCCGGGGCCCGTTGGCTGCCTTGCCTTTCAATACGGACCGCTCATGACCCGCTTTCGCGATCCTGAGATCATGAAGAGTCTGCCCCCGGGCGTTAACCCCGGAGGAACTCCCCACTGGGGATTCGACCAGTATTACATCTGCCCCAACATCCTGGTCAGCATGTTCGGCACATGGTGGCACATCCATCATTTTCAGCCCTTGGATCTGGAAAAGACGTTGTGGGAACTGCGGGTCTTCTTCCCAAAAGCCCGAAATGCCAGAGAGCGATTTACTCAGGAGTACACAAAATGTCTCCTGGTCGACAACATGCTTGAAGATCTGAGCACGGTGGAGGGCACGCAGCGAGGCCTTGCTTCCCGGGCCGTTGAAACCATTCCGCTACAAGATAACGAAATCTTAATTCGCCACAATTTGAAAGTGGTCGACAGTTTTGTCAAAAGGGACCAATGACAAATATTGCAAAAACAACGCTACAGGAAGGACGGATTCTCCCCGCCGGGTTTGAAGACCTGGAACATTTTGCAACCCAATGGGCAGTGGCTCGAGGTGAGGAAAGAGTCCAGCAGCGGCTGGCATGCTCGATGGAGGAAATCAGTCAATTTTATCAGGCTGTGTTGCCGCGCATGGATTCCATCATGGCTTATCTGGATCAATATTCAGGAGGAGTAATGCCGGATTCAGCCCGGCACCTGCTGCACCTGGCACTTTCTTTGGTTGAAGTTTCACGTGCAGTGGAACTGTATGGCAGGCCTTCCGCAGAAGGTCTGGACCAAAGCCGGTTTGTGCTCACCCATGAACCGGAACTCTGAGCAATTCCGTGATCCCTTCTTCCATAAGTTTGAGGACCAACATGCACAACCCAAACAAGGAACTTGTGTTGAGTATTTTTGAAGATCTCTCTGCAGGCCGATACGAAAACTTTATGAAAAAGATGGCCGATGATATCTGCTATACCATCACCGGCAGCTCACCTTTTTCAGGCGCCCACACCAAGCAGCAGTGGCTGGACGAAGTCGTGCAACCTTTAAAGCGGGTTCTGGAAGGAAGCATCAAGATCCAGGTGCTCACGATCGTCGCCGAAGGAGAGTGGGTGTGTACTCGTTCCCAAGGGCAGGCGCGCGCCAAAGATGGGAGACCTTACAATCACATGTACGCTCATTTCTGGCGTGTCGAAGACAGCAAGGTCGCCGAAATTTGGGAATGGCTGGACACCGAGCTCACAACAGCAGTGATAGGAAACCGCTGATCACGAATCCCTGGGGGCGTTCGTCTCTGCTGCCGGATTTCAGGCGCCGGTGGAGGCGGCAGTGGCTTCCTTGGGTTTCTGAACCGCCGGAGTGCCATACATAAAGTACTCCGCCGGAAGAGACGAACCGTACCAGATGATGCCCGCATCGAGCTCATCCTCTCCCCACGTGATCGTCTTCCAGTCGGGATCAAAAATTAGGTACCCGGAATCCCCAAAGAGCTCCACTCGGTTTCCCCCTGGCTCGAATACATAGAGGAAATAGGCCTGACTGATGCCGTGCTTGCCGGGACCCGCCTCTATCTGAACGCCGTTTTCCTTGAAAACATCTGAAATGTCTGCGAGATGCTGAGGATAACCATACCAGTAGCACAGATGATGAAGCCGGCCCTTGGCCCCAGTCCGATCGCCCATGAACGCCAGTTCGTGAACCAAAGCACTGACGCTCATCCATGTTCCTGCGGTGGTGCCGTTGCGGAGCTTGATGTTTTCTCGAACCCGGAATCCCAGCCGGTCGCGCATGAAAGCTTCCTGTTGCGCCACATCGGATGCGAGAAGGTTGATGTGATCCAGCCGGCGCACCGGTACCCCGTGTAACGGTCTCTTTTCGGGCCGATTGCGCAAACGTGTTTTTCTCTCCGGCGGAGCATTGAAATAGTCGACGTCCCAAAACAGCTCCATTTTGTGGCCATCAGGAGTCCTGAACCGGTAGGCCCGGCCATGACCCAGGTCTCCTTCGTTCCACCCTTCTCCCAGACCGGACGCCTCAAGAGCGCGCGATCGCCTTTCCAGAGCCTGAGGAGAAGTCGTCCGCCATGCTACATGTCCCAGACCGGCAGTCTGGGCTGCCGTTACTTTCAAGGTGTGGTGGTAATAATCCTCGTAGGCCCGAAGGTAAACCGAATCTCCCCGGCGCCCACTCTCCTGCAGGCCCAGTAAATCTTTAAAAAACCAGAGTGTCCTCTTCAAGTCAGGCGTCAGAAGTTCCGCATGAGCGAGCTGGGCGACTTCAAAAAGACGTTCACTATACTCTGACATAAACAGAGTCCTCCTCCTTCTCCTTCAAAATGTTTTAGCCCTCGGGAGCATGCCTCTGCGGCGATAAAGCCCTTGGAGTTTCAAGGGTTTTTCTTGAAACTTAATCTACTACTCAAACAGTTAAGTCCGACCGAGTCACGTGTGCCATTGATGCTATCACAGATGATCAGGTGAAGACAGCGCGCTCACCTGAACCCCCCTCACCCTATGACTGCTTTTCCCTTGACGGATAGGAAGAGAACAGAGTAAAAAACATTTCAATTCTGTTTGCATTGCTCAGCGAGCAGATTTTCCGGGGATGGTTTTGATTTCCTCCAGCTTCCAGAGATCGCAGAACAAATAGAAGAAAACCAGAGTAGCCACATCCTAAACATCACTTTCGCTGTTTCCGACAACATCAAATACAACGACGATCTCGCAGTAAGAGTCATCGAGCAGTCAGCAAAGACGGAGGAAGGAAAATCGATTAGAATGGCCGCCGTGAATGGAATCGTTAAGGTGTGAAACCAGTCAGGGCGTCCAAGGATTCATCTTAGATTTCCGATGTAGGTTCAGGAGACATCATCGAATGATCACGTGCAAACTCTCGAAAGAACGTCGTAGAAAACTGGTGCTGTCAGGGATCACTTTGTTCTATTTCCTGGGCTTTGATTGGTGGAACTGGCACGATACCGCTCGGATAGGGCTTTTCCCCCGTTTCTTGATATACATTTTGCTCGTGCAGTTGCTACTCAGCATCGCGATGTTTTTTCTGGCACGCTACTGGCCGGAGGCTCCGCCGGACCTCACCCGCAAGGAGTAGTTCAACCCCATGACTACAATTCCTTTGATTATTGTCGGTATTTATCTTCTGATTAACCTGATCATCGGTATTCTGGGTTACAAAGCGACTACTAAGACCGCAGAAGACTATTTTCTCGCCAATCGCACCATTGGAAGTCTGGTCTTTTTCTTCACCATGGTGGCTACGCATATCAGCGGATTTGCGGTGTTTGGTCTTTCCGGAATGGCGTATCGATCCGGATTTTCTGCTTATGAATTTTCCTTTTTAGCTAATGGCTTTGTTCCCATTTTCCTTTACGTCGTTGGGTATCGGATGTGGCTGCTGGGCAAGTGGCGCGGTTACATTACTCCCGTAGAGTTTTTCGTGGACCGGTACCAAAGCCAGGCTTTAAAGTTGTTGATCCTTGTGGTGTGGATCGGCTTCAATCTTCCCTTCCTCGCCATCCAATGGACTTCTGCCGGTTATACGCTGAGAGGATTGACTCAAGGGGCCATCTCTTTCCCTGCGGGAGTTGTCTTTCTCACTCTGTTTACCATTGCCTATGTGTTCCTGGGGGGCATGAAGAGCGTGGCCTGGACCGACACCTTTCAAGGTGCGGTAATGTTTGTGGCCTTTACGCTTTGTGGCGTGGCGATCGTGAGGGGCATTGGCCTGCAATCGACCATCGAAAAGCTTTACCAGGCATCGCCGGAGATGTTCAGCAGGCCGGGAGCGGATGGGTTGGTCACCCCTCAATGGGCTGTCGGAATGATCCTGATGGGGATTTCTGCATTCATGGCTCCCCAACTCTTTTCTCGTTTTTTCGTCCCCCGCTCCGCCAAGCCTTTCCAGGTGCTTGGCATCATGTGGATCCCTGCCGTTTCTTACATTTTTGTTTTTTCCGTGTTGGCCGGCGTCCTGGGTAAAGCGGTGGTGCCCGGTCTTTCAGGGCAAAAAACTGACGAGGTTTATTCAATTCTGCTGGGTCGCTATGCAAGCCCGCTGCTGCAAGCAATTTTTTCCGGAGGCGTTCTCGCCGCGCTGATGTCCACCGCATCCGCAGTGCTTCTGGTGCTTAGCTCACTTTTTGCGCGTGATCTCTATGTGACCTACATCAATAAACAAGCCTCTGAAGTCACGCAGGTGCGTCTCGGCAAGTTTTTTGTTGCGCTCATTGGCATCGCCAGCTGCGTTCTGGCGCTGCGATCGGGCGCCACCATCTTCAACCTGCTGGTTTATGCCTGGTCTGCGTTCAGCATGGTGCTTCCTGCAACCCTGGCCGGCCTTTACTGGAAAAGAGCCAATCGTTGGGGGGCTTTGTCTGGGACGATTGCAGGCCTGGCCATCGTACTGGGGGAAGGCAATTGGATTGCTCGAAGCTGGATGGGAGGCTTCCCAGCGATCGTGCCCGCCTTTGTCTTGAACAGCCTGGTGCTTCTGGTCGTGAGCTGGCTGACTTCTTCAAAGCACCAAGTGGCCACAGGTGAAAACTTCACGCGATTTCTCAAAGGCGCCATTGCTCTGCGTGGCGAACGCTGAGAGGACTGCCGGCAATCCAGGGACCGGCACCGGGATTTTTCCTCTTTGACTCAGGTCCCAGGCTGGCGTATAAAGGAGCCATACCGGAGTCGAGGAAACCAAATCTCAAGCGTTCCAGTTTTTCCCGCGCCATCTGAGGACTCCAAGAGATTGTATCGCTTTTGAATATTAAAGATTTGCCTGGCTGTCTTTTTGCGGGGCCTCGCTTGGTAACGCAAGGGGACATCAGAACTTGTGAACTAACGTCTGAAGGGAAAAGGGGGGCCCATGAGCCTCGGGAAACGAATCTTGCGGGTGCGTCTCGACTGCAGGCGCACTCAAGCTGAAATCAGTCAGCTCACCGGAATAGCAGTTTCTTACCTTTCGCGTCTCGAAAATAACTGGATTAATCCTTCCGTTGGAACTCTCAAGAAAATAGCCGAAGCGCTGGAAGTTCCCATTTCAGCATTTTTTGACAACGAGTTGATGTTGGAAGGAAATGACCGTTGCCCCGTCAGCTTGAGCGGTAGATGCGTACTGGATCAGCTTCACGTAGCGCGAGGACGTAAACCTACGCGAATCGTAGAGAGTTATTCCAACGAGCAACTGGAAGTGCTCCGGATGTGTAATTTTCTGTTGCAGCACGGCAACCGGAGGGTGGTTACCTCTCTTCGCACCTTGATCCAGTCGTTACTGAAGCTGGCCGAACAAACACAGCCCGGCCCCAGGCTGGAGAAACAGCTGCTCTCTCCTGTTCTAGAGCAAAAGCCTGAGAGCCCGCAGCGTCCTACCGCTCACAAGGCGCCTGCGCCGGTGAGAAAAACCCGAATCGCCTGAAGCTGTGCTAGTGTCCTATCTCCGAAACATGTCGAATTTTGTTGCCGCGGGATGTTCTTATTTCGCAAAACGACGGGTGGAGATCTACTCAACATGAAACGTTTCAAGTTTTTTTATGGGTGGTGGGTCACCTTGACCTGCGCATCCGCAGCAGCCTTCAGCACCGGCATTACCTTCTATACATTACCAGTGCTTTATCCATCATTTGTGAGCGCGTTCGGTTGGAGTCACACTGCAGTGGCGAGCATAGGTTCCATTTGCCTTTTTTTCTTCGGGGCCATCAACCCTTTGGTGGGCGCCCTTTGTGACCGTTTTGGGGCAAAGCGAACCAAGCTGGTGGGGCTGGTGATCACGGGTATCAGCCTGGTCGTGCTTGCCTACATGAACAGCCTGATCGGTTTTTATGTAACGGCCGCTGTTTTGGGCTCGGCAGCCGGAGCAGTGGGTACGACCTCGACCCAGGTTTTGATATCGAAATGGTTCAGGAAGAAAGAAGGTTTTGCTGTTGGTATTGTCTTTGGTGGTGTGGGCGTCGGAGCAGTCCTGGGGCCACTTGTGACAAGCGCACTGGTAAGCCGGTACGATTGGAGAGTTGCTCTGGTCGTTCTCGGGGCGTTTGGCGGGATTGTTATTCTTCCTCTTTTTGCAAAAATCGTACGTGAAACTCCACATGAGATCGGCCTGACCATGGATGACAGCACTGAGGTGACCGGCAGCGGGGCAGGAGCCGGCAGCCAGACGAAGACCCAACCGCGAACCGGAATTCCTTTTTCTGATGCACTGCGTATGAGGAGTTTTTGGCTGATCAGCTTCGGCATCTTGTTTATCAAGATGACTACCTTGTCCATCATTCAACACATGGTTCTCTTTTTGAAAGGGGACGAGGTCGGCATGAGTCTGTCCAGCGCATCGGCATTTTTAAGCTTCCTGCTTTTTGTCAGTGTATGGGCCAAGCTACTCATCGGTTTTTTGAGTGACAAGGTCTCTCGAAAAAACATCATGGTCTTCAGCTGTGTTTCCAGCGCGCTGTCTTTGCTGGTCCTGATCACCGTACCCTTTTCGACCTCCATAATGTATGTGTTTTGCGCCCTGGTGGGATTCAGCCATGGTGCAGCCTTTGTTCTCGGTTCTTTAATCCCCCGGGAATATTTTGGACTGCACTCTCTGGGCAAGATCCTGGGCAGTTCTTTACTATTTGTATCTTTGGGAGGCTCGCTCGGACCGGCTGCAGCGGGGTACATTCGTGATGCGACGGGCAGCTACCACGCAGCCTTTGTAGCCATGATTATCTCTGCTCTGCTTGCCGCCTTGTTCTTTCTACTGGTCGGGAAGCCCCAGCCGGCCGTGAGTCAACAGGTGGCAGTCGGGAGGGTCTCTCCGGTTGGCGTGAAGCGTTAGTTCTGCCCCCACGATGCTAACCCTCAGCCAGAAAATACAGGAGCGTAGATATGGACAATATTGCACCCAAAGTCGAAACAGCTGAAGGACCCAGACTCGTGAGTCGCGTTTATCGCTACAAGGACCTACGGGAATGGCTCGAGATTGCTCAACGGTTGCAGCTCCTGAAGCGATTGGATGGTGCTGACTGGGATCTGGAGATCGGTGCGATTACCGAGATTGAGCGGCGTCGAAGGCTCGAGAACTCCTCCATCCTCCTCTTCGACCAGATTCGGGGCTACCCTCCAGGTTATCGTGTTGCTGCGAATTGTGACAATTCTATGCCGCTGGTAGCCGTTTCACTCGGCATGTCCCCCAGCATGAAGGGACTCGAATTTGTTCGCGTGTGGAAAGACCGAATGAAGCAGTTCGTACCCCTCCCTCCTCGTCTGGTTTCAAGCGGGCCGGTTTTGGAAAACGTCCTGAATGGACGGGACATCGACCTTTTCAAATTTCCAACACCGCGCTGGAATGAACGCGACGGTGGGCGATATATCGGGACCGACTGTGTCGTCGTAACCCGGGATCCGGAGCAAGGCTGGATTAACCTGGGCACTTACCGCGTCATGATTCACGGCAAAGATCGACTGGGTTTGTATATTTCTCCGGGAAAAGACGGACGGATTCAGATGGAAAAGAGCTTTGCGCGAAATGAGCCTTTTCCGGTGGCCATTTGTTTTGGACAGGATCCTCTGCTGATTTACATTGCTTCATTTCACCTGCCCTGGGGAACCTCGGAATACGACTATGCAGGGTGGGTGAAAGGCGAACCTATCGACATCATCAAGGGTCCGGTAACGGGTTTGCCGATTCCAGCCTCAGCTGAGATTGCCATCGAAGGATTTGTGCACCCTGGGGAAATGCAAGAGGAAGGTCCGTTTGGTGAATTCACCGGATACTATGCCAGTGACAAGAGGCCGGCTCCCGTGGTCCGAGTCGAGTCTCTCATGTACCGCAACGAACCGATTATTACAGGAACTCCCATGGGGAGGCCGCCCTCGGTTGTCTTCTATGACTTGATCTCGGCCGCGACCTTGTGGGAAGCCATGGAAGCCGCCGGGATTCCGGATATCAAAGGAGTTTACATCCATCACATGGCGCCTACCAGCATGTTCACGGCCGTCTCAATCACCCAGCGCTACCCCGGGCACGCTCGGCAGGCAGGATTGGCCGCTATCGCCTGCCGGGGAGGGGCTTACATGGGCCGGTATTACGTCGTGGTCGACGAGGACATTGATCCTTCGAATATCGAGGAAGTGATCTGGGCCGTGTCAACGCGAAGTGATCCGGCTGAAGATATAGAGATCCTTCGTCGCTGCTGGAGTGGACCCCTGGACCCGGTCATACCCAAGGCACGAAAAGGGTTCAACTCGCGTGCAATTATTGACGCCTGTCGCCCTTACGAGTGGAGGAACGAATTTCCGCCTGTGGTTGAGTCAAGTCCGGAAATCAAGCGCCGCGTTCTGGAGAAATGGAAGGATATTCTCGGAGATTAGTTATAGTATGAGCCGACACTGATTCACTCTCATTGGGGGGGTATGCCATGGCAAAGTCTCTAGTTTCTGTCCTTTTTTTACTTTTTGTGCCTCTAGTGGTGCTGGCCCAGCTCACCACTGCCACCATTTCAGGCACCGTTAAAGACGACAGCGGGGCGGTTCTTCCAGGAGCTACGCTGGTTGTTAGGAACACCGAAACGGGCGCGACTAAGACATTTATTTCCGACGACCACGGCCGTTATGCCGCGCCCAACCTGGCTCCTGGTACTTACGAGCTGCAAGCTAGTCTCCAGGGCTTCCAGACCGCCATTCGAGGTGATGTTTCCCTGAATGTGGGGCAGGAAGCGATTGTGGATTTCAGTCTCAAGATTGGCGAGATCGATGAGAAGGTCGTGGTCACGGAAGAGGTTCCTGTCGTAGAGACCACTCATTCCGACATTAGCGCAGTTGTTGTGGAACAGCAGGTCGTCGATCTTCCTCTGAATGGCAGAAGTTTTTTGCAACTAGCTCAATTGCAAACCGGAGTCGTAGGAATTCGAACCTCTCGCCAGATTGCCTTTGGAGGAATGGGAGGCGGCGGCGCCATTGGGGTAGGGGGGGCGCAACCCATATCGGGCTTGTATCTTCTGGATGGCTCCGATCTGACCGATCCACTTTACGCAACTCCGCCTGGGGGCGCTTCCGGAGTTGCTATTGGCGTTGACATGATTCGCGAATTTCGCGTTCTCACCAATGCGTTCAGTGCCGAATACGGCAGAACTACCGGCGGGGTAGTCAGCGTTGTTTCAAAGGGCGGCACCAATCGACTGCAAGGCACCGCGTTCTATTTTCACCGGAATGACAACCTGGACGCACGCAATTTCTTTGATTTGACCAAACCGGAATTCAAACGAAACCAGTACGGGTTCACGCTTGGTGGCCCTCTGGTGAAGGAGAAAGCTTTCCTCCTGGGGGGCTTCGAAGGATTCCGGGAGCGTTTAGGGATGTCTTCGGTTGCAATTGTACCCAGCTTCAGCGCACGACAAGGCTTGGTGAAGGATCCCGCAACCGGTACTCTGGTCAACGTTGGAGTACTGCCGGCCGTCAAGCCTTTCTTGGATCTATATCCTTCGCCTACCGGTACTGATTTTGGAGGTGGTTCTGCCGAGTGGCGCGGCCACAGGCCACGGCCTATTGACGAGGACCTTTTCAATATCAGGTTCGATCAGGTATTTTCCGAAGAGGACTCGACTTACGTACGTTATACCTTCAAAGAGAGTTCCATGATTGACCCCTTTGGTTCCACACCGGTACCGGGCTTTGAGTCCTTTGCTGACGGTCGAGCGCAGTACCTGACCATTGAGGAAAGTCATGTGTTCGCGCCTACGTTACTAAATACGTTCCGTTTCAATTTCAACCGCAACAACCGAATTGCTCAGATTCCGAATGTCCCTCCTGAACTCGCAACTTCCTTGATGCCTAACCGACAGATGGGTCCCATCACAGTGCTGGGACTCAGCAACCTTGGACATCGTTTAAGCCGTCCTGTGGGAGGAATTCTGAACCTGTTTCAATTGCAGGATAACGTCACATACAACCTGGCTCGACACTCTATGAAGGTGGGTTTCGATTTCGAACGTGTTCATGAAAACTCCTTTATCGATCTCTTCTTCAACGGCAGTTATCGGATTATAGGTATCGCCGATTTTCTAAGAGGCCGATCCGCCACCTTTACGGGGACGCTGCCGGGTGCCGATTCAGCCCGGGGTTATCGGTTGAGTTCCTGGGGCTTTTATTTTCAGGACGACTTTAGAATCAGGCCCACTCTGACGCTTAATTTCGGATTGAGGTATGAACCCTACAGCAACCTTTCGGAAGTTAACGGTAAGATGTCCGTTCTCCTCGATCCGCTCAAGTCCGCCGGCTTCACACAAGTCGATTCGCTTTTTGAAGAGAATCCCTCCTACTCAAATTTCGGACCCAGATTCGGATTTGCCTGGGATCCGTTCGGCGACAGGAAGATGGCAATACGCGGCGGCTTTGGAATCTTTTTCGATCGCCTCTACATACATAGCTTTGGCGAAGGACGCAACACGCCGCCTTTTTCGTCAGTAGTGCTGATACCCGGAGCCCCTTTCCCCAATGCGGCAGCGGGCAGGGTCAGAATTCCCATCGTGCCTCTATCGCTTCTTGACCGCGACTTTAACTATCCCTATGCGATGCAGTACAACCTAAGCATCCAGCGCGAACTTACCCCGGGTACCACCGTCACGTTGGCTTACGCCGGTCTGCGGGGCGTGCACCAGATTATTCAGGGGGACATCAACCAGCCAATATCAACCATTCAGGATGGAAAAAAGTTTTTCCCAAATGGCGCAGCTCGAAGAAATCCTGCTTTTGGTGAAATTGCTTTCAAAACCCCGATCGGAAATTCAAATTTTAATTCCTTTCAAGGAAGTCTGAGTCGGCGGGCGAGTCAAGGTTTACACTTCCAATTCTCATACACGATTTCGAAATCCATCGATAATGGTGTCACATTCGGATCTGTTCCCTCCGGAAACTCCCACGATGACCTGCCCGACCTGTTGGATCGCAAAGGAAACCGGGGATTGTCGAACTTCGATGTCCGCCATAACGCTGTGATCAACTCGATCTTCGAGCTGCCTTTTGGGCCTGGTAAAGCATGGGGAGAAAATGTGAGCGGGTTAGCCGGAAAGATCATAAGCGGTTGGCAGTTGGGGACCATTATTGGTTTTTCTTCAGGAGTGCCATTCACACCTCGCTTGGGCTTTAATCGGTCCAGCACAGGGGTGCGCGATCCTTCCGAACGCCCCGATTTGCTGCAAAAGGTGGCTACCTTTTCTCAAAACCCCGACCGTTATTTTGATCTTTCCGCGTTTAAGCTTCCTGAGGCAGGATTTCTGGGCAATGCAGGCAGGAACATTGTTATTGGTCCTGGCTTCGCCAATGTGGATTTTTCAGTTGTAAAAAACACGTATGTTAGCGAAAGAGTTAACGTGCAATTTCGGGCTGAGATCTTTAACCTGCTGAATCGTTCCAATTTCGCTACTCCCGGTGATGATGGAGGGGACGCGCGCGGAGGCCCCATTGTTTTCGCCGATCCAAGCGGAAGACCCGTGCCAACAGCCGGGAAAATCTTGAGAACCGTCAGTACCTCGCGGCAGGTCCAATTTGGCTTAAAGATCACGTTCTAGACCGCAGTGTCCAGACGAAGGGAAAAGTCATGAAGACAAAGACTGTGCATATCTTATTTCTTACTGTCGGTATGGTTATCTGTAGCCGGTCAGCCTTGCATTCGCAAAGCGCTTATGAAATTGGGCTGGAAGTAATGCGTTCCAAACCTCAGGCACCTGATCAGTACAAACCAACCTCTATGGAACCACTGATCTCAAATGCAATTTTCCAGTTGAAAACACGAGGCGTAAAAGAAGGAGACAAGGTGGTCCTGGTAACTCATGATCATGAGGCTTTCGATCCTGTTTGGCTGGAAGCCATTAAAGTTGCCATCCGACGGATGGGGGGTATAGCTGATTCCATCACGCTTATGCCCATTCCCCGTCGGAAAGGGACATCCCTGGACCCCCAGGAAGGGAGACAAGAGGTTCCTGATTCCTGGGTCCCGCGCTGGGTTGAGGATGCAATCAAGCAATCCGACGTCGTGATGTTTCGTGATTACTTGATCTATCTTTCCTATGGCCGGGGCCTATATTGGACAAAACAGGGGAAAAAGGTAATTGTCGTGCCCTCAGGCATGCCGGTAATTGCGGAGCAACTGGCGCTAGATAACTACGCAAAGTTTCCGCCCGAATTAGATTTCGCCATCCAGAGAAAGGTATGGGAAGTGCTCGGGCCGAACGACAAAAAGGCAAAGAACATTCGGATCACCGACCCGCTGGGGACAGACCTCACCTTTACGTACGATCTTGATCCCGACTGGGTGAGAAAGAATTTCCCGCACCTGGATCCAGCGGATGCTTCCACCGCCCAAGGGTCGCAACTCTCCCGGCACTGGCTCTTTGGTGGAGTTGGATATCAGTGGAGCCACCTCGGCATCGGCCTGGAGTATAGCAAGGTCGTGGACGCAAAAGGCAAAATCGTGGTTAATGCCGCCCACATGGGGCCGCTGCCCGTGCGAATGACCTACGTCATAGACAAAGGCCAGGTAGTTTCCATCGAAGGCGGAGGCCGGGTGGGCGAGCATTACATGAAGATCATCGGGCAATATGATGAAGTCAAGTACCCCGTGGGCTTCGGAGAGGATAAGCGTAACAAAGGAGCGAGGTGGCTGGAGGCCTTTGCCATCGGTGTCACTCCCACGATTGTTGCTCCAGATTTTTTTGACCCCACCTGGTTCAAACAACAAGGTTCATACACCCTGGGGGGCGGATGGTCGGATCACATGAGGGCCGCTGGCGTTCTACATTTCAGCATTGGTGACGTTTACCGCGGCGAAGGTCTCATGCTCGGTGTACAACCAAAAGGCGTCAAGCCGGTGAAGCTTAACGGGGGACACCTCTACTTCCCCACTGTAGTAGTGGACGGGAAAAAGCTCATCGACAATGGCAGATTGACGGTTTTGGACGACCCGGAGATCCGAACTCTGGCGGCCAAGTATGGGGACCCTAAGAATTTACTGGATGTGTCGGAAGAATGGCGAAAATTGGTGCATGAGGAATATCTCAATGACTGGCCAACCATTCGCCCTCCAGGTCGAGTCGATTATTACTGGGAACTCAATGAAGAAATGGATAAGGAAGCGGCAAAGATCGCGAATAAGAATTAGGATTAAGGACACTAGAGCCAAAGGAGTTATGCAATGATTAGAAGATTCTTCCCAAAGGCGATTTATCTGATTGGTATCCTCTTGTTGTCTCAGACCTCGTGGGCTCAGCAGACTTACGAGGAAGCACTGGAGGCCATGAGAAAAAAACCGAAGGCTATTAGCAATTACACACCAACCTCCATGGAAAAACTGGTGGAAAATGCGACATTTCAGCTCAAGCTCCGCGGCCTGAAACAAGGAGACAAAGTGGTCCTTGTCACCATAGACAATCAAGCCTTTGACCCGGTCTGGCTCGACGCGATGAGGATTGCCATACGCAGAATGGGGGGATTGGCGGATGTAATCACTCTTATGCCGATCCCACGCCGAAAAGGTACGTCACTGGACCCGATGGATGGCAGGCAGTACGTCCCTGATTCATGGGTTCCTCTGTGGGTGGAGGAAGCGATCAGGCAATCCGATGTTGTGCTTTTCGGAGATTACATGCTTTACCTTTCGTACGGTCGCGGGATGTATTGGACCAAACAAGGAAAGCGGGTTATAGCTTCTGTAGCTCTCCCGGCAGTTCCGGAACAGCTTGCCTTTGACAAATATGCGCAATTTCCTGTGGAACTGGACCTGGCCATCCAGAACAAAGTCTGGGAGATGATCGGCCTCGATAAACCACACAGGGTTCGCCTCACAGATCCACTCGGAACCGACTTGACGTTCACCTTTGATGTCGACCTCGATTGGGTGAAAAAGAATTTTCCTTACATGAATCCGGATAGCGCCATGGCAGCCCAGGGAATCGGCCTCGAGAAGCACTGGATATTTGGAGGGGCCGCTTACCAGTGGAGCCATTTGGGCATGGGTCTCGAATACAGCAAGGTGGTGGATGCCAAGGGCAAGATTGTAGTCAATGCGGCTCATATGGGACCGTTACCCGCCCGCATGACCTATATCATCGAGCAAGGAGAGGTGGTGAGGATTGAAGGTGGGGGACGGGTCGGAGAGGATTATCTGAAAAAGATTCGTCAGTACGACGGCGTTGAATACAGCGTCGGATTTGGCGAAGAGAAGAGAAACAAAGGAGCTCGGTGGTTGCTTACCTTTGCTATCGGCACCACCCCCACCATCGTGGGACCCGATTTCTTCAATTCCAACTGGTATCGGGAAAAAGGCAACTACGGATTGACGGGTGGGTGGTCAGATCATATGCGGACGGCCGGTGTGGTTCATTTCAGTGTGGGGGATGTATATCGCGGGGAAGGATTGATGCACGGAGTTCAACCCCAGGGCGCTTCACCCCTGAAACTAAACGGCGGTCATCTTTATTTTCCCACCATTGAGATCGATGGGAAAAAGCTTATCGACAACGGGCGCCTCACGGCCCTTGATGATCCGGAAATACGAAAATTAGCAGCCAGGTATGTGAGCGATCCAAAAGCGATTCTAGACGTCGCTGAAGAGTGGCGAAAGATGATCAAGGACGAGTATCTGAACGACTGGCCCACCATGCGGATCGGAGAACGGGTTGATTACTACTGGGAATTCAACGAGCAGATGGATAAACAATTGCCTGAACCTGCTCCGCATCACTGAAACAGAAGCGGCCTTCTCGGATGAAAACCGAACCTTTCTCTGAGAAGCACTATCTGTAATTTATGCTTTGCAACAGGGTTTGTAAGATCGCACTGATGGGTTTGAGCATGTTTTGCCAACTGATCTTGGCGGTTCGCGCACAGTCCCCTGTCCGCGTCGAACTGGGTAATTCAGTTGGACAAGTAGGCGATCTGCTCATCATCTCATTGATGCTGGAAACCAAGGGCCACACGGTTACCGTTGTGGACAGCGAAGTTATTCTACCAGCAGGGATCTCCTTCAATTCGGCAGAGCCCGGCCGTTCGGCTAAGAATGCGGGCGCGGAGCTAAAGACGGAGTTAGAAACTGCTTCGGAACCGGAGGCAACGCGCCTGATCATCAAGGTGCAGTCTGCACAGCAAACGAGTCTAATGGACGGGATTCTGGCTCAGCTAAGACTAAAGATCGAAAAGGCGGCGAAGCTGGAGAAGGATTTTCAGGAAATATCCCTCGCCAGCAAGGCTTCCGTCTTCGACCAACTCAACCGCAAACTTGAGGTTCAATCAATCCCAGGGAGGATCGTGATCATGAAAGATACTCCCCTTCCTAAAGTTGCATGCTTCTTCTACATGCACTAACCAGGCTTGATGATTTATTTGCAAATTATCCCGACACCGGTTTGCTCCACCTTGAAGGAATTGAGAGAGCGCCACAGTCTTAGTTCAACGCAAGAGGCTTGGTTCAACTTCATCACGGTCAAAGACATGATCAAAAGGCTACAGCTTCTCCTGCTCGCGTTATCTTTGTTTACGCCTGCTTCCGCCGCTCAGGCGCAGAAGGAGAGTCCCCACCCCCCAATCAGAAAGATTCCAGGAATTAATGCTCAAGATCCTTTTCCGTATGGCTGTGTCGACTGCCACATCAGCTACCCGGAAAGAAAGATGGACACTCGGTTAAGCACGCTCATGAAGCAATGGAATGAGAAGATCAATCCCACGCTTCTTGCCAAAGCACAGGCCTCGGCGCCAAAGGGCATCAAACTGGTGGGCAAACATCCCACTGCCGGCGTCAACTTCGAGAAGGTGCCCGAAAGTTGCCTACTATGCCATAACGTAAAGTCGAAAATCGCGCCTCCTTTTTCCAGCATGATGCACGCCATCCACTTAAACGGAGGAGAAAACAATCACTACCTCATTAATTTTCAAGCCGAGTGTCTGCTCTGTCACAAGTTGAATCCTTCGACGGGTCAAATCTCGATTCCAAGCGGAGCCGAAAAGTGAAGCGGATCACCTCGAAGGAAACCACAGAGATCTTTTTAGAAAGGCGCGCGGAAGGCTAGCGGGATTCGCGCTTTAGATTCAGAGGCGCGCACGGAGCGCGAGCGGAGTAAGCGCTCCTTGTGACGAACTTCAGGAGCGCTCCTTGTAGTCGCGCCTCTGAACATTGCGCCTGTGATCCGTCTGAGCTTTTTATTCGCTTTGAGTGTGACGGTGCGATCAGTCGGAAGGCGCGCACGGAGCGAAGCGGAGTAATCGCGTCGTATGTTCATCGCTCCTCGGATAACGCGGTGTTGTGCGGGTGTGTGGCCCGGCTCTGGGGATTTTGAATTTACGACTCAGTCGTTTTTCAGACTCAAGCTTTTCAGGACCCTCTCAGGGTAGAGGGGGATCTCCTTGATCCGGACACCCACTGCGTTATAAACGGCATTGGTGACGGCTGAAGCCACCGGTAGAATCCCCCCTTCACCCAATCCCTTGGCCCCGTAGGGTCCAGGACCGCTTCCACCCTCGAGAATCCTGGACTCGAAATGATCGGGCAGATCTCTAAAATTAGGAAGCCGGTATTCGATAAGATTCGGATTCATCAACTGGCCGTCACGAAAGATCATGCTTTCAAAAAGGGTATGGCCAATGCCGAACATGGCCGCCCCTTCGTCCTGCCCACGGCAATGATTGGGGTGGATCATCTTTCCTGCATCGGTCACGGATATGTACTTTAAGATCTTAACTTCACCGGTCTCCGGATCTACTACAACGTCCGCTCCGCCAATTCCCACTTCCCAGAAAGGACAGGGATAGCCCAGCGGGGCATCGTTATTTCTGGAGACTTTAAAGAAACCCGTGCCGACAATTTCTCCTCCAGTGCCTCCAAAGTGGCGGATCATGACGTCCCTGAGCGGCAGGCTCTGGTTTTCGCCGTAATGCACCTTCCCCTCTCCGAAACGGAGGGTCGCCGGATCCAGGCCCAGCACCATTCCTGCAATTTCAAGGATCTGGCGCACCACGTCTTGCGCCGCCCTTTGCACGGCTGGACCGGTGACTGCAATGCCGGCGCTGGCGAGGGTTCCCTGATCATAAGGCGTTGAAGTGGTGTCCAGCGGCGCCACCAGGATGTTTTCAAACGGCATGTCCATTTCATTGGCCACGATCTGAGCCATGGCCGTGTTGATCCCCTGTCCAACCTCCACCGTTCCAAAAGAGAGCACGATGCTGCCGTCTTCGGTTATCTTGACCAGCGCATTGGAGGGTTTGTTAATTCCCCCGCCATCCTTGAGGGCACAACTGATGCCTTTTCCCCGATAAGGTGAACGGCCTTTCTCGTGCCAGCCGATTTCTTTAGCTGCAAGCTTCAGCGCCTCCTTCAAGTCAGAATCAATCGGGGTATCACCTGGCGCAAACTCTTCACCCTTGTTGAGCACGTTTTTCAGGCGAATTTCCAGCGGGTCCATTCCCAGCTTTTCAGCAATCATGTCCATCTGTGACTCGTAGGCGAAGGCGACCTGGGTGCCCCCAAAACCACGGAAAGGACCTGCAGGAACGGTGTTGGTATAAACGGCAAATGCGTCGCTTTTCACATGAGGAATCCGATAAGGCCCATGGGCGCGATATCCTGCCTTTTCGATTACCAGAGGGCCGGCTTCCGCATAAGCTCCAGTGTTCAACAACACCTCGGATTGGCGCGCCACCAGTGTTCCATCTTTTTTGACGCCCGTCTTCATTTTGATAGTCGCCGAATGCTGCGTGACGGTTTTAAAGGATTCTTCCATTGAAAGGCTCAGCTTGACCGGCCGTCCTGTTTTTTGCGACAGCGCTGCAGCGAGTGGCTCGAACTTGGCGCTGTGTTTGCCTCCATAACCCGCTCCGACGCAAGGAACAACGACGCGAACCTTGTTCAACCGGATTTGAAAAATCCGTGAGAGCTCCTGGCGCACTACAAACGGGCTCTGCGTGGAAGTCCAGACGGTCAAGCCACCGGATTCAAAATAAGCCACGCTGACATGCGGCTCCAGAGAACAGTGTTGAGCTCTGGGGAAGGTAAAGATATCTTCAAAGACATGATCGCAGCTCTCGAAAGCTTCCTCAACGTCGCCCCGCTCGTAGCGAAAATGAAAACAGATATTTGTTCCCTCGTGGAAGAAGCCGGTACAGCCTCTCCCATATTTGGGCAGATGTTTCTGCTTGATGTTCTCGTGCAGCAGAGGAGCTCCCTCTACCAGGGCTTCTTTCACAGTGAAAACGGCAGGTAGTTGCTCATATTCCACTTCAATAAGCGAAGCCGCCTCTTCAGCGGTGTCTTCATCCACGGCAGCAACAGCCGCAACTACATCTCCGGCATAGCGAACCTTATCCAGCGCCACCACCGGCTGATCTTTGACGCTAAAACCGTAAAAGGGATTGAGTCCGGCAAAGTCATCCCGCGTGAGTACCGCCGCCACACCCGGCAGACGTATTGCTCTTGAAACATTCAAACCCACTAGTCTAGCATGGGGATAAGGACTTCTCAGGAGCTTTGCATGGAGCATCCCCGGCAAGCGGATGTCATCCGTGTACACTGCGCGTCCTGTGACCTTCTCTTCGCCATCCAACCGCGCCTTCGATTCACTAATTGATTTCACCGGCTTCACTCCTTGACGCTTCCAAAATGGATTCCACGATCATTTGATAGCCCGTACACCGGCAGATATTGCCATCCATGTAGGTCCTTATCTCCTCTTCGGTAGGGGCAGGATTTTCATCCAGAAGCGTCTTGGCCATCAGGATCATTCCTGGAGTGCAAAACCCACACTGAAACCCGCCTTTTTGTATAAAGGCCTTCTGAAGAGGGTGCAGCTGTCCGTTTGAAGAGAGTCCCTCAATGGTCAATACCTCGCGGCCGTTGATGTTGAAAGCAGGGAACGTGCAAGAGCTGACCGCCATTCCGTCCACCACCACCGTGCAGGCTCCACAGATTCCCATTGCGCACGATTTCTTGGTCCCGGTGAGGAACAAGCTCTCGCGCAATAGGTCCACCAGCATCAAATTGGGCTCAATCTCGAGCCACGTCTCTTTGCCATTTAACAGAAAACTGATCCTGAGTCGTTTTGTTTCAGCCATTATTTGGTTCCCCAGCTTCAAAGTCTCGCGGCCTTTGCTTTGTTGCAAGCTTCCAAGAAAGCCCTTGTAACCAGAACCTTGACCATGTGGCGCTTGCACTCCGCCGACATGGTCAGATCTTCAAAGGGAGTACATTGTTCGGCAGCAATCGTGGATTCTCCCTCGATCGATCGAGCAGCTTCCTCCAGGCCTTTCCCTTGTAACGCGGCCTCCACGCTTTCCAGACGCAGCGGCTTGGGACTGACTCCCCCCAGGGTGAGCACCACTTGTTTAACACCTCCCCCATCACATGATAAAAGGCAGGCGACGCTCACAGCGGGTCTTTCCGTCAGACGAACTCTCAAGTAAGCGCCCGTTGTATGGGGGTGTGGCCGGGGAACTTCTATTTCCGTCAAGATCTCATCCAGAGCCAACGCCGTAGTGTAGTAGTCAACAAAGAAATCCTTCAGCGGAAGCACTCTCTCCCCTTTTGAATTTTGGACCTTCACGCGGGCGCCGTAGGCGAGCAGTAAAGTCGCGGGGTCAGCACGAGGCTCAGCAAACGCAAGATTCCCGCCCAGGGTCCCTACGTTGCGAATCCTCACATTTGCGATCTGTCCCTCGAGTTCCGCTAATAACGGGAACTGTTCCTGTACCAGTGAGGAACGCTCCAGGATCCGGTGAGTAACCGCTGCGCCAATCCGCAGGCGGTCGCGCTGGAGTTCCAGGCGATTCAGCTCGGATACATTTCTGATGCTGACCAGATGTTGCCAGCTGCTCAAACCTAACTTTGCCAGCAAGAACAGTTCAGTGCCTCCTGCCAGAATTCGCGCTTGCCCTTTTAGCTCGCTGAGCAACGAAGATGCTTCTTTTATCGAATCAGGCTCGTGCAAAGAAAACTTTGGAATCATGGTTGGGTCCTGATAAGTGTTGTTTAAGGCACACGCCGATTCTCGACGCGTCTTTCGTTGATTTCCTCCATACCCTCGAAAGTTAGAGTGGCGAACTGAGACAGTTCTTATTTTTGATAGACGATGGCCGGCATTCTAATCTGCACGCCCGCTTTCTTCAATTCTTCCTCGTACATGGTTCGTATAACGGGATCCTCATTCTCGTAATTGATTTGATTGCCGCCTTCGTCCAGGCTCGTCACCGGCTTTTGGTGCGTATGCGTTCCCAGGCCGTTGATTCCCCACTTCCGTCCCACCCAGCCGATTGCCAGGTAACGGCTTGGCCCGTTGTTGGTATTGAAGTGCTGATGGAACCACCAGAGTGGCGGAACAAAAACCGATCCTTCGTGCCAGTCCACTTTCTTAAAGGGTTTCCCCTTGCTGTAATGAGTGGACCCAGTCCACACCAGGGAATACCCCTTTCCGTCAATGATTATGATGACCGAACCAGGGCCGTGACGGTGCGCCTTACTATAGACCCCGACTTCCCACTGGGCCACATGAGGCGCCACAACATTGTCATCCATTTGCAGGAAGCCGTAGCTGTTGTCTTTTCCACGGGGAAAAAGCTTCAACTCAAACTTGCGCACGTCGGGCACAAAATTGGTATAAACGGCCTGCAGGTCGTGGGGATCGACTCCTTCCAGTCCTTCATAGTGAAACCACTCCCAAGTATCAAAGAAGCTCTTTTCCGCGTTGTAGCGGTCAGTGAATTCGAAATTGTTGTTAAAAACAAAATCTTCGTTGTGAAACAGATCCAACACGGCGGGAGCGCTGGTCACGCTAAACAACCGGACGGGCTCGTTGCCCACGCTGTAAAACTCATGCCAGGAATTCAAGGGAGGAGACAAAAGGCTTCCCTTTTGAAAATCCTTGAATTGCTTTGGACGGCCTTCCTTCCAAAGGGCCATCCTCCCTGTCCCAGAAACAACGTAGACTACCTCCTCAAACAGATGCCTTTCAGGTAATGTCTTCTTATTGGGTGCTATTTCCAGAAGGAAGGCATCGTCGGTTCCTTCCATGCCGTCCAGCACAAGATAAGCTCCGGATGCTCCCAGGCGCTTCCAGGGCTTTAACTGAAGGGTCCTGACGTCGTCGATATGGAATCCCCGATATATGGGGATGCCTTCTGACTGGATCCAGTTCTCGTAAAAGCTCTCGGTCTTAAGAGTTTTTGGAGTATCGTGCGCCTTGCTACTTACTGCCAGAGGCAATACCACCGCCAGTAAACCGATAAACTTAACGCTGGTCGGTAATCTCTTCTTCCGACAAGTGTGACCCATCCAGTGTCCCTCCTAAATCTGTGTTCAGTTCTCAGGTTGCTCAATGAAATATCCCGCCATAATGGCTTCGTGCCACAGGTGGGCAACGGCCGGAAAAACTCCTTTGCTCAGTCCCGGTTCAGGGCGATCATAGCCGTGGGTTCCGGCCTTAAATTCCACCAAACTCACTTTAGGTGGTGGAATCATCGCACGATAAGTGGGCAGTGTCACTTTCTTGTAGCGTTCTGGTGAATGATCCGCGCTTGCCTGAGCAATACCAAAAATGACTGGAGGATGTCGCTTCACTCCTTTTCCCGATAGCTCTCGCGAATAACCGATATAAAGCTTGATCAGCTCACTTGTTTGATCCGCATTGAGATTTAATCTTTTGGCCACGGCTCTGGCTGCTGCTTCCAGCGTGTCCACTGCTCCGAAATGAACCATGCCCTCCGCCTTGAACTGTGGAGATCTGGTTTGTTTTTTCCAGCCTTCCAAAACCTTTTCCATCAGCATCGGCAGGCGCATGAGCGCATCGGGTCCTTCGATCATTAAGGCTTCAGGCCCCGCATAGCGGGCCGAGTCGCGCCAGGTCCTAATCTGCAGACAGTTAAAGGGCACGTCGCCGAGAGTTTTACCGCTGGGCACAGGCGGGCTGCCACCCAAACCCGGCTCGAGTTGCGTGCGCCGAGTGATGTAGCCGAACGGAGAACTTTCCATTCCTAACACTCCTACAATGTTGGCTACCCGTTGGCTCAGCATGAACGAAAAAGGGCCTCCTGTAGAGTGCCCGTGAATGTAGATGGAGTATTCGCCTGATGGAAGATTTCTGCGCAAGATCTCCTTACCGGTTTCTTCAAAAGCCACCGGCCAGGCCGCCATGCGATCGAAAAACACCGTGCCTTCTCGGGCACAAGCCAAAATCAAAGTCCCGTACTTCTCGATTAGGGATTTATCTTCGGTTACCTGGTATTGATCATGCGTGATTTGTTCGTCTTTTTTCCAAAGGGGGGTGCGAACGGATCCATCCGGGTTGATAGTATCTCCGGGCCAATCGTGATTGGGATCAGCGAAGTATAAACGGCCAGGGTAAGTCATGGTGACGACCTTGAAGCCAAACTTCGCTACCAGCATCCGGGCTTCCGCGTCCTTGCCGCGGTGGTCCCCTGAACCGCCGTGAATCAAGAACAAACCTACTTTTTTCCCGTCGGGTCCCAAAGGAATTTTCGAAGCGTCCTCGGGTTCGTAAACCATCCCACCCACATCCCAGTCCATCTCCAGAACCCGAATCCTGAAGATGTCTTCTTTGGCTTTCACTTCGAGATCGGGCATGGCCAGAACCTTGTCCGAAATTTCGACAATTTTTTCTTTCGAGAGTTCGTCAGGCGGCATCCATTGCGCCCTGAGGGGCCGCACCAACAGCGACAGGCAACAACAAAAGACCATGAAGCTTATTTTTGCTTTCATAAGCCCTCAAGTATCTTTTCGAGCAGGTTAGTAAATTCGAGATTCATTCGAGTTAGGTACTCATTCCATAGCTCTGCCAGCCGATGTTGAATCTTTCCTTTCGAAACCATAGATTACTTCTTTGCCTACCGTAGGCACGCCCAACTCTTTGGCAAGCGACTCTCTCAAGAACACTATTTCGCCGCCAACCACGGTAGCCAGCGGAATGGTCTTACCCAATTCCTCGAGGGGAACCGAGAAATAGTCCTGGTTCAAAACAAGGAAATCAGCATTGTATCCTTTCTGTAACACACCCAAAGAATCTTCCTTCATGAGGAATTTTGCTCCCCAGCTGGTAGCCATCTTCATCACGATGACTCGAGGCACAGCCTGATCAGGGGCTACCACATAACCGCCTGTGGTGCTCTTGCGCGTGATAAAAGGCAAGAAGGTGTTGAAGAGGCCGTTGTCCAGAGAGGATTCTGTTTCAAAGGAGACGGGGACGCCGGCTTTTAGAATATTGTTGATGGGACTGATCCATTCCGCCTTCTCCATCCCATACATTCCCAGGTTGGGAAATGTGCGATCCATGGAATTGGCTCCACAGCTGAGCATAATCCCCAGCTTCTGGATGCGAGGGAGCTGATCGGGTCTGGGATAGAGTCCGCAATGATCCGCCGTAAATTGACGTGATCGGATGTACTCCAGCGTGAAGCTTGGCTTTTCAGCCATGGCTTTTTCGAGCATATCCATAAAAATATCCAGCGACTTGTCGCCATAATTGTGGCCCACATTGACCCGTTGGCCATCCAGGATCAATTGATAAACCGCCTTGTAGAAATCGGAACCCGGTTCGATCCTGCACCACTCTCGTTTCTTTTCATCAGCCTGAAGAGCCACCGAGGAACAAAACATGGGTGGACCGCCATCCAGGTTGCTAACACCCACCCCCGTCATCCAAAAATATTCGTGACCAAAACCGGCCTGATCGCCTAATCTCAGATAAAACCCTGGAGCATAGCTGGGGTTGGGTTGGAAACCGGCATAGTTGGAATAACCAAACCGGATCGGCAAGCGACCGTATTTCCGAATCAATCGAATATAGGCATTAAAATTGTTGATCCCCATGATGTGGGACGAAAAAGTGGTGATTCCCCGCGCTGCAGCATCCTTCAGACCTTCCAAAATGATCTCTTCCGCGAGGACATCCAAATGGTCATTGAAATAGCCATCAACGATCACCGATCTTCGATACTCTGCACCCATTCCAGAAAACCCGTCCTCGGGAACCTCATCCATGCTGGGAGCGATCCCGTAAATTTCTTCCAGTACTCGTCGGGCCTGATTATTCAAGATGTAGCTGGGGTGGGCAATGACCATGACCGGATGATTGGGAGCCCATTCATCAAGCTGCTTTGCAATGATCTTGCGATCTTGCAGTGTTCTCGTTCCAATGCCTCTGCCGGTGCCTCCGCGTTCCGTCGGCAAATTTAAAAACGCCCATTTTTTCGGTTCAAGATTGGAGACCCTCTCCTTGAGAACTCTTTCAACCTGGCGCACTAGCTCCTCTGAGGTGGACCCCTGAACTTGAAAGATTCCCACTGCATCGCGGGTTCGCTGCGGGTTGGCATCGAACCACTTGCTCAGAGCGTCATTGTGAATGTGAACATGGCTGTTGATGATCCCGGGGATTACCGTGCGCTGTTTTAGGTCCAGCTTTTGGGTCTGCGGCCCCGCGTAGCGAAGAATCGACTGAGAATCGCCGAGCGCAAAAATCTTACCCTCGCGAACCGCCATGGCCTCTACGACAGTGCCTGGGTTTTCGTTCACCAGCCGGTCATCCATCGTGACGATCTTAGCGTTGTAGACAATCAATTCCGGATATTTAATCAGCTCTTCCGGAACCGAGGATGCGGCCTGAGCCGATAACCAGGAAGACATGCTCAAGCTCACTAGCGCACAGCCGAACCAGGGTTTAACTCTCATGATTGTGCTCCTCCCCAATGTAGACTGAGAATCGAATAAGTCTCCGGATTCTTTTAGAACCTTTGTTATTAAAACAAAATTTTCAAGGCAAACTGGATCTGCCGTGACGTGCTGTCGGTGCTGGAAATACGACCGGCTCTGCCGATAATCGAACCATCCACGTCAAAAACCTGAGAGAACGGGGACCCGAAATTGGTTCGATTGAAAATGTTAAAAACCTCGAATCGGAATTGCAGATTGAAATCTTCAGAAATGCCGGGGAAATAGGTGTTCTTGAAAACGGAGAAATCAACGTTGGCGAATCCCGGGCTGATTAAGGTGTTTCTTCCTAAATTTCCAAGGAATCCTGCCGGCTGCAGCTGAAAAGCACTAGGATCAAAGTAACGATCGGGACCTCCCAAGACAGGATTGTTGTCCTTCCCTGGAGCCAGGTTAGGCCTATCCCCTTCACCGGTCCGGGCCCCCGCAAGGACTCGAGACCGATCAGCCGCATTCACGATCGTACCCGGAGTACCGGAAGATAGGGTGATGATGCCGTTGAGTTGCCAGCCGCTGGTGAGCTTTTCAGCAAGGCCGGAAGCGTCAGGCCCCCTTTTGCCAAAGGGAAGCGAATAGCTGTAGTTCGCACTCAGATTGTGCCTGACGTTAAATGCGCTTAGAGCCTTGTCGCCCCCCATGTTCTCAGGGTCGAGAGTTCTTCCGGAACCTGCTTCGGAAAAGTCTGAGGCCAACCGCGACGAGTGTGTGTCCATCCCTTTGCTGAAAGTGTAGGAAACCTGGCCTTGGAAATCAGCCACTCGGGTGTTGAAGCCGACCCCTAAAGCGTGATACCAAGAATCGGCATTGGTTTCATGAACACGCCTACGTCCAAAGGCAGAGTTGCGTCTCGGTCTTCCTTGAGGAAAAAATTTCCTACCGTCGGGGAGAATGTCTGGAATGACGCTGTTCCACTCTTGGCTGTGGTCCAGATTGACTCCGCGGGAGCCGATATACCCAATATTAACCGCCACGTTGGACGTGACTTCCCTTCCCACGCTCAAATTCCATTGCATGTTGTAAGGCGTTTTGGTGAAAAATGCCTGATCGGAGCTGAGAGTGATGCCGCTTTTCAAGAAATCCTGAACTGTGGGAAAAGTGTTAAAGGGATCCAACGGTGTCTTGAAAGCAGGGCTACGCACATCGGCACGAAGGGCAAAGGGTGGAGTAAAAACACTGATGGCAATTAAATTCCCCATCAGGAGCTGGTCGTGGAAGATCCCGAACCCGGAACGGACCGAAGTTGTCCCGTCTCCAAAGGGGTCCCATGCAAAGCCGACGCGGGGTTGGAAGATGTTCTTGTCTGTTTCAAAAACAGGATTGCCGACTTTGATTTCAGCCGAGTTTTTGTCTCCCACGAAATCAGCGGCTTTCCCGTTTACTTCATCGGCATCGGTCACGAATTCCCACCGGAGGCCGGCATTGAGCGTCAAGTTGGAGGTGATCCGCAGATCGTCTTGAAAGTAGACGCCGAAGATGGTCTGTCTCCAGCCGCGAATCACATCCGATCCGGTAGCCAATGCCTGGAACCTCAAGAGCCGTCCTTGCAACGTATCTCTTAACGACCCAAAAGTTGCCGACCCGCCACATTCGGCACAGGTCAAAGAATTGTTTTGAACCCTCTGAATGAGCACTCCAGTTTTCAGAGAGTGCCTGCCCCGGTTGATGCTCAGGTCGTCCGATAATTGAAACGTGTTCAGGGCGTCTTTCCTGGGGATTGCACCTGAAGCTCCCAAGGAAGTGATTCCTGAACCCAGGCTCATTCCCCCGCTAACTCCGAAGCTGAAATGCGGCGAAAGATCGAGGGAGGAAGGAATGCTTTTTATTTGAGCCGCCTCGCTGGCGGTAAAGCTTCGATTCAATCCAAATTGAACTGCATTGACCACCGTCGTAGACAAAACCACCGTATGCTGCAACGTCAGATATTGATTCCGGCTTACGTCTAAAGTCTGAAAGATCCGCAGATCGTCCGGAGTTGTTTTCTGACCATCATCCAGCGTGTACCTGACAAACAGGGAATTGGAATCCGAAAGGTGATGGTCGACTCTTACTGAGAGATAATCCTCCCCAATACTGCGGGTTGAAGAGCCGAAAAGGAAGGCCGTCCCATTGCCTAGATCCGCCCCATTGGGAACGGGGAACAAAGCCAGGTAGGGTTTGACCACATTGGCTACGCCAATATTTTGAAGCCTCCCAGCTGCGTCGGGCAGAAAGCCTTCGCGAGCACTCATGTTGGGGACTGTTGCCACCTGACTCAGCCCGAGCCCTTCTCGCAGACCCTCATAAGCACCAAAGAAAAAGGTTTTGTCCTTGCTGATCGGCCCTCCTGCAGAAAATCCGAAGTTATTTCTCTTGAATTCGGGGGTATCTTCCCGGTCAAAGAAGTTCCGGGCATCCAGGTTGTCATTTCGGTGATAGGTAAAGATGGATCCGTGAAACTGGTTGGTTCCTGACTTGGAAACCAGGCTGACCACACCTCCTGCGCTTCTCCCATATTCCGCGCTATAGCTGCTGGTATGGATCCTAAATTCGCGAATAGCTTCGACGCCCAACAGGAATCCCGCCAGACTGCCAGGAGTGGTCTTCCCTAGGTTATTAATGTCGGTTCCGTCAAGAAGATATGTGCTGTGAGTCGGTCTTGCACCCGCAATGGAAATCTTGGTAACCCCCCCTGCATTGTAAGAGGCCCCCGACCTTCGGGAGACTGTCACGCCCACCTGCAACAAGGCCAATTGCTCCATACTTCTCCCATTCAATGGCAACTCAGCCATCCGGCGATCATCGACGAGGCCCGAAAGGCCGGAGCGTGTGGTTTCCACCAGCGGTGCAGTCCCAGTCACGGTGAGCGTTTCACTGACTTCACCCACTATCAACACCAGGTCGATCTTCATCTCCTGGTCGATGGTCAACCGCAGCCCTCGCCGCACCAGGGTCTGAAATCCGGGCATCTTGGCTCTGATCTCATAGTCACCCACCGGCAATCCTGAAACGTGGAAAAACCCCAGGTCGTTGGTCAACGCAGTGCGATTAGCTCCAGTATCGACATGTACCGTCGATATTTCCACTCCCGGGAGGACACCTCCGCTCTCGTCTCTGCAGGTTCCGGAAATGGTTCCTGAACTGATCTGACCGAATAGTGGCCACGGGGCGGCGAACAGAAACAGGGCCAAAACAAAGAAGCCTGTGAAGATTTTGTTGCTTTTCTTTTTCATGGATTCCCCTCTTCTTCTTAGTGATTCCCTTGAAACGCGGATGGCTCGCCCGCTAAGGCCCCAACCGCATTTATCGCGTCTGGTCCCGTGAGTCCAAGCCCTTGAAGAGAACTTGACGAGGAAGCTGGTGAGCGTCCGATGAATACGCATACCCCTATCGGATGAACGACAGCCCAATTCCGCGAAATGATAACGCAATTCCAGGTCTGTTAACCCAACCTGACCGGCGGCAGTAACACCGCGCCTTGAATAACGAAGTACTTTCTTCTCCTGCTCCTGGACAAAAATCCTTAATCTGAAAGTTGAAGCCTATATATAACAAGTTGGGCGAGCCGACAAGGAATTGCTTACACCTGGCGTTGCCATTTGTGTAAATAAAAAAGGTACGAAGGAAATAACGCGGTGGAACGAGAGTGCTTATGCGCTGGCTTGAGGTTCTTCCGTTGTCAACGAAAAAAGCTGAACGAAGATTTATACCGCCCTGCGGCAAGCACCCCGCTGTATTTGCTGATTCTTAATCGAATCCGGTAATGAAAAACGCTCGTTTCAAGAACGCTTGCTTTTTAAAGCACTCAAAACTTTTTCAGGCGTAATGGGAAGTTCAGTGATTCGAACGCCAATAGCATCATAAATGGCGTTGGCAATCGCCGGGGCAACTCCCACCAGGCCGGGTTCGCCGACGCCTTTGGCTCCAAAAGGGCCGGTGGCGTCGCAAGCTTCGACAATGATGGGCGTAATTGGAGGACTGTCTGCAGAGCTGGGAACGTGATAGTCAGAAAAAGAGGGATTAGTCACCCGGCCCTGGTCGAAGATCATCTCTTCAAAAAGAGCGTACCCTACACCCTGGAGAAAACCGCCTTCGATTTGCCCCTCCACGTTCTGAGGGTTCACCGCATAGCCGACGTCGTGTGCAGAAGCTCCCCTCAAGACTTTGACCTGGCCGGTTTCCACGTCCACTTCGACTTCCGCAACCTGAGCGCCAAAGATATAGGCGGTCATTGTTCCAAAGGCAAAACCATGAAAGCCGCTCCGGTCGAAAGCAGGCTCCTCCACCAGGAAGGAATTCTTCCCAATGATGGGCCCACCTGTCACCCAGCAGCTGATGGCTGCCAGTTCCGGCAAATCGATTCCCTGGGCAGGATGGCATTTAACATGCACTCGCTTCTTCTTCAGTTCCAGCTCGGCCTTGTCGACGCCAAGTCGACGGGCTGCGAGTTCAAGGAGCTGATTCTTGGCGTCCTGAGCGGCCTTGCGCACGGCGTTTCCTGCAGTGTAGGTCAAGCGGCTGGCAGTAGTGGCCCAGGAAAAGGGCGTCGCATCAGTATCTGAAGTGACGAGAGCGATATCTCCCACGGAGACCCCTAACTCCTCTGCACAAACTTGCGCCAGAACAGTATCGGCTCCCTGACCTATGTCAACCGTACCAACCTGAAGGGTAACTGTGCCGTCCTCATTGATTCGGACAATTGCAGACGCGGCCAGCAGGCCGCTGATGTGATTGATCGAAGCGATCCCCTTCCCTCGTCGCTTTGCATTGTGTCCGACGTCTTTCTTTTGATTCCATTCGATAGCTGCGGAGGCCTCGGTGAGGCAATCATTAATGCCTACGCTTTGCAAGACCTGACCCCCAAATGACTTGTCACCGGGATTCAAGGCATTTTTCAACCGGAACTCCACCGGATCCATTCCAATCTTCTCTGCCGCCATATCCATCATGGATTCAGAGCAAAATGAGGTTTGTGGATTGCCAAATCCGCGAAAAGCGCCGCTTTTTACCTTATTGGTGTAAACACAATGACCTTCAATTCGGAGGTGGGGGATCCGATAAGGACCACGTGCCATCAAACAACCAAAGCCCATGACCCCAGGTCCATCGCAGGAGTAAGCTCCCGAATCATAAACATGCCACATTTGCTTGGCCATGATGCGACCGTCCAGCTTCACTCCCAGCTTGCAGGAGATGACCGCCGCATGCCGCGGGCGCCCTGCTAAAAACTCCTCTTCCCGTGTCAGGATGATTTTGACGGGTTTCCCGCACTTGTCGGCAAGGACCAAAGTGATCGGTTGCACATGAGTTTCAACTTTGCCCCCAAATCCTCCTCCGACTCGCGGTGAGATCGATCGTATCTTGGACATGGGGATATGGAGGGCTTCGGAAATTCGCGCTTGTGTAATGAAAACCCCCTGCGTATTCGACCAGACGGTGTATCGGCCCGACGCTTCCTTCTTAGCTATAGCCCCGCAAGGCTCGAGATAAGACTGGTGATGGACATGGGTTCGAAACGTTTCCTCCAAAATCACATCTGATTGCCGAAAACCTTCCTCTACATCTCCTTGGACAAGAAGTGTGCGCGCACACACGTTCCCCTCCCGATCCACAGGTGCAATGCAAAAATAGTTTTCTAAGTCTTCATGAATGAGCGGAGCGCCGGGCTTCATGGCCTCTAAAGGATCAAAAACAGCTGGAAGGGGTTGGTACTGGACTTCAATCAAGGAAAGAGCCTCTTCGGCGATATCAGGATCTGTAGCGGCCACGGCGGCTACCGGTTCGCCCGCATAGCGAACTTTATCGCGCGCCAGTACCAACTCATCTTTAATGAAAGGGCCAAACCGCCCTTCGGGGAGATCCTGAGCGGTGATTACGGCTTTCACGCCGGCAAGCTTCTGAGCTTTGGAAACGTCTATCTTGAGCAGACGAGCGTGCGGATAGGGGCTGCGCAGTATTTTCCCATGCAGCATATCCGGAAGAAAGATGTCGTTAATGTAAACGGCCGCTCCCGTAGCTTTCTCCAAAGCGTCCACCTTGGGCTCATTTTTTCCTACCACCTCGTAATTTCCCGCCCGTTGAGGAACCGAGTAACTCCCGGCAGCGGCGGCTTTCACAGCTGCAACGATCTTGGAGTAGCCGGTACATCGGCAAAGATTGCCTGAGAGCGCGGCCCGTATTTCTTCTTCCTGCGGTTGGGGCTTCGACTCGAGTAGTGAATGGGTCGTGAGAATCATTCCCGGAGTACAAAAACCGCACTGAATGGCCCCGAGGTCAATGAATGCTTTTTGAACACGGCTGATCTGCCCGTTTTGAGCCAGCCCCTCTATCGTCGTCACTTTCCGGTTTTGGACTTCAGAAGCCAAGGTCAAGCAGGAGCGAACGGGTAAACCGTCGACCAGGACTGTACAGGCCCCGCATTCTCCGGAGCCGCACCCTTCCTTGGCGCCGGTTAAATGGAGATGCTCACGAATGACGTGGAGCAGGGTGCACTTGGAAGGAAGACACAAACTGTGCAATGAACCGTTAATTTCCAATTCAATGGGGTGATTCAATGTTTCTCCTCCTCGGGCTCAGCCCTTAGGGACCCCTTGAAGAGCTCTCTCCCAAGCCTGCGTGACAGCTCTTTTCATAACAACGCCTATCATCTCTTTTCGATACTCGGCAGACCCGTTTGCGTCGGATATCGGCTCGCTTCTATCGACGGCCAGACCAGCTGCCTCCTCGATCATTCGGAGCTCAATTTTCTTTCCAAGCCAAGCTTTTACCTCGGGGATAACGAGCGGCGTCGGGCCCACCCCCGAAATCGCCAGACCGGAATAGGTACAGAGACCTTTTCCATCAGAAGCCAGGACCGCAGCGACGCCCACCACGGCGCGACTGGTGACCGACCGGGCAAGCTTTTTATAAGCTCCGCCATGAGGAGGAAGTGGAGGGATAATGATCTTGGTGAGGATTTCATTCCCTTGAAGAATATTGGTGAAGTAGTCACTGAAAAAATCCGCTACCGGAACGGTACGCAATCCGCCGGGACCGGTGATTTCCAGGATCGCGTTCAGGGCTATCAAGGCTGGCGGTAAATCGGCTGAAGGATCGGATTGACAAATATTCCCGCCAATGGTGGCCATATTCCGGATCGGAGGCGAAGCGATGCTGGAAGCAGCCTCCGCGAGAACCGGGCAGACTTCTCCAATCACTGGGGAAGTTTCCACCTGATAATGGCTGCACAGAGCTCCGATCAGCAGTCGGCCCGCCGCATCCATCTCGATGTGACGCAATGAGCTGATCTTTTTGAGGCTGACGATTTCAGTAGGGGAAATGAGATTGTTCTTCCAAAGAAAAGTCACGGAAGCGCCGCCGGCTATGACTCTGGCCTCAGGATGCTGAAGTAAGAAAGCACAGGCTTCTTCGATCGTCTCGGGCCGTATCATCTGGGTGTCTTGCATTTTCCGCCTCTTTTCGATGCTATACAGCTGGTTTACCGTTCCACTTTAGCTTATCGCCCCACTTGGCAGTGGTCATTGAAACGATCTCCGGGTCGTCCACCGTTCTCGGCGCCTGCTCTCCCCAGAATTCGTATTCCTCGCGGGGCATTGTGGCATCGATGCCCAGGCCGGCCTGCCATCCTCTCTCACGTAACGACACTGCAGGATCGAGCCACTGCCCGCTCTGCTGGGGAACGATGTAAATGTCTCGATCAGCGCGCACACGCGTGGAGAGCGCCCAGTGAACACTGTTGTAGTCCCAGATGTCGATGTCCTGGTCCACCACGATTACGTGTTTGTACTTGGAGTACGTGGCGCCCCAGATGGCGTTCATCACCTGCTGCGGATGGCCTTTGTACAACTTTTCGATTTGAGCGATTGCCTCGTAGGCCACATCGCAGCGCAGATCGCAAAATCCGGGCACAAGCTGCCGGAGCGTCTTATAAGCTTCAGCCTGGGAAGCCTTGGCTACCACCACGGAACTATCCGACGGGTACCACTGTTCTCTCGCGCCCAGATAGATCGGCTTCGTGCGGTGAGTGATACGGGTAATCTCAAAAACGGGGTTTTGCCTGGCTTCTCCATAGTAGCCGGTGTATTCTCCGAGTCCGCCCTCCAGTTTTCGGAGTCCGGGTCGCACAAAGCCCTCAAAAACCACCTCGGAAGTCGCAGGAATTTCGATATCGATGGTCTGACACCTGACCATTTGCAGCGCCTCTCCTCTCAAGGCTCCGGCCAGGTGAAATTCATCCACGTCGGGTGCAGTTCGTGTGCACGCCACGACGAAAACAATGGGATCGTAGCCGGTGATGACGGCCATGGGCATCGGCTTTCCCATCTTTTCGTACTTCATATAGTGCTGCCGCCCGTGAGTGTATTCCGGCGCCCCCCATCCCAGCAGGTTCTTTCCGAGCGTGGCCATGCGGTAAATGCCAACATTCTGGAGACCGGTCTCCGGGTCTCGGGTTACCGACGCGGAAAGCGTACCCGGAAAGCTGCCTCCATCGTGCTGGTGCCACTTGACGTTGCAAATCCGGTCAAGGTCGATATCCGCCTCCTTCACGACGTGCTCCTGGCAGGGGGCAGAATCTACGAGCTGAGGTGCCACCACTTGTTCAGTCCGCTTGCTCCATTCCTTATTAAAACAGCGGGGATCATCGATACCAAGCGCCCAGAAAAAACGCCGTTCTGTCGCCAGTAGATTTGCTACCAACGGGAGATCCGCTCCCCGGATTCGATCAAAGAAGATCGCCGGCCCATGCTTTTGCAAACCCAGACGCGTAATGCCATTGACTTCCCAGCCCGGATCGACTTGTTCAGGCACATGAAACAAGTCGTTTTTCGAATCCAGAAAACTCAAAAACTCCCGCATGTCGTACCAATTCGCCTTGCCCATAACGCTCTCCTCAAATCAACATCGCTGCACGCTCGTACCCATGTTTTACCAGCCCGGCGGCCGAGAAACGGTGATGTGCGGCTGAACTTCTTCTTCCGTCGGGATCCAGCCGGGTTTAATGTTTTTGCCTTCGGGATGGATCTGGTGAGCTCCCCGACCTTCAGGAAATCCTTTGATGCGAAGTTCCTCGCGTGCTTTTCGGGTCTCTTCCTCATCAATGAGATAGTCACAAGCTTCAGCGTCAATTTCCTTGATGACCACTCCATAGAAATTTCGCGCTGCCTCCATCGTCAGCCACTCGTCTTTAACATCCTCCAAAACCAGAAGCGGGTCACGATCCAACGGATTTCCAAAACCGCCGCCCCCGCTGGAGGTGTAATAAATCTGGTCTCCCTGCTTGAGATGAACACCAGTTGCATACATTCCTGCATCCAGCTCTTTTTCAGTTCCCTTGTTAATAACCAGCGCACAACCGCCGCCATTCATGCCGCCGCCAATACCGAAGGGTGGATACTTCTCACGATCGCCGTGAATGGTCATGGTGACATCGGTAAGCACCTTCAGTTCGCGGACCAGGGCAAAACCACCCCGTCGCTGACCGTGCCCGCAGCTGTCAGGCCGAGCTTCATAACGCGTGTAGATAACCGGGAACCATCTCTCCTCCAATTCCTGGGGAATGGTCCGGGCATTACAAAACCGCATGAAGATAAGGGATTTTCCGTCTTTAAACGTTCTGGCGTTCTCGCCTCCTACAGCATAGGTGTACTGCACAAATGACTTTCCGGTTCGGGGATTGAATCCTCCCATGCAAAGATTCGTCAGGCTGACTGCAGCAGGGTAAACCCGCCAGGGCTGGACCGATGCCAAAGGACCTGCGAGACATGCGATGGTGACGGCCTCCACTTTGTCAAAAGCGCCCGAGCAGTATCCCGTCGTCGGCGCGGGTTCTACCACATGCACACACGTCCCGGGCTTAGAGATGATTTCAAGGTTGCGGATGATTCCATTGTTCAGAGGAAAAAGCCGGGGAAAGCAAATCATGAATCCCAGGTAGTTGCCTCCAATCAGAGTTGCCCGGGCTGCACCCCAGGAACCACAGGGCTGCGGATCCGACTGAGTCCAATCAAACGTCAGCTGAGTTCCTTTCTTGGTCATCTTGCAATGGACCCGGATGGGTGGCTTTCCCGGGCGCATCACATCCTGATCGCCATAGTCCTCAAATTCCCACACTCCATCGGGAAGAGCTTTAATCTCCGCCAGCATCAGCCGCTCTGAATAGTTGAATTGTTCCTCGAAAGCGAGTTCCACCGTCTGCTTGCCGTATCGTGCTACCAAGTCCTGGACTCTGCGCTCGATAAGCCGGGCGGCTTCAAACTGCGCTGTCAAATCACCGCGTCTTTCAATAGATCCACGAATATTGAGCGCAATGAATTTGAACCAGTTTTCATCCAGTTTGTCTTTCTTAAAAAGACGAATCGGCGGGATACGAATACCTTCGGCATAACAACTGGTCGCTTCCGGGTTGAACGTGCCCGGCATAGGCCCACCCATGTCGGCCCAGTGAATCACGGTGCAGGCGAACGCCACAATTTCATCGTCCACGAAAATGGGCCGGATCAGGCGTGTGTCGTTCACATGAGAACCGGTCCGATAGGGATCGCTGAACAGGTATGCATCCCCCGGCCTCATCTTCTTTTTAGGAATGTCCTTCAGGAGCTCTTCAATGGAGGCCTCGAAGGAAGCATAATGCGCGGCTGCATCCGTGTGGCCGTGGGCAACTAAACGTCCGTCGGCGGTCAGCAGTGCATTGGAGCGGTCCCGCCCCATCCCCACGACCGGGTGATAAGCGATGCGTTCGATGGTGGTCGATGCTTCGTAGCATGCCGCTACGAAAGCGTTCCGCAGAACCTCGAACGTGATCAGATCTAATTGGAGATTCTCGATCTCGCGCAGTTTCTCTTTGACTTCATACTTTTGTTCATCAATGTGTTCACGCATGAGGCCTCCTACTTACCTACCAGGATGATGAGGTTTCCATAGACATCCACGCTGCAATGGGTACCGGGGGGCAAAACGGTGGTGGTGTCAGGCTGTTCGACAATTGCAGGCCCGTCAAAAGAGGCGCCGACCGGTAGCAACTCTCTTTCAAAGATTTGGGTGGGGACAAATCCCGTATCTTTAAACCACACCATACGGGAAGGTTTTTGAGCTCTTTTAATGCTCCCGATCCTGTTGATTTTGGGCAGGTCTGGCTTGGGGATTTTCCCCCGGGCCACCACCCGCAGGTTTACGATTTCAAGTGGGACATAATGGGGAGGAAGGTTGTACCCGTATTTGGCCTTCATGGCGCTCATGAACTTGGCCGTCACCATCTTCAGGTCCCGAATCTTGCGCGGCGGAATATCCACCGTAAAAAACTGGCTTTGGCTGAAGTATTTGACGTCCATGTAGCGCTCAATCAGCATGTCCTTCTCTTTCAAACCTTCACGTGACAACGTCTGATGCGCTTTCTCGACAAGCTCATCCATTTCCTTGTTCAAGAAAGTGTAGTCAATCTCTCTCTCTGTCTTGTGAATAGGCTTGGTGAATTCGTGCTTGATATCCACACGGATGGCGCCAAAGGCTGAGGCATACCCGGGCAGAGGGGGAACAATAACGGTCCTTGCCCCCGACTCCCTGGCCAGGTCGCAGGCATACATGGCGCCGCCCCCTCCATAAGGGATGATTGCAAAATCACGGGGGTCCCACCCGCGCGACACGGTTTGAATCCTGATGGCCATCATGAGATTGGTCATGGCCACCAGGTACATATTGGCCGCCGCCTCCTCGGAACTCCACCCGTAGTGGTCTCCAATTTTTTCCTTCAACGCCTTAAAGGAGAGCTGCGGATCGACCTTGAGCTCTCCGCCGAGAAAGTAGTTGGGATCAATCCGGCCCAAGACAATCTGACAATCAGTGTTGGTCGCTTCTTCTCCTCCCAACCCGTAGCAGGCGGGTCCTGGGTTCGCGCCCATGCTTTGGGGGCCGACATTTAAAATGTGCCCCTTGTCCACCCATCCGATACTTCCGCCTCCAGCCCCGATGTAAACCGTATCCACCGAGGGCAGGCAGCAGGGCACGTTCCAGAGAATCTTCCACTCGTGGGTCACCGCCGGTGACCCACGGTAGATCATCGAGACGTTGTTGGTGGTGCCGCCCGTTTCAAAGGCGATGACGTTCTCGAACCCGGCAAGCGAACCCACGTAACCTGCCATCCCCACAGCTCCGGAAACCGGAGAAGAATGGAAAGTTCGTGCGGGGAAGTTAATGGCTTCGTCCATCCCAATGATGCCTCCTCCGCTGGTGGTGACAAGAATGGGTCCGCTATAGTTCCAATCTTTTTGGAGGCGCTCATAGAGACCACGTAAGTAATTTTTCAGTATGGGAGAAACGTAGGCATTGAGCACTGTGGTGCAGGTTCTCTCGAATTCCAACATCTGCGGCAGGATTTCGTGAGAAACGCTGATGTCGACTCCAGGAAGCTCCTGCTCGAGGATTTCACGGGTGCGGCGCTCGTGAGCCGTGTTCATAAAAGAGTCCATATAGCAAATCGCTATCGACTCAATGCCCCTCTTCCGGCATTTGCGAGCAGCCAGTCTCACCTGCTCCTCGCTTAAGGGCGTGACGATCTCTCCCCACGGACCTGTGCGCTCGCTGACGGTAAGCACGTTTCGCCTGGGCACGATCAACTCGGGGGGATCCCAATCCAGCTCAAATGCCGAGATTCTTTCCGCTCTGCCCCCCCCCAACACATCTCGAAATCCCTCCGTGGTGATCAGGGCTGTCTTGACACCTTTGCGTTCGAGGATGGCGTTCGTGGATACGGTGGCGCCATGACGGAAAGATTCAGTCTCCGAGCCCCGCAGACCGGCTCTTTCTAGCCCGTGAATTACCCCGTCAAAGTAAGTGGGAGGCGTCGAAGGAACTTTGCCAAGTCTCTGCTCTCCGGTCTCCAGGTTCACACCGATGACATCGGTGAAGGTACCGCCTATATCCGTCCCGACGATCCATTTACCTTCGCTCATAGATAATCTCCTTGCAAATCTCACGCCCCACGCGCTGCTGCTTTCTCAAGAATCCTCAATAACACGTGTTGCAGAGTTCTCGGCTGCCTGCTTTGCAATCTGGTTTCCTTTTGAGAGCTCGATTTCGCTCCAGATTATGTCCCTTCTTTCCCCACCCTTCTTTCCCCACCACTCTCACCACGCGGGCGCCAAGAAATGTCATGGAGCAAGAGGGAGACGTCCAGTCTGGAATAATGTAACTATTTTTTGGCCTGAGGGGACAACCCTAAATCTCACTTGAGATTTACTTTTATGAAAATAACGGCCCCTGTTAATCAAATTTCAATCAAGATCCCAGGTTAAAACGCCCCACGTTCTGCGGCGTCGATTGCGGGGCCATCTTGACAAGAAAAATCCTGCAGGCGGGCAGCACCCAGCGTTACCCGAGCCATAACGCGGCAGCAGAAGCTGCCTCGACAACCTAGAGCTCCCCGGTGGAGGTGAGTGCGCTAAAAATCGCCGCGGTTGTCCGCAAATTCAGAAAGTCGCTCATCTGCTGATCGGGTCACCGCCGCCAAGGGTTGCCACCGGATACCGGGCTGAGCTGGGAGAAAGTTTTACACTCAAGTTAATAAAGCTCGTACCGATGAAAACACGCTTATCGGAGTTTTGCTCTTGCGGCATTCAGACGGATCGTGTGCGAATCCGCTACAATCCGCAGGGCGCCGCGGCTATACTTTTCACACCGATCGTGAAGGGAGAGCTATGAGTACCTACCCAGAATATTGGAACCGCACCATGGAAACAGCCGCCACCCCGGATTTCACTAAGGCCCAGGAGCAAGCCTTTTTGAGAGAAATGGATTACATCTTTGCGAACTCCATTTTTTACCAGAGGAAATTCAATGAAGCAGGGATCAAGCGAGATGACATTCGTTCCCTTGAAGACCTGAAGTTGCTCCCGTTCACTGAAAAATCCGAACTGCGGGACAGCCAGCTCACCACGCCGCCTTTCGGGGATCATCGAGCCTGTCCCCTGCAAAAGATCAAGCGAGTTTATTCCACAAGCGGCACCACGGGACGCCCCACGTTTATCGGTTTGACACAACACGATCTCCAGGTTTGGCGCGAGACCGCCTGCCGCGCATTTTGGACGGGCGGTTTCCGACCCGACAGCATGGTGCCCCTGGTGGTTGCGCCCTTCTTTATCGCCGCTTCTTATGCGGACGCCATTGAAAGCATTGGAACCCTGGTGCCCATCGGCGTGGGCGCCACGGACCGCTTGATCAACGCATTTCAAAATTTGGGCGCCAATGCCTTTCTTTCCACCTCTTCTTTTCCACTGCATTTCGCCGCTTCTTTAAGGCAAAAGGGTATCGATCCCAAAAGTCTGGGCATAAAGATTATTCTGGCCGGAGGCGAACCGGGCGCGGCCATTCCGGCCGTGCGTGAGGAGGTTGAGAGGACCTTCGGGTGCATCTTCCTCGAGATGATGGGCAATGGAGACATGTGCGGGCAGATTTGGTCAGAATGCCGTTTTAAGCAAGGAATGCACTTCGTTGCTCAAGGTGCTGTGCAGCCTGAAATAGTGAATCCTGAAACTCACGAAGTTCTTCCCATAAGAGAAGGAACTCGGGGGGAACTCGTCTACACTTCTCTCGATCGCGAATGTATGCCTCTGGTACGATTTCTCACCCGCGACCACGTGGAGGTCACGCAGACAAGCTGCGAATGCGGAAGGACCGGGTTTGGTATCCGCGTGTTCGGCAGGACTGATGACATGATCATTGTCCAGGGTGTTAATGTTTATCCCGCCGCCATTCGGGATGTGGTCGCAGCACTCGTGCCCCTTACGACCGGGGCTATCGAAGTTCAGCTCCACTCGCCGCCACCCCAAGGCTGGTTCCCTCCGGTTCACATCAAGGTGGAACATGGGCCAGAGGCTGGGCACTTGCCGTCGCTAAAAAAGAGGATCGAGGAAACGCTTCGCAGTCAATTGATTTTTAAGGCCGATGTTGAGCTGGTTCCGCCTCACACTCTTCCGCGCTACGAATACAAGGCAAAGCTGGTGAGAAAGCTTTACGAAGAAAGAACCTGAAACCTGACGGAGAGCCGGATGAAAACAGGTTCTGACCGGGAAGAGTACTTCAGAGTTTCCGTTCCTTCGGATCAAAGAAAGAGCTTTCTGGGTATCACTTCCGCTCTGCTTGGGTACGTTTTTATTTACGCCGTCATTTATGGCGGGGGCGTGCTGGGTTCAGGGTTGTCCCTCCACGACGCCTTACTGGCGGCGCTCACGGCGGCTTTGATCCTGGGATTGCTGGCTGCAGCCGGTGGCAGCATTGCTGCCCGCACCGGTCTCAGCTTTGGATTGCTGATTCGCTATTCTTTTGGAACATGGGGGGTGTGGTTTCCTAGCATCCTGCAGCCGCTCATTGCAGTGGTATGGTACGGGATCACCGTGTCGTTTGTTTCCTCCGTTTCAGTCACGGCCTTTGGGGGAAACTATTCCCTTTGGGCTCTGGCATTTGGGGTGCTTTTCTGGATTTCCGCTTATCGCGGAATCCGCACCATGGTTTATATCAGCTACGCCACGGTGCCTCTTTGCATCATTATGGGTATTGTGCTCATCGGGAAGGCGGTAGCCCTGGAAGGGGGATTACAGATGCTGGCAGAGAAACCACCCATCCGGCCGATCAGCTTTGCAACCGGGGTGATCGTCGCCATCGGAACCTTCATCTTGGGAGCGACGACAACTTCTCTGGACCTGCTCCGTTTCGCAAAATCGGGCCGCCAGGGTGGGTGGGCAGCATTTCTTTCAGTAGGATTGGGCGCACTCTTCATGCTCCTCATCGGCATCTTTGGTTTGAAAGCTGCAAACACCTCGGATATCGTGGACCTCGGGAAGGCCGTCGGTTTGTATCGGCTGAGTATCCTTCTCCTGATTCTGCTTTCTATCGATACCCTCGACAAGACCCTGTATTCCGCGTCCTTGACGGTCTCCGCTGCCAGCGGGATCAGCAGGTCACGCGTGGTCCTGGTTGCGGGACTGGCAGGCGTCCTTCTGGGATTCGTCAAATCCATCAACTTCATTGTGCCCTGGCTCCAGATTCTGGGGATTGCTTTGCCCAGTCTGGCGGGCGTGATCATCGCGGATTACTGGCTGGTTCAGCGAAAAGTCTATCCCACGGCAGCCAGGGAGTTAGATTCCAGCTTCGCATCCCTGCCTACGGTAAATTATTCGGGCGCCGCCATGTGGATAGCCGGAGGAATATCAGGCTATTATGCGTGGGCTTACAATTTACGAATGCCACCGGCCCTGCTGGGCCTTTGCGTGTCGATCATTGGACACTACTTGCTCAGCAGGCTCATCCACAGGTTGGGCGGAAACAACTTTCACCGCTCGCAACAAAGCATGGGTTGAACAAGACTCCAACCGCAACCGATGTTGCGCCTTTTCCTGCGGTCGTCCCGATCTTCCGCCCATCAAATTTTTAGGATTTGATTTAAAACGGTTCTAAGGGCAAGGAAGTCGACAATCCAGGGATGGAATGCACTGTGGTTGCTCCAATCGCCGTGCTGATCCATCCGCCTCCCAGAACCCGAGGCCCATCGTAAAACACAGCAGCCTGTCCTGGTGTGACCGCCATCTGGGGAACATCAAAGTCCACCCTGACCCGGCGTTCGTTTTCTCCTGGGTTAATAGTGGAAATGGTGGCTGAACTCTCCTTATGTCTGGAGCGGATTCGCACTTGCGCCCTGATGGGCTGCGGTGGCGGCGCTCCACCGATCCAGTTCACCCTTTCAGCAATAAGCCCCTCACTGAAAAGGTCTTCTTTGTATCCGGCGATCACTGCATTTCGCAATCGGTCCAAACTCAGCACGTATAAAGGCCGTCCGCAGGCTACTCTCAGACCGCGTCGCTGACCCACGGTGAACCGGTAAAGACCTGAATGGGTTCCCAACACCGTCCCATCTCGGAAAATTATAGGCCCCGGTCGATCCAGGTTGTTCAGGATGGGACCAAAGTGGGTGTTGACCTCATGGGCGTGCCGGCGAATGAAGCTCGCATAATCTCCATCAGGGACAAAACAAATTTCCTGGCTGTCCCGCTTCTGGGCTGTGGAAAGACCGCAAGCGCCGGCAATGCGCCGGATCTCCTCCTTTGGGTAATCTCCCACAGGAAACAACGTATGTGCCAATTGTTCCTGCGTCAGCTCAAATAAGAAATAAGACTGATCTTTTCCCTCGTCCCTGGACTTAAGAAGAACGTATCGGCCCTCCTCGTCTCTTGCCAGGCGGGCATAATGTCCAGTGGCAATCTTGTCAATGCCGACCTGGCAGGCAAAAAGTAGCAGCCGATCGAATTTTAGAAAAGTATTGCAAAGCGTGCAGGGCAACGGCGTCCGGCCCGACAGATATTCCCCGATAAAAGGTTGGACCACCTGCTGCTGAAATTGCTTCTCGAGATTCAGGACGTAATAGCGCATCCCCAACTGCTCGGCGACACGGCGCGCGTCATAGACGTCGTCAAGCGAGCAGCACCTGCCAAATTGAGGCTCACCATCGCTGTTGGGGTTTCGGCGATGATCCCACAGCTGCATCGTGCAGCCCACTACCTGATAACCTTGATCCCGTAGAAGCAAGGCAGCCACGGAACTGTCTACACCGCCGCTCATTGCCACCAGAACACTTTTCATAAACACATTAATCCCAAAGGATCCCCCGCGAAATGATGTCCACCTTTGAATAGCTCAGCGGCACCTCATAAAGTTCGACCGCATTGGCCTGGGTTTCGTAATAACTATGGACCTCACGGTACTTCGCCATCAGTTCCTGATTCACATCCAGCAGCTTTTCTCTAAAATCAGGACTTAATTCCACACCTTCAATGAGGCTCAATAACGAAAAATGAAACGTCTCCTCACCGAGATACCACTGACTCAACTCCTCTCGCAATCGCAGGAATAGATTGCGAATGCCGGCTTGCTTTCCGGCCTTCACGTCCGGGTTGCTTTCCAGTTCATCAAGCGAGCGCAGCACCTTTGATTCCAACTCGATGAGCCGGTGAATGAGGATTTCTCTAAATTTTTTTAACTCTTCCCTTTTCTGTGCCAGAAGCTGCTCTTGGCAGCTTTGAACAAAATCTTCGCGACTCTCATGAGCTTTCGCATAGGTCCCCAAAGCATAATTCTTCCAGACCTGAGGACGGCAATAACGGACCAGGTACTGAACGATTTTCTGATCCCCATCAGCCGGCCATTCCACCCTCTTTGGAGGGCGAATTTCGCACAGCCTGGAGGAGTCAATTTCTCTAACCATGTCCGGCGTCCACGTCCATTCGGCACTGTCCAACCACTCAGCCTGGAAACACCCATGGCGGGAATCCCTAAAGCCGGAGCGGGCATCCTGAACATCAATTTTGACTTGAAAGCAGAGAAAGTGCCTTGACCCTCGCCCTGATTTTTTCAGAACGTAATGCTTCACGGCGGCTCCGTTCTCATTATAACCAACTCCGTCCCCAAGGGCCCTTAGCTGAGGCCCTTTGGAGTGCGGCAACAGGTCACCGCTTTTTTGCAGGCGACATGTCGCCTGCCTCAATTCGTATGTTTTGAGAGAGCCTCTCCGCTGGCGCTCCGTGCGCGCACTCGGATTGCACCTGCACAAAAGCAAGTCGGGGCGAAAAGTTGCTCCCCGACGCCTGCGGCAGAAATAAGCGTACCCTTCAGACAGCAAATGAGTTCAAGCGACGACCAGTCGATGGCAAAACCCACGGCGGGGAGAAGCAAACGGCGAGACGCCGAGACGGCTCCTTTTTTTCGCTCTTTCTCAACGATGGCTCCGCATCGCGTTCGTCCTCGCTTCGCGAAATCAGGGCCGTCGCGCCGCAACCAAATTCAACGTATCTTGGGGACAGGTCAATCGACTACCAGGACTTTTTTCAGGGCCAGCCGTCCATAAAATAGACGAGATTTCACTGTTCCCTCCGAGAGGTTCAGCAGGATTGCGATTTCGGCAATGGTCTTTTCTTCCAGATCGTGCAGGCGTAGCACTTCACGCTGCTTGTGGCCGATCTTTTGGAGCGACCGTTCAATAGAATCGCGAAGCTCCGAGGAACACAATTCCTCCAACGGATCCTTCGACTGAGCGGGAAGCATCCCCAGTTCGGAAACGTCCTCAGCAACACACGATTCCTCTTTTTTTCTCTGACGCAGAATTCCCAGGCATACGTTTACCGTGATGCGGTTGATCCAGGTTCCAATCCGCGAGTCTCCGCGAAACTGGCGAATGGCACGGTGGATAATCAAGAAGGTTTCTTGAAGAGCGTCTTGAGCCGCCTGTTCCTCCCGGAGGATCCGCAGGGCCGTGCGGTAGATACGATCTCCAAAACGTTCGAGAAGCTCCCGGAATGCTCCTTCCTCCTGAGTCCGAATTCTTTCCAACAACACTGCTTCACCTGGCGAAATCGTGGCAATGTAACTTCCCATAACTACCTCCGCCTTGACCTTTGCAAACGCGCGTCCAAACTCAAGAAGTCTTTAATAACAGTCACTTACGATAAAGCGGTCCGTGTGGCACTGGTAAAACATTGGACAGCCGTCCGGAGGCTTTTTCTCCTAAGCCCCCGGCCGATATATGAAAAGAAGTGTTGTTGAATTTAACGTATGCTGTTGATCAGGTTAACGCTTCTGATACTGGCGGAGCTTGGCAATGACGGTTTGGCGGCTGATGCCGAGCGTTTCAGCAGCATGGCTCTTGTTGTTGTGATGCGACTTTAACGCATCCAGAATGAGTTTGCGCTCGAGCTCAGCCAACTTCTGCCGCAAGGGACCCAGGTGGTTATTCGAAGGGTTTGCAAATCGGATATGTTCTGACAGGACCTCCGGGGTCAGGGGCTGGTCACGGTCACTAAGGAGCACCATGCGCTCCAGCTCGTTTTCCAGTTCGCGGACATTTCCCGGCCAGGTGTATTTTCGCAGCAAGCCTAGAGTTTCCAGATCCAACTCTCCGACATTCTTGTTGAGTTTTCGCCGGAACTGTTCTCTAAAGAACAAGCTAAGGTCCTCAATATCCTCGGGTCGTGTGCGCAAGGGAGGCACATAGACGGAGAACACATTCAACCGGAAGAAAAGATCCTGCCGGAATTTCCCCTCTTCAACCATCCGGCTGAGATTGCGGTTTGTGGAAGTGATGACCCTGACGTCCACGGGAGCGGGCGCCTGAGCACCCACCGGAAAAATTTCACCCTCCTGAAGCACTCTAAGCAGTTTTACTTGCAGGTCCAGTGGAGCTTCGCCCACTTCATCGAGGAAGAGTGTGCCTCGATGTGCCAGTTCAAAGTAGCCTTTCCTTTCGTCAATAGCCCCAGTGAAGGCGCCCCGTTTGTGGCCAAAGAAGGCACTTTCGGCAAGATCAGGGGGAATGGCTCCACAGTTAACGGCAATGAAGGTATTCTCGCGCCGCGGGCTGTGTTCATGAATGTACCGGGCCAGCAGTTCCTTTCCCGTGCCGGTTTCACCCTGAATCAAAACGGTGGAGTCAGTGGACACGACACGGTCAAGCAGCGATATCAACTCCTTCATGGCGCGGCTGCGGTAAACTAGAGGACGCGGACCATCCTTTAACAGTTCTGCTTCCTGTCTAAGCTTGAAGTTCTCACGCTGCAAGCTCTCATTAGCCACCTTGAGTTCCTGAGTCAGCCTCTCGTTTTCACGGCGCAGTTCCCAACGTTCCAACTCCTGGCGAACCGTCTGCTTAAGCGTGAAAGGATCCCAGGGCTTGGTGATATAGCGATGGACCTGCCCCTCGTTAATGATTTGCATCAAGTCTTCGACCTCGGTATAACCCGTCAGGATGATTCGAACAAAATCACGTTTGAGTTCACCGGCCCGACGCAGCAGATCTACTCCGCTCATTCCCGGCATCTTCTGATCGCAGATGATCGCTGAAACCGGATGGGTCCGCAGCACTTTCAAGGCCGCATCTCCGTCGAGGGCATCGTAGACCAGGTAATCGTCAATAAAAGTGCGCTTCAGTTTTTGAACGTTTGCAACCTCATCATCTACTACCAGTATGGCGTGCTTCTCTTTGTGCATAGATTTCTAAACTACCGCTTCCTGAGTCAAGGGAAGCTGGACGCGGAAAATGGTTCCTTTTCCCTTTTGGCTTTGCAACTCAATCGTTCCACGGTGCTGCTGAATGATCCCATAACTGATGCTGAGGCCCAGCCCTGTGCCCTTCCCCACGGGCTTGGTGGTAAAAAATGGCTCAAAAACCTTGTTCAGGTACTCGGGATCGATGCCGCTCCCATTGTCCTCCAGTTCCACAACCGCACTGCTGTCGTGGTAGTAGGTGCGTATCCAGATGTCTCCGCTGCCGGCAATCGCCTGACAGGAGTTCGAGATTAGATTCAAGAACACCTGGCTGATTCTGCCGGATTGGCAGGGAACCGGAGGGAGCTGTCCATACTCGCGATGAATCTGCACCCGGTCGCGATACTCGTTTTGAAGCAAATTCAGCGCGAGTTCCAACGGCTCGTGAATGTCCACCCAGCGCAGTTCTGAATCTGTTTCCGTCCGCGAAAAGCTGCGCAGGTCCGCAATGATGGCGTTGATCCTCTTGGCACCCTCTTCAAAATTCCGGACCAGGACATCCAGGTCTTCACAAAGAAACTGATAATTTATTTTTTCCTTGAACTCCTGCAGGACTCCGCGCGCCTCTGCATCCAAAATCGCCCGTTCCTCATAAAGTTTGATTAACTGCCCGAGCTTGCTGACATAGTTTTTCAGAAATTCAGTATTGCCATAGATGAAATTGAGCGGATTCTTGATCTCGTGCGCAATACCCGCCACCAGTTGCCCCAGCGAAGCCATTTTTTCACTTTGAATCAGCTGTCCCTGGGTGCTCTTCAGCTCCTCATAAGCCCTTTGCATCGCCTGGTTGGTTTTCTCCAGCTCCTGGGTCCTCTCTTTCACCTTCTCCTCAAGGCTTCGATTCAGCTCGTTAACGGCGCGCGTGCGCTCTTCCAACGATTGCGCCATTTCATTAAAGGTACGCGCCAGCTGGCCGATCTCATCATTGGTGGTGACCTCCACCCTTTGCGAGAGATTTCCGGAAGCAATTTCATAAGCTCCCTCTTTCAGCCTGTTCAAGGGTATGGTGATGCCGTGGGCGCTCCAGTAAGTCAACAAGATCACTGCCAGCGCTGAAAAGATCGTGGCCAACATCAGGTAATTTCGCAGCTGGATGACCGGAGCAAAAATGTGCTCGTCGTTGATACCAACTCCACACGTCCAGCTGAAAACATCATGGTCCACGGCGGCCAGTCCGCTGATTTTGCGCACGCCTGGAGGATATTCATAACGAAAGAAGGTCTTCCCTTCCTGAAGCGCTTTCTTGAGATCGTGAAGCTGGTGGTCCTGCTCGAGACGCGTGCCGTAATTGTCCACCTCCCAACCCGACGGATCCACCGTATGGTAACGGCGGTTCCGGCGGAATTTATGTCCAATAATGGTGTTTCCGTCATTGGCAATCAGAAAGGAATAGCCGGAACTGAACGACTTTTCCTCGAGATCTTGCTCAATCTTGTCCAGAATCTCCTGTATAAACTCCCAGCTCATCAAGGCCAAAATGCCGCCTGCCATAGCGCCCTCGCGATCCAATATCGGAGTGATGAAACCTACATGGTAGCGAAGTGCAATATCTTCATTGCTGTAGCCGTACAGCCGCTCCACCAGAGGGGAGGCGTGCCACGCCAAATAAGCAAACCGTCCTGCCTGCACCTCTGGCAACCAGCGAGGGTCGGGAGTGAACTCTAGAAGGGATTTCCCACGAAGCTCAGTGAGCTTTTCGGACTCCAGCGGCAGCTCTATTTGCTTACGATGAATGCTGTTGGTGAGAACAATATCTCCGTTCCGGTTAAAAAGGACCAACAGGTCGTACACCTGATGAATCACCAGGAGTTGGTCCAACAGCATCTGAGAAGCCAATGGCGAGCCTCCCTGGAGATACTCCCGGAACTCCCGATGGAGACTCATGGAAACAGTTTCTTCCTGTTTCTCAAGCAGTGTCAAACGTAGATTGTCGGCGACGTCACGCGCAATTTGCTCCAGATACAGTACGGTTCGATCCTCGGTAATTCGTTTCTCTGCAACAAAATAAGAAAAGATGGAGATTCCCGCCAGGGGAATGAGAAATAAAGGTAGTACCCAAGTCAGGAGCTTTCGTCTCAGACTGCGCATGACCTACTCTGCCTTAGAGCAGTTAACAGAGTTAACAGTTCACTGGTAATGTAACTTACAGTTGCTGGAGGAAAAAAGGCAAGCGCAAAAGTTAACAGAAAACTTGCCGCCGCAACGTGATCTGCTCAATCCATTCGCTGTCGGGATCGTAGCCAAGGCCGCTTTGCAAAGGTGCGCAAATGAACCCGTCGCGAGAGACTTCGATAGGCGGGTGGATCGTGTCCCGGTGGTAGTATCGTTGACTCGCCGATACATCTCCTGGAATAACAAAGCCGGGTAAGGTTGAAACCGCAATGTTGTGGGCACGTCCAATCCCGGTTTCCAACATTCCTCCACACCAGACGGGAACATTGCGGGAACGGCACAGATCATGAATGCGCCGGGCCTCGCTGTGGCCTCCCACACGGCCCATCTTGATGTTGATGATGCGACATGAGCCCAACTCGATGGCGTGGCGGGCGTCGTCAAGGTGGCGGATCGATTCATCGAGGCAAAGAGGGGTCTTTATAAGCGCCTGCAGCTTACTATGATCCAGCAAGTCATCGTAACGCAACGGCTGTTCAATCATGAGAAGTCCAAAGTCATCCAGTGCCGCAAAAAGGTCGCGGTCTTTCAGCGAATATGCAGAGTTGGCGTCGACCATCAGTGGAATCTCAGGATAATTGCGACGCACCAGCTTTACGATTTCCAGGTCCCAGCCGGGTTTAATCTTGATTTTTATCTTCCGGTAACCCGCCTTCACCTCCTGATCAATCTTCTCCAGCAAGAGATCTGGGTGGTCCTGGATCCCAATCGAGACACCGCAAGCGATTTGCTGCAATTCACCACCGAGAGCCTTCCAAAGGGACAAACCCTGAAAGCGCGACCACAAATCCCATAGAGAAGACTCGACGGCTGCTCGCGCCATGTGGTGGCCGCGAATAGCGCGAAACATTACCCCGAATTCATCCGGGTGCTGTATGGACTGGTCGACCAAACGAGGCAGTATAAGTTCCGATAAGATCGACCAGGCGGTAGAGACCGTTTCGTAACTGTAATAAGGCCCTTCTGCGGCTACGCACTCACCCCATCCGGTCAAACCGTCGCTGTTGATCTCCACCAAAACGACGTGCCTCTCGTAGACACGACCGAAACTGGTCTCAAAAAAATGCTTCAATGGAAGGTGAATTTCACGCAGGACGATTCGGTCCAATCGCATTACGGCTTATCCATCCCCAATTTCCTGAATGCCTTCTTCGGCTGCAGGAGGTAATTCGGAAAAGGCCCCAGTTCCCCAGCCTCCTCCACCTGGCGTCTCAATGTAGATCCAGTCTCCTGGGGAAATTGAAAGGGAGATCTTGCCGGGCAGCTTGCGCCGTTTTCCTCGGATCACGAGAAAGTTCAATCCTTTTCTTCCGGCCCTTCCTCCTTCCAGGCCGTAAGGTGCATGCTTGCGCCTTTCCGAAAGAATGGTGACGCGACAATCGGACAAAGCCTCCAGGCAACGTACAATTCCATTGCCGCCCCGGTGACGTCCGCCGCCACCAGAGTTGGAACGCAGCCGGTATTCACGAACTCGAATCGGGAGATACGGCTCAAGAGCTTCTATAGGCGTGTTCAGTGAATTGGTCATGTGGGTGTGGATGCCGCTATCGCCCCGGCCTTGCGGGCCGCCTCCCATCCCACCTCCAATAGTCTCGTAGTAAGAAAAAACCTGTCCGGTTACAGGGTGGCGGCCTCCGATGCAAAGATTGTTCATCGTGCCGCTGCTGGCGGCCGCAATCCTGCCGGGAAGAGCCTGTGAAAGTGCCTTCAAGAGCACGTCAACGATCCGCTGAGATGTTTCCACATTACCCCCCGCCGTGGCAGAAGGGTATTCTGCGTTCACAACAGAGCGCAACGGGGCCACCACTTCCACCGCACGCATCAAGCCCTCATTGGCCGGTGTGTCCGGATCAACCAGGCAGCGGAGCACGTAATAGACGGCGGAATAGGTTATGGCGTAAACGGCGTTGACACTCCCCCTGGCCTGTGAATCGCTTCCGGTAAAATCGACCTTCAGATGATCCCCCTGAATCTGAAGGCTGACGAATATTTTGATGGATTGCTGGCCCACACCGTCATCATCGAGATAATCTTCAGCCTCGTAGGTGCCCTCGGGCATCGACTCCAGGAAGGATCGAACCATACGTTCCGCGTACGACTTGAGAGCGTCTAAATAAAGCAAAATCTCTTCTCGGCCATTCCGCTCTACAATTTCCAGAAGGCTCTTTTCGCCCACCTTTAAAGCTCCCACCTGTCCGGCAAGGTCCCCCTGACGTTCCGTCGGCGTTCGCACGTTTGCCAGCAAGAGCCCCAGGAGCTCCCGATTGAGCTTTCCCAACCGGTATAACTTCAACGGAGGGATTCGCAAACCTTCCTGAAAAATATCTTCGCTCACGGGCATGGACCCTGGAGCCATGCCTCCGACGTCCGAATGGTGGGCGCGACAGGCCACGTAAAAAATCGGTTTTCCCCGAGATGCTCTTTCAAATACCGGTGCAATCAACGTGAGATCGGGAAGATGAGTCCCTCCAGAAAAAGGATCGTTTAGAATCACGATGTCACCCGGCGAAAAGCTCTCTTCCTTTAAGGCAGCACGGACGGAGAGAGGCATGGAGCCCAAATGCACCGGCATATGATCTCCCATCGAAACCAGTTCGCCTTCCCCATCAAAAACCGCACACGAATAGTCACGGCGCTCTTTGATATTGGGGGAATAAGCCGTCCGCTTCAAAACCGTTCCCATCTCTTCAGCGATGGAAACGAAGAGGCCCCGAAAAATCTCCAATTTCACCGGATTAAGAGTATCCACCATGTGTTTTCAGGATACCCAAAGGAAAAGTGCGCGAGCAATGAAAAAAGCTTTCCCTTTTCTCAGCAAACCACTTTTCCCCCGGGTGACTGCACCTATGCCCGGCGTGCGTGCTATAATCCCTCGCCTGTAAGTTCCCCATCCACATGAGCCGGCTGCGAGTCGTCCTGGAAATGATTAAGTTTGAGCATACGGTCTTTGCGCTTCCTTTTGCCTTTCTCGGGGCTTTCCTGGCAGCAAGGGGTTTTCCTGGATGGGAAGTAAGCTTCTGGATCCTCCTGGCAATGATAGGAGCTCGTAGTTCAGCTATGGCCATGAATCGTCTGGCGGATCAGGCTTTTGACGCGCTTAACCCGCGCACTCGCTTGCGAGCATTGCCACAAGGGCAGGTGAGTGCCACTTTTGTTATTCTTTTCATCGTTCTTTCCTCAGCGCTCTTTTTCATCTCGGCCTGGATGCTGAACCCACTGGCTTTTTTGCTCTCGCCGCTGGCTCTTTTCATCATCTTCGCCTACAGCTACACAAAAAGATTTACCTCCTGGTCTCATCTTTTCCTGGGGCTTTCCCTGGCTATTGCTCCGGTGGGAGGGTGGATTGCCACACGGGGTACACTGGAACTCCAGCCTTTTGTCATCGCCGTGGCGGTGATGTTCTGGGTGGGCGGCTTTGACATTATTTATGCCTGTCAGGACTTCGAGTTTGATCGCCGGACTGGGCTAAAATCTCTCCCCGTCCGATTTGGAATCCGCAATGCCCTGTACATTTCCATATTTTTCCACCTGTTGATGATAGCTTCCCTATTATGGGCCTTGTATCTGTTTAAATTGAGCTTGATCAGTTTCATTGGGATGGCGATCGTCGCGGCAGCGCTCATCTACGAACACAACCTGGTGAAACCAGATGACTTGAGCAAAGTAAACGCTGCCTTCTTCACGCTAAATGGCGTCATAAGCATCGTGCTATTGCTCTTCGTGGGGTTGGATTTGTGTCTGTTCGTCTAGGAGAAATCCTTATTTCAGAAGGCGCCCTGACGTTCGAGCAGCTGGATACTGCTCTCAGGTACCAGCGCGAACAGGGCGGTCGCCTGGGGTCGATCCTGATTCAGTTGGGATATGTTTCCGATGAAATAATTGCAACCGCTCTGAGCAAGCAGTACGGTGTTCCGCTGGTCAAGCTGGCCAAGCTCCAAATCGCCCCTGAAGTTGTCAGGCTCATTCCCATAGAAACCGCTATCCGTTATCAGCTGCTGCCGGTCAGAAAAGTGGGCACGACTCTGACGGTAGCGACTACCGACCCCACCAACGTTCTGGTGCTCGATGAAATCAAATTTATCACCGGCTACAGTGTGGAGCCTGTGGTGGCCCCGGAGGGGGCCATCCGGGATGCCATTGAGCGTTACTATGGAACCGAGCAGACACTCGAAATCCAAAGGGTTTACGATCAGCTGGCTGCAGCAGGGGAATATGAGCTGGAAATCTCCGCCCAGTCAGAAGATCTGGACCTGGGTGCTCTCCAGAAAACCAGCTCAGAAGCTCCCATTATCAAACTGGTGAACATCATTCTGGGGGAAGCCATTCGACGGGGTGCCAGCGACATCCATCTGGAACCATACGAGCGAGAGTACCGTGTGCGTTACCGGATTGATGGCGTTCTTTACAACGTCATGAATCCTCCTCCCCGTTTTCGAGATGCCATGATCTCGCGTATTAAAATCATGTCCAATCTCGACATCAGTGAACGGCGGCTGCCACAGGATGGGCGTATCAAGGTGCGCATCAATTACGACGGAAGAAGAAAAGAAATCGATTTTCGTGTTTCCTCTTTACCTGTCCTGTTCGGAGAAAAAATTGTTTTGCGTATTCTGGACCGTGAAAAACTTCCGCTGGACCTGACGCAACTCGGTTTTGAGCCGGAGTCCCTGGTGAAGTTCGAGAAGGCCATCCACCGTCCCTATGGGATGGTCCTGGTCACCGGGCCCACGGGGAGTGGAAAGACCAGTACTTTGTACACCAGCCTAAACAAACTGAATACTCCCGAGGTCAATATCATGACCGCCGAAGACCCGGTTGAGTTCAATTTTCCCGGCATCAATCAGGTACAAACCAAGGAGCAGGTTGGACTCACCTTCGCGGCGGCGCTGCGCTCTTTTCTCAGGCAGGATCCCAACATCATCCTGGTAGGGGAGATTAGAGATTTGGAAACGGCCGAGATTGCCGTCAAGGCTGCGCTGACGGGACATTTGGTGTTGAGCACTGTCCACACCAACGATGCACCTTCCACCATCAGCCGCTTGCTCAACATGGGAGTTGAGCCGTTCCTGGTGGCCACATCGGTCCACCTGATCTGCGCTCAGCGCCTCGTGAGAAAGATTTGCACTGACTGCAAGGAGCGTGTTGAGACGCCTGTAAAAGCTCTAATCGATATCGGCTTCCCCGCGGCTGTGGCTAAAAACGTGGTGACGTACCGAGGGACAGGATGCAAGAAATGCAACGATAGCCGGTACCGTGGGCGTATTGGTCTCTACGAAGTCATGGAAGTCACCCCCAGCATCCAGAATATGATTTTAACTGGAGCCACGGCGAGCCAGATTCGTGAAAAGGCCAAAGAAGATGGCATGATCACGCTTCGCGAGAGCGGATTGGAAAAAATCCGAGCCGGGCTCACCACGATTGATGAAGTGCTGAGGGAGACCATGATGGAGGGGAATTAAATGTGACTCCGGTCACCCTGAAACTCACCTTAACTGCCTAGAATCAGCACAATGGAAACTGCAATCCAGACGCTTCCCGAGCTTCTGAAAGCCATGGTGGAGATGAATGCGAGTGATCTTCATATCACGGCCAACTCCCCACCGCGAGTTCGTGTCCACGGACGGGTCATCCCGTTGCCCCATCCTAATCTCGCTCCAGCCGATACCAAAAAGCTTGCCTACAGCGTGATGACCGATGAACAGAAATTTCGCTTTGAGGAAGCCTTCGAAGTTGATTTCAGTTTCGGCATCAAGGGACTGGCGCGATTTCGAGTCAATGTTTTTACTCAACGCGGGGCTGTTGCTGCGGCTTTCCGACTTATACCTTACGAGATCAGAGGATTCGAAGAACTCAACGTCCCTTCAGTCATGGCCAAAATATGCGACAAACCCCGAGGGCTGGTCCTGGTGACCGGGCCCACTGGAAGCGGGAAGTCCACGACCCTTGCGGCAATGATTGATAAAATTAATCGTGAGCGCCACGAACACATTATTACCATCGAAGATCCAATCGAATTCCTCCACGAACACAAGTCATGTTTGATCAACCAGCGCGAAGTACACAGCGACACCCGCTCCTTCGCGGCGGCATTGCGCGTCGCGCTGCGCGAAGATCCTGACGTTGTGCTGATCGGAGAAATGCGCGATCTGGAAACCGTGGAATCGGCTCTCAGAATCGCCGAGACCGGACACCTGACCTTCGCAACCCTTCACACCAACTCGGCTTTTTCAACCATCAACAGAATCATCGACATGTTTCCCTCCGACCAGCAGCAGCAAATCCGGGCTCAACTTTCGCTGGTGCTCGAAGGAATCATGTGTCAGATGCTCATCCCGCGTGCCGACGGTTCGGGCCGGGTTCTGGCCGCCGAAGTACTCATTCCCAATCCCGCAATCAGAAATCTTATTCGTGAGAACAAGATCCACCAGATCTACTCCGCCATGCAAACCGGTCAGGAGAAGTTCGGGATGCAGACCATGAACCAGAGTCTGGTGAACCTGTATCTGGAACGTAAGATCACTTATGAAGAATGTCTCAGCCGCTCGCCCAATACCGACGAGCTGCTGGAAATGCTGAAACGCAGCGGAGCCCGCATGGAGAGCAGGGCTTCGGCACGCTAGTTTGAAGTTCGCGGTTCGCGTACCGCGTGCGTTATAGCACCAAGAGTGTATGCGAAATCTGAAACTTCAACTGGGGAGTGGCTATGCCGGTCTATCAATTTAGAGGAAGGCGACATGACACAGGTCTGGTGATCTCGGGAGAGCGCGTGGCGCAGAACAAGCAGCTACTGGCGATAAGCCTGCGCAACGAGCGAATCATGCCCATCAGCATCGTTGAGAAGGGAAAGGAGTTTTCACTGCCCCGGCTCGGCGGAAGGGTTTCCGGAAAAGAGCTGGCTCTTTTCACACGCCAGTTTTCAGTGATGCTGGACGCAGGCCTGCCTCTGGTCCAGTGCCTCGACATCATGGCCGACCAGCAGGAGAATCGCCTTTTCCAAAACGTCCTCCACCAGGTTCGTCAGGATGTTGAAGGCGGCGCCATGCTGGCGGACGCCATGCGTAAACATCCCAAGATCTTTGACACGCTCTTTGTGAACATGGTGGCTGCCGGAGAGACCGGGGGCATCCTGGATGTGATTCTGCAGCGACTGTCGATTTTTGTTGAAAAGATAGTGAAGCTGAAACGAGCCGTCATCTCCGCTTCCATCTATCCTTCGGTGGTAGTGGTGGTCGCGATCATCATCGTCTTGGTCATCTTGATTTGGGTTATTCCAATTTTTGCCACACTCTTCGAGGGATTGGGAGCGCCGCTTCCCCTTCCCACCCGCATCGTCATCCTGGCCAGCTCATTGCTGGCTCAATTCACCCTTCCGGCGGTCGGGTTGATGCTCCTCGCCATTGTTGGTTTTCGCTACTACTACAAGACCGAGCCGGGCAGGCTTATGGTAGACCGCATCATCCTGGCCATTCCTTTACTGGGAAACGTCATTCGGAAGATAGCTATTGCTCGGTTCTCTCGCACGTTGGCTACACTCCTCAGCAGCGGCATTGCCATCCTGGAAGGGCTGGACATTACCGCTCGCACCGCCGGCAATCTGGTCATCCAAAATGCCCTGCTGCGCGTTCGTAAAGAGGTGGAAGAGGGAAAGACGCTGGTAGAGCCCTTAAAAAAGCTGGAACTGTTTCCGCCCATGGTCACACAGATGATCTCCGTTGGTGAACAGACGGGAGAGCTGGATCAGATGCTGCAAAAGCTCGCCGACTACTATGAGGAAGAAGCCGATGCGGCAATCGCTAATTTTCTCACCCTCCTGGAACCCCTGATGATCGTCTTCTTAGGTGTGGTGATTGGAGGCATCGTGATCTCCATGTATCTCCCCATCTTCAGCCTCATCAATATACTTTCATCACAATAGCCGTGGAGGACATTAAGCAAAGGCTGCTTTTTCTGATTACGGTTCGGCTGGCATTGGTCACGTTGCTCTTTGCTGCTACGGTTTTGCGTGCCACTGAACAGATGGCGTCGCCTCTCCGCCTACAACCTTTTTTTCTGGCTGCCTACGTTCTTTCGGCCATTTACCTGCTGCTTTGGAAATGCAGCCTCAAATTTGACCTGCTGTACTACCTGCAGTTTTATGCTGACTTGCTCTTGATCTCCCTGCTGGTAGCCTTTTCAGGAGGAATCGATAGTCTGTATATTCCCCTCTATCTCTTGTTGATTGTGTACGGCAGCCTGATGCGGGACCGCGCCGGTGCCATCCTCACCGTGCTGCTGAGCATTGCCGCTTGCGCCATCATCGTTCATCTGGGTTATTGGAACTTCCTGCCGACCGACAATGAGAATATCTCCTACCGGCAGGTGATCTACCGACTCCTGCTGACAGCGCTGGGATTCGTGGCCGTTGCCTTGCTTGGAATCTACCTTTCCGAAAGGCTGCAGCGGGCGCGCACTGAACTGGGCGCTACTCAGGGATCTCTTGCCGCCCTTACAGTTCTTCACGAGAACATAGTGAACAGCATCCGCAGTGGTTTGATCACTCTCGATTTGAGCGGGCGCATCACTTCTCTCAACCGGGCCGCTCAGGAAATTCTGGGACATTCGGAAGAACACCTGAAACTCGAGAAATTGTCGTTTATTTTTCCGGAACCCGTTCTGCATCGAATTCTGAACAGCGACTTCCTCTCCTCGTCCCGAGCGCTGCGTTTGGAGTGCTGGCTCAAAACACGAGACGCACGCTCCATCTTTCTGGGGATGAGCTGCTCCCCGTTGCTTTCCACCGTCGGCGACACCATCGGTTACGTCCTCTCTTTCCAGGATCTCACCGAAATCAAGCAACTCGAAGAGGAGATCCAGCTCCGCGATAAGATGGCGGCGATAGGGCAAATGACCGCTTCGCTGGCGCACGAAATCCGCAACCCCCTTGGCTCAATTTCCGGGAGTATCCAACTTCTGAAATCGGAACTTCGGCTGAGTGCAGACCAAGCGCGCCTCCTGGACATCGCACTCAATGAATCGGCTCGCTTGAATAAAATCATCGAAAATTTCCTGGTGGGTGCGGCCGGTAATCAGCCGCTCTGCGTCGAGCCCGTAAACCTTCCGCAGCTGGTACAGGAAACCGTAGCTCTGTTCCGTAACAATCCCGATTTCAAGGACCACCACACGATCGGTATCCAGGCCCCGCCTGAAGGCGTTTCCTGTATCGGGAATGCTGACCAGCTCCGTCAGGTTGTGTGGAACCTCCTGCAAAACAGTCTTCGCGCCATGCCCAATGGTGGCAAGCTCTCAATCGAGCTGTGCAGCCGATCGAACCATGCGCTGATGAGCTTCCGGGATGAAGGGATGGGAATGAGCGCAGAACAGCAGAAAAAACTGGCCCAGCCTTTTCATAGCGGATTCAAAAAAGGAGTAGGACTGGGAATGGCCATCGTGCACCAGATCATAAGGCAGCACAAAGGGAGAATTGACGTCCAGAGCTGTCCCGGCCAGGGCACATCGATCGAGATCTCGCTTCCATCCTCAGAACTGAAACCGGCGGAAACACATTTTCACGCCCATTAGGAAGAGGGCGGCTTATGGATATTCAACGTTTTCATCCGGTGGCGCAACGAGCGATAACTCAACTTCAAAATCTCCGCCGCACGCGTCTGATTGCCCTGCGCGAGCTCTAAAGCGCGCTCAATCAACTGGCGCTCCGTTTTCTGAAGGTACGCTTCCAAATCCAAACCCTCCCTCAGCGAGAATAAAGGAATGCTGTTGTCGCGCGCGCCAGCCTTCCGCCGCACGTTTTCCGGCAGACGATCCACCTGGATAAAATCGGTGCTCTCCAACGTCATCGCGCGCTCAACCACATTCTCCAACTCACGCACATTTCCCGGCCAGTGGTATTGCTCCAGGCATGACAGGGCCGCCTCCGTTATCCCACGAATTTCCCGGTGAAGCCTCTGGTTGTACTTGTTAATAAAATGTCGCACCAGAGTCACCACGTCGCTCTTGCGTTCACGCAAGGGTGGGATACGAATGGGAATTACCGCCAAACGATAATAAAGATCCTCTCTGAAGTTCCCGTTTTCGATTTCCTGCTCCAGGTTCCGATTGGTAGCAGCAATCACGCGGGCATCAATGGCGATCTCTTCCGTCCCGCCAATCCGTCGTATTTTCTTTTCCTGAAGAGCTCGGAGCAGCTTGACCTGTACGGCTGGGCTCATCTCGCCCACTTCGTCCAAAAAAAGAGTACCCCCCACCGCCATTTGAAACAGTCCCTTCTTGTCATTGACTGCTCCAGTAAACGATCCCTTCATATAGCCAAAAAGTTCGCTCTCCAGCAGCGTCTCCGGGAAGGCTCCGCAATTAAGCGATATGAAGGGCCCCTGACGACGATGGCCGGCATCGTGAATGGCACGTGCCACCAATTCCTTTCCCGTACCGCTCTCGCCGGATATCAGGACCGTGCTGTCCGTGGGTGCAATCGTTCCAATCAGCTTATAAATCTCCAGCATCAAGGGCGAGATTCCAATGAGCTGATTGTCCTGGATTCGTTCACTTTCCAGGACCTTTACCTTGCGCTTTAAACTGTGCGCCATCAAGGCGTTCTTGACCAGGTTACGAAACTCCTCGACTTGGAAAGGCTTTGTCACGTAGTCAAAGGCCCCCAGCTTCAGGGCCTCTATTGCCGTTTCGGAAGTCGCATATGCCGTGACGTAAATGAAAGGAATATCTCCCTCCCCTTTCCGGGCGGCTTTTAAGAGCTCCAGACCGTCCAGATCGGGCATTCTCAAGTCGGAAATTACCAGGTCATAATTACATCCGGCCTGGATCAACTCCAAAGCTTCCCGTCCTTCATGGGTCTTGGTGATCTCGTAACCATCTTTGCGGAGCATGTACTCGATGAACTCCAACATGCTTGGCTCATCATCGACTATTAGAATGTGTTCCATCGGCATAGCGGCGGCGAATAGAGCCTTTGATTATAGATCAAAGGATGGGCAAATTTTGGTAGTGTCCTGACAAACTCCTAGGACATTACCAAATTTTGACCAACGAGTTGTCAAAAAGTGTCAAGCCTGGTTCGGACACGGCCTTGGGACACGAAGCGGTTCAGACACCCATGTTCAAGTTATTCAGAGACTTAGAACGTTTTGAGGTTTTCTGGTTGGGATTGGCATGCCTGTTGCCTTTATGGGGTGGGACTTAATAGGAGGAAAGGAAAACATGAAAAACTCCAGAGGTTTCTCGTTAATTGAATTGTTGATTGTGGTGGCAATCATCGGGATTATCGCTGCCATTGCGGTACCTAACCTGATCCAATCGCGCGCGGCTGCTAATGAGGCCTCGGCCATCAGCTCGGTCAGGAATCTGGTGACCGGCGAGATTACATACGCTTCGACAGTCGGTTCTGGGAGCTACGGCACCCTCACCGAACTCCAGGACGCAGGGATAATTGACAATGTTCTGGGAAGCGGCGAAAAGGATGGTTATTCTTTTACGGTAACCGCCAATGGCTCGACAGGTTTTACTGTAGTTGCAGTACCGCTGACAGTGGGCACAACCGGGAAACGCGGATTTTATAGCGACGAAACGGCTGTCATACGTTATACCACTGACGGCGCGGCTCCTACCAGTGCCAGCCCTGCCTTGGGAAAGACCTAATTTTCTGACCCGCTAAAAATGCCCAGGGAGCCGGTCCCCCTTGCACCACCCGGCTCCCCCTCCTTTGCCCCTCCCGCTTGCGCTGCCAATCGCTTTCGAGATAAAAGATAAACCAGTGTGCTTGAATGGGCGTGATTTTGTGGCAGAATCCGCCCATTCAAGCGGAACCTTGAGCGGAACTGAACCCTCCATGCGCAGCGAACTTAAGGTTTTTCATGCGCAGCTGGCAAAACAAGGCTTACGCCGGACAAGCCAACGCGACTTGATCCTTGAAGTTTTCCTAAAGTGCAAAGGACACCTTTGCGTCGACGAAGTCACAAGGTTGGTGAAGCAGGAAGATCCTTCCGTTGGACAGGCCACCATCTATCGGACCTTGAAGCTCTTGTCTGCTTGCGGCCTGGCGCGCGAAATTACCTTTGACGATGGCCGCACCCGTTTTGAGCGGCAGTATCGGCGAGCAAATCACGACCATTTGATCTGCACCCGCTGCGGAAAATCAGTGGAGTTTATCAGCCGTGAGCTTGAAGAGCTACAGAAAGTGCTGGCCAAGACTGGGAAACGGAATAGAGATCGTACCCCCTTGGTGAGGATTCGGGTTTTAGGGAAGAGAAGTATGAAAGAACTCAGAAGTTACCTTTCAAAGAAGCAGGCCAGGGCGAAGTGAGCGGAGCGAACGAAGCCCTGGCCTGCTTC
>JACQSY010000019.1 GCA_016211085.1 Acidobacteriota bacterium | reverse complement strand
CACTGCTGTCCGGTCGTTAAAGTGCTACGGCCGAGTAAGTGTTTGATCGGGAATGAATAACACATGGTTTTTCTTGGTCTCGATTTGAATCGTTTCTCATCGATCTGCGATCCTGCGAGGGACTCATTCGCGGGAGGCATCGATGAACTTGGGAAAGCTCGTGTTCGCGCAAGTCACGCAGCATTTGCCGCTGACAACGTTTCGGAGGTGCGTGGCGCGCTACGGCGGAGAACACAAGGTCAAGAGCTTTTCCTGCCTGGATCAATATCTCTGCATGGCGTTCGCCCAACTGACTTATCGGGAAAGCCTGCGCGACATCGAAGCGTGTTTGCGAGCGCAAGAAAGCAAGCTGTACCACTTGGGTATTCAGGGTCGTGTGTCGCGCAGCACGCTTGCCGATGCCAACGAAGTGCGCGACTGGCGCATCTACGCCGACTTTGCGCAATCCCTGATCCGCATCGCTCGGCGTTTGTATGCGGACGAACCGTTTGGGGTCGATCTGAAAGAGACGGTCTACGCCCTGGATGCCAGCACCATCGATTTGTGCCTGTCGGTGTTTTCCTGGGCGCCGTTTCGTTCGGCCAAAGCGGCGATCAAGCTGCACACGCTTTTGGACCTGCGCGGCAATATCCCTTCGTTCTTGCATATCAGCGATGGCAAACTGCACGACGTGAATGTTTTGGACCTGCTGCTGCCCGAGCCCGGAGCCTTCTACATCATGGACCGGGGCTATATCGACTTCGAGCGGCTCTATCGCCTTCACCAGGCGGGCAGCTTCTTTGTGACGCGAGCCAAGTCCAATCTCAAGGCCCAGCGCCGCTATTCTCATCCCATCGATCGGAACACCGGATTGATCTGCGATCAGACCATCGTTCTGACCGGCTTCTACACGCGCCAAGACTTCGACGCGCCCTTGCGCCGCATCCGATTCCGAGACCCCGAAACCGGAAAGCGACTGGTATTCCTGACCAACAACTTCACGTTGGCGGCCATCACCATCACCGAGCTTTATCGCTGCCGGTGGCAGGTCGAGTTGTTCTTCAAATGGATCAAGCAGCATCTTCGTATCAAGGTCTTTTTCGGTACTTCCGAGAACGCGGTCAAAACTCAAGTGTGGATCGCTGTCTCCGCTTACCTGCTTGTCGCCATCGTGAAAAAACGACTCCACATCCCGGCAAGCTTATATGAAATGCTACAGATTCTGAGCTTAACCATGTTCGAACGAATCCCATTGGATCAACTACTTAACAACATCGCAACCGATCAGGATCAACGCTTTTTGACCAATCAACTGAATCTATTCAACTAACACCCGGACAGCAGTGATCTGGACCAATTACGTATCGACCAAGGTTTCCACTCTTGTACCCAGCAATGCGCCCGATGTAGCCATGCAACACACCAACATCGCATCCCTGCCTAGCCAATTTACGGTAAGCTTCGTTTGCCGCTTGAAAAAGTGGATCATCTTGCAACTGCCGTTTCAGCTCCGGCAACCATTCCTCTCTAGCGTTCCTACTTTCGTTTACTTCATCCATTGGTCCTCTTTCATGAGGGGATACTTGTACGAGTCCTCCTTGGACCCGTCCTACATGGATATCCCTAATTTTTGTTGCCACATTTCGCAGCATAGCAGTAGCGAGCCGTCTGTCAATCACCAAATCTGGCACGCAAAACGACCACCTGTGAATGGGGCGTGAATACCCCATTCATGGGCCGTTCACAGGATAATGAATCTTTTTAGGTAACCTAGCTCACGGTCGGGGTAATGAGCAGGGTCGGATTTGCCTTGCTTTATCCAAAACATCCCGCAATCATCCCTGCCCCTAGGAAGATTCGATTTATTTTGAAAGGAGCAGCACGATGGCGAAGAACCAAAAGAACGAGGTCGGAAAGAAGAAGAGGAAGCCCGGCTCTGTAAGGAATGGACGCGCCGGCAGCAAAAAGAACGAGATGATCCAATTACTTAAACGACCTGATGGTGTGACCCTACAAGAGCTGATGGCCGCGACCGGCTGGCAGGGGCACAGCGTGCGCGGATTTATCAGCGCCGGAGTCAATAAAAGGATGGGCCTTCGAGTCACTTCAAATCGGCGCGAAGATGGGCAGCGTGTATATCGAGTTACTGATCGACT
>JACQSY010000017.1 GCA_016211085.1 Acidobacteriota bacterium | reverse complement strand
GGAGGCGCTCCTCGCTACCAAGGACGAGCTTTTGTACAGGCTCCCACATGGGAACGAAGTCTATCAGAGTAATGCTCTATTGTAAAGCCATTTGTGAGACACTACACTAGCAATTTACTTTTTGAATCCAATTCGTACAAGGCTGCTGCCAGTTCGTTGATCAGGTTTGGTTTTTTTAGAAACAACACACTAATACCCCACCACCCGCGCCAGTTTCAGTGGTCGGGTTTGATTTTCCATCGAGGCGGCCGCTTTTCAAGGAACGCGGTTACCCCTTCCTTAAAATCTTCGGTGCTGCGAATCAGGGCATTGAATTCCAGTGCCAGGGTCAAAGCTTCGTCAAGGCCGGCCCCGCGCATATGTCCCACCAGGCCTTTCAGGAATGCGACGCCGGTGGGGCTATTGCGTGCGATGGATTCCGCCAACTCGTGCGCTCGGCTGAGGAGCTGCTCGCGCGGCACCACTTCTGTGACCAGCCCGATCTGCAGCGCTTCGGCTGCAGAAAAAGTTCTTCCGGTCAACATGAGCTCTCGTGCTCTTTTTTCGCCGCAGATCCGGACCAGGAAAACGCTGACCAGGGCGGGAACAAAGCCGATCTTGAGCTCTGTGTATCCGAAGATGGCATCTTCTGCGGCAATCACCAGATCGCAGATACTGGCCAGACCACAGCCGCCGGCGATAGCGGGCCCATTGACGGCGGCAATGACGGCCCTCGGAAACAGATAGAGTCTTCTGTAAAGACGCATCACCCGCAAAGAGTCCTGGCGGCTCAGCTCCGCCGGCTGCCGGGTCATTTCTTTCAGGACACTGAGATCAACGCCTGCCGAAAAAGCGCTGCCTTCTCCAGTGACGATCACTGCCAGAATGCCTGGATCGTTCTCAATCTGGTCGAGGGCTGATTCGAAATCTGCAATCAGGTCGGCCGAGATTGCATTTCTCACCTGCGGGCGATTCAAAGTAATGGTCGCAACAGGGGGATCCAGGCTTAACTTGATGTTCTGCATGCTGCAACTCCTCCATGGAAGCTGTCGGTCAAACTTGGAGCACTCCGGTTTTGAACTCGGGGATCGCACTGTTCAGTGAGGTCACCTCCAACATGAGGGCCAGGGCTTCGCGTGTGCGGTGAGGCGGGATGATTCCATCGATCCAGAGTCTGGCAGCCGCATAGCGCGGGTCGAGCTGCTGCAGATATTTTCCCCTGATCTCCTCGAGGAGCTGAGCCTGGCTTGTTTCATCCAGCTCACCCAGCTGGCGCACTTTCAAGTCCAGCAAGGTACGAGCGGCTTGATCGGGTCCCATGACGGCGTAGCGGCAAGTAGGCCAGGCAAATATGAAGCGTGGATCATAGCCCTTTCCACAAAGGGCGTAGTTGCCGGCGCCGTAGCTCCCACCCATGATGAAGGTGATCTTGGGCACCACGCTGTTGGCGACTGCGTTTACCAGCTTGGCGCCTGACTTGGTGATGCCCGAGATTTCCGCCTGCCGGCCCACCATAAAGCCGTAGACGTCCTGAAAGAAGAGAATGGGCAGGTGATTCTGGTTGCAATCCATGACAAAACGCGCCGCTTTGTCCGCACTCTCCGTATAGATCACTCCACCTACTTCAAATGGACGTCCCGGATCACGCACGTACATTTTCTGATTAGCGACGACACCCACCTCCCAGCCATCGAGATTTCCATAGCCGCACACCAGCGTGCGTCCGTACTCAGCCTTGTATTCCACCAGGTCGCCGCCATCCAGGATACACTGCAGCAGGTCGCGGACGTCGTATTCTGCAGAAGGGTCCAGGGGAAGCTGGTGATACAGTTCTTCGGGCTTGCGCCGCGGAGGGCGCGGGGTGATTCGCCGGAAGCAAGCCGGAGCATTGCTCCCCATGGCCGATGCCAAGCGCCGAAGGCGATGCAGACAGGCAGGGTCATCTTCTTCTCGAAAATCAATGGTGCCGCTCAAAGCCGAGTGCAGCTGGGCGCCGCCCAGCTCATCGCTGCTGACTTCCTGTCCAATGGCCGCCTTCACGAGAGAAGGACCGGCAATGTAGAGGCCGCTGCCTTCCGTCATGAGGATCCGGTCACACATGACCGGAAGATAGGCTCCCCCCGCCACACAGGGGCCCATGATGGCGGCAAACTGGGGTATGCCCTCTGCAGAGAGCCGGGCGTTGTTGCGAAAAATACGTCCGAAATCGTCTTCGTCGGGGAAGACTTCATCCTGGAGCGGCAGAAACACTCCTGCCGAGTCGACCAGATAAATCAGCGGTAGTCGGTTATCCATGCTGATGCGTTGCGCCCTCAGGACTTTTTTTACCGTCAGCGGAAAGAAGGATCCCGCCTTGACGGTGGCGTCGTTGGCAATCACCATGAACAGACGTCCTTCAATGCGGGCAATGCCGGTGATCACCCCGGCGGAAGGAGCGCCGCCCCACTCCTGATACATCCCAAAGCCGGCAAAAAGCCCCAGCTCAAAAAACTCAGTTTCGGGGTCGATCAGTGCGCTGATTCTTTCGCGCGCGGTCAGTCGCTCCTTCTGGTGTTGCTTTTCAACGTTGGCTTCGCCGCCGCCGCGGCGAATTTCTTCTTCACTGTCGTGGAGGACCTGTAGTATTTCCCTCCACGAATTCAAACCCCCGAGAGATTTTTGCAAAATCGCCCCCTCCTACGAGTACACACCCCGCTTTGAGGTTTTGTCAACGCGATCCGGGAGCGCGAGACGAGGATATGTAAGCGCCCGCCGGCGGGCTTGGCTGGGATCTCGCCGTGTCCGATCATCAAAGAGATGATGACCCGGGCACGATGAACGGAGGCATGAGTACAACGAACGCTCCTGCGGCCGTAAACACTAAGCACTTACTCCGCTGGCGCTTCGTGCGCGCCTCGGATTACTTAAAGACATTCGCCATGATTTTTGAGAATTTATCGCTTATCATAGGACGCTCCGGTCTGGTGCGGAGTTCCGCCCTTTTCGTCCAAGAACTTTTTGCTTTGTCTCATGTGATAGCATGCCGGCGATGAAGCTCGATTTTTTTGAGCAGTTTCAATCTTGCGTCGATCGATTGCCGGATCACGTCGGGCTCATCCAGCTTTCCGAAAGCGGCCGCGAGTCGTTTACCTACAGGAGAATTGCAGAAGAGATTTCAGCGGCCGCGCTTTTTTTAAAAGCGCAGGGAGTCCGCCCGGGCCACGCGGTGGGAATATTGATGGAAAATCACCCCCGCTGGGGAATTTCCTTCCTGGCGGTCCAGGGTGCCGGAGCCGTCGTCGTTCCTTTCGACGTGCTTCACACCACGGCGACGTTAAAGGACCTCATTCAGCACGCCGGCTGTACTTTTCTGATTTCTTCCGAGAAGTTCTTACCGCGTCTGCGGGAGATTCAAGGATTGCTTCCCCGCTCTTTGCCGGCTTTAGTCTCCGGCGCAGCAGGACACGAGTATTTCTCCTGGGATGACATCCAGCCTTCGATTGCAACTTCCGCCCTTCCTTTGCACCGTCGCGCTCCCGACGATCCTCTCCTGATCCTTTATACCAGCGGCACCACCGGGGACCCGAAGGGGGTGGTCCTCACCGAAAAGAATGTCTATAGCAATGTCATTGAGCTGTTAAGCGTGATCCAGGTCTCCAGCCAAGACCATGTTCTTTCTGTCCTCCCGCTTTACCATGTACTCGCCCTGATGACCAACTTCATCATTCCCCTTTATGTGGGAGCTCGCGTGAGTTACCTGGACGTGCTGGACGCTCCTCGAATTCTCCAGGCTTTTCGCGAGGAAGGCGTCACGATTTTCGTGTGTGTTCCGCAATTTTATTACCTGATGCAACGACGAATACTCCAGCAGGTCTCGCTTGCTCCCTGGCTGCGGCGTTACCTATTTTCCCGCCTCCTTCCGCTCTCTCATTTTCTGAACGAACGCATGCACTGGAACCCTGGGAAATTGTTTTTTGGCGCCTTTCATCAAAGATTGGGCCCCTCGCTCCGGCTGTTTGGAGTAGGCGGCGCACGCTTCGACCCTGAGGTTGCATTCTTCTTCAGGGACCTCGGATTCAACATTGTGCAGGCTTACGGCATGACGGAAACGGCGGCTATTGCGACCGTGACTCCTCCAAATGGCGGCGTGGGCTCGGTGGGGCGGCCGTTGCCGCACGTGGAGGTACGCATCGACAGGCCCGAAGACCACGGTATCGGTGAAGTATTGATCCGGGGCCACAATGTGATGAAGGAGTATTGGCGTAATCCCCAGGCCACGGCGGAAACGCTCCAAGGAGAATGGCTGCATACGGGCGATCTCGGGTATCTTTCCACTGACGGATTCCTTCATATCACGGGCCGAAGTAAGGATGTCATCGTCCTGAGCTCAGGGAAAAACATCTATCCAGAAGACGTGGAGCACTATTACCAGAGTAAGTGTTCGCTCATTAAAGAGATATGTGTAATGGGGCTCCCTGAAGATGTTTCTGAAAAGGAAGAGAAGCTCCACGCGATTATTGTTCCTGATTTTGAGGCGCTCAAGGAAAGGCAGGTGGTCAACGCTTACGGAGCCATCCGCTACGAGCTTGAGAATCTCTCTCAACAGATCCCGCCCCACAAGAGAGTTCGCAGTTTCGAGATCCGCAAAGAACCTTTTCCGCGTACGACTACCCGTAAGATCAAGCGATTCGTGCTTCGGCAGGAGGTTTTAGAACAGCGTCAGCAGGTCGGCTCCCCTGCGGCAGTTACAGAGAGCCGTCCCGAGAACGCCGTGGAGGAGAAGGTCTTTGCATTGATACGCCAGATGAAAAAGCGTCCTTTGAGCCGGGACATGAATCTGGAACTCGACCTGGGCATTGATTCACTGGAACGCGTAGAATTGCTCTCCTCCATCGAGGAAGCGTTTCAAATTGCAGCCACGGATGCTGAAGCCGCTTCCATCTTGACCGTAAAGGACCTGGTGGCGCTGGTTCAGCAGAAACTTTCGGGTGACTTGGTGGCGCAGGCCAAGGGACAGCTCTCCTGGGATTCCATTCTACGCGAGCCGCTCCAGGAGGAAGAGCAGAAAGAACTCTACCGCGTGCTGCGCCGGCGTCCTTTTGTGGAGGTACTCATGTACCTGATCGCCCGCACCATTTATTGGTCGGCGCGTGTTTTGTTCCGCCTGAAATTTGCCGGCGTGCACAATTTGCCGCGGCAGTTTCCCTTTATGATTTGTGCCAACCACCTTAGCTTTTTGGATGTGTTTCTGCTGGTGAGCAAGCTGCCGTTTCGGGTAATTCGCCGGGTTTGTTTTCTAGGTTACAGCGCTTATTTCACCGGACCGGCCATGTCCTTTCTTGGCTCGCTGGTGAAGGTGATTCCGGTGGATCCCGACCAGCATTTAAAGCAGGCATTGCGCCTGGCGGCTGAAGGCTTGCGACGGGAATTGGTGCTGTGTGTTTTTCCCGAGGGGGAGCGATCCATTGACGGCACGCTCAAGGAGTTCCGCAAAGGCCCTGCCATTCTAGCAGCCGAATTTCAAGTTCCTGTGATCCCGGCAGGGATTAAGGGAACTTTTGAAGCATGGCCACGCGCCTCCCCTCGGATCCAGTTGCACCCTATTTCCATCAAGATCGGCGAGGCGCTTCAGCCGCCTTTTTCCGAATCATACGAGTCTTTGAATCAGCGTTTGTTTGCAGCCGTCAAGAAACAAACGGAAACGGACCGCTGAGCACTCCCGCCCCGCAAACGTACGCTTATTTGCGCCCTGAGACGCTGGCGTAGCAGGTAGGATCCGGCACTCCCGACGCCACAAAGGCTTCAATACGCTCACGACATTTGCCGCATACACCGCAATGCAGACCGCCTGACGGCTGAGCGCAGCTCAGCGTCAGTTCCAGCGGCAATTCCTTTCCCTTGGAAATCACATCGGCCTTGTGGAGGTGTGCCAAGGGCCGCAAAATCTTCAGCGGCATATCGAGGGCGTATTGAAGGGTCGCCTCCAGAGAGCTGAAGAAGGCCGGCGTCGCATCAGGAAAAGGGTTGCCGGAAAGGCAGCCCAGCGCCATTCGGTTAACGCCGTTCAGTTTGCACCACACCGCCGTCTTCGAAAGCAGAATCAGGTTACGGCCGGGGATGTACCACTCGGCATCCGAATGATGGTAGCCTGGAATGTTGTTACCGCTTAAATACCATTGGCTCGCATAGAGGTCCGACATGAGAAATTTCAGAACCTGAATGGAACTGACTCGCGGATTCTCAAGCTTGCTCACGAAGCGCTGCAGAAATTCCTGTTCGGGCTCTTCCCAATACAACCCGCAGCTCACATAGATGGGAAACACTTCCAGGTGCGTTCGGGCCAGTTCGGCCAGCATAACGCCGCTGTCGAGACCGCCACTGCTCAAAACGGCGACGCGCAACCTGGAATCAGGGAGCGGCTTCACGATATTCGGCAAATGCGTCATGTGTCTCCCAAAGACGAATGGCGACTACGGGCAACCTCCGGGTCTTGGCGGCGCTAAAGATGAGCCGGGCTATGTTCTCGGCAGTTGGATTCTCGTCCATGAGGTAGGGGCTTTCCCCAATACTTTGCAGAGCTCCGACCAGCGGATCGTCTCGACGCAGAAGCATCCTGTGGTCCAGTTGCTCGTCTATGAAATCCTGTAGAATTTTCTTTACGTCTCCAAAATCAACCACCATGCCGCGGCGATCCAGCGATTCGCGAGTCAGTTCTATCTCTACAACTCCGTTGTGGCCGTGGGGTACGGAACACTTGCCGTCGTAATCAAGTAAGCGGTGTCCGTAACAAAAATAAAGTCTTTTTACGATGTTATGCATAACCATCTTCAGGAACCGGCCATTGGATCTTAATGAAGGTTCCTCGTGCAGTTATTGTACGGCAGGTTTTCTTCAGCAACCGGCCTAAAGGGCATGGAGCCCCGTTCCACCGTCCGTCAAGACCACGGATCCGGTTTTGGAATCCGACAGGACCAGGTGCACAACATCAGAAGCAATTTCAGCCGCGCTGGCGCCCTGCCTTAAGGGAATACGTTTAAGGATCTGTTCCACTTCCTGCGGGGTGAAGTAAGGCGGCGGCAGGATCAGCCCCGGTGCAACGCTATTGACCGTGACTTCCGGACTCAGCTCTTCAGCCAGCACCTGGGTGATTCCATAAAGACCATACTTCGTGACCAGATAAAGCACCCAATCGCGGTAGGCCTGTCCTTTGACGGTGACGCGATCGGTAATGTTGACGATACGTCCCCATCCTTTTTGCTTCATCCGAAGCCCCAACTCCATTCCCAAGTAAAGAGGGGCACGCATGTGCAGGTAAGCATGGTAGTTAAATTCGCGCTCGAACCTTTCCGGATCCCCCGCCAGTTCGGCCAATGGTGTCCGGGGGAATTCAGAGGCATTATTGACCAAAATGTCGACGTGACCAAAGTCGGAGAGGAGGCATTTCACAAGCTTCCGGCACGAGTCAGCATCACTGAGATCGGCCTGGATCGCCATCGAGCGCACCCCCGCTGACTGCAGTTCCCGCAGTGTCTCCTGGGCTTCTTTTCCGCTGGAGCGGTAGTTGAAAGCCACGTTGGCGCCGTGCGCTGCAAAGCGAAGGCAAATCTCCCGGCCGACGCGCTTTGCGCCTCCGGTGACCATTACGTTCTTACTCTTAAGATCGTGCGGACACATTTTCTAAGGCGGTGTATGTCGCTTCTCTGCCTGATCGCTCTTCATTAAAATGACATAAAAGCGCTGCGGGCCGTGCACGCCCATCACCAGGGTTTTTTCAACGTCAGCCGTGCGGCTGGGACCTGTAATTAACGTGGTCATGCTGCCCGTGCTTCCGGGAGAAAGCACAGGAAACAAATCAGCATGATTCATTAACAGGTCGCTGTCATTCAGAAGAACCACATGGGCTGCCGGAAGAGCCGTGAGAAGCCGCCCGCTTCCCGGCCTGACTTCATGCACCACGGTGCCGGTCTCAGCGACGCCATACTCAGCGGAACTCACAGCCAGGGAAATCTTTGCCAAATGCTGAAGCTGGTAGGGGCGGGAATTCAGCAATAGCGGGAATTGCAGGGAGCCGCGGTAATGAAAACTGTGAAGCAACCGGCTCTGGCTAAACGCTTGGGGATCCCGCAATGTGTAGCTGATGGCGTGCTTTTCGAACACGTGGTGGCCATCCCAATAAATCTCGTGGACTCCGGTCTCCTGAAGCACCCGTTCCAAAGCGCTCCCCAGCGTTCCCGCGGAGCGCGCGTCCAGAAATGTCCCTCCTGCCGCCTGAAGCGCGCTCTGAAATTGCGCCGCAGCGTCCTGGTAGCAGGGGAATTCAGGAAGCTTTTGAGGCAGCTCAGGAACGCTGGTTCCGGTACCGCAGCGCCTGACCCGTTCAAGAATCGCAGAGCGGCTCACAACATCACCTTTCTGTTTCGGTAGATCTGACGGAAGCTTTGCGGCGCCAGAGCAGGAAGCTCACGGCGGCGCAACCATTGGCTGAAGGGAGGAAAAGGCAGCCGGAGTCCTTGATCGCGCCCAAACAGCTTCTGGAGAAAACGCAGCAAGGCCTCCATACGTGAATAGCGTGTCGGCGATGACATGGACCATGCCCACAACTGAAAGGCCCATTTTTCGGCCGGGACCCGGGCAGCCTTCCCATTTTTTGCACGCTGCGCCTGGGCCCTCAGCCGCAGCAGTATGTGGGGAATGGGGATTCTCACCGGGCAGACTTCAGCGCAGGCGCCGCAAAGAGAGGAGGCAAAAGGGTGCTCGGGCGCTGATTCGATGGATGTGAGCTGCGGCGTCAGAATCGCCCCAATGGGGCCTGGGTAAGCTGATTGGTAGGCATGGCCTCCAATTTTTTGATAGACCGGACAAACGTTCAGGCAGGCGCCGCACCGAATACAATGTAAAGTCTGGCGCATGACAGGATCTACCAGCAGCCGGCTGCGCCCGTTGTCCACCAGAACCACGTAGAATTCGTGAGGGCCGTCTGCCTCTCTCTCTCGCCTTCCAGCGTTGATCAGGTTCACGTAACTGGTGATCCTCTGACCCGTGGCGCTCCGCGTCAAAAGCTTCAAGAAGACTGCGAGGTCTGCCATCCTGGGGATCACCTTTTCAATCCCAACCAGCACCACGTGGGTCTCCGGGACTGAAAGGCAAAGCCGTGCATTGCCTTCGTTCTCGACCACTACGATGGTGCCGGTTTCAGCCACCGCGAAATTGGCCCCCGTGATTCCCAGACGCGCTGCTAAAAAATGCTCGCGCAGTAAGGTGCGGGCGGTAGCTGTGATCTGCTGCACATCTTCACTGGGCTCCATCCCCAGCTTTTGGGAAAAGAGCTGTGCGATCTCACGGCGAGACTTGTGCAGAGCAGGCGCTGTGATGTGAAAAGGCGGTTCGCCCGCCAGCTGGACAATGAATTCGCCCAGGTCTGTTTCCACGGTCTCGATCCGCTCCCGTTCCAGGGCTTCGTTCAGGCCAATCTCTTCGCTGAGCATGGATTTACTTTTGACGAGGCGGCGGATCTCCCGCTGGTGCGCCAGCTCCACCACAAAATCCAGAGCGTCCTGCGCATTGTCAGCCCAAACCACTTTCCCCCCCTGGCCCTTGATCTGCTTCTCCAGCTCCTGCAAATAAAAGTGAAGTCGCGCCAGCGTGTGCGCCTTTACCTGCTCGGCATGGCAGCGAAGCTCTTGCCAGTTTGCGACCTCGGATACAGCAAGCTGGTGAACATGCAGAACCTTGCCAACAGTGTTTTTCAGGTTGGCCTGAAGTGTGGCATTGGCCAGCGCAGGTCCCGTGTGGGGAGAGATCTTGATCATGCCGGCTTGGTTTTTTCTCACGGCTGTCCGAACTAGAACTTTGCCAGCAATTCTGCCAGATGAATCGTCTTCACGGGGATATGATTGCGTCTCATCAAACCGTCCAGGTGCATCAGGCAACTCACATCAGTGGCGACGACAAAGCGCGCGCCGCAATCTTGAATGGCCCTGACCTTGTCCTCAGCGAGGGCCACGGAAACATCCTCAAACTTCACGGAAAAAGTTCCTCCAAAACCACAGCACCGGGTGGAGTTTGCCATCTCGCGAAAGTCAATATCACGCACCGAGCGAATCAGCCGCCGTGGCGGCTCGTAGATTCCAAGCTCTCTCAGCAGGTGACAGGAGTCATGGTAGGTCACGATTTCCGGAAAACGTGCACCCGTATCGCTGACTTTCAGCACGGAGATCAAGAACTCGGAAAGCTCGAAAGTACGGGCAGCCAGTTCTCGGGCCTTCCGCGCTTCGGGGGACTCTTCCGTAAACAGTTCCGGCAGATAACGACGTACCATGGTGCAACAGGATCCGGAAGGCACTACTACGTATTCAGAATCCTGAAAAACCTCCAGGTAATGAGCGCCCACCTGGCGCGCCTCGTCGGAATAGCCGCTGTTGGAGGCGGGTTGCCCGCAGCAGGTCTGGCGGGGATCGAAATCCACATGGACCCCGAATTTCTCCAGGACACGAATGGCACTGGTTCCCACAGACGGAAAGAACTGGTCCACGAGACAGGTGACAAACAAAGATACCTTCATGAAGTTTGGGTTAAGTTTAAGTTTGGTTTGAGGCTTTTGTAAAATAGGTCGATGCCTGAGAAACCGCGCAAGCGGATTGTTGTTCTAAACGGCGGTGGAGATTGCCCGGGCCTGAACGCAGTTATCAGAGCCATCGTCAAGACCGGCATATTGCACTATGGCTGGGATGTTTGGGGGAGCGAAAACACCTTCGACGGTTTTCTCAAGCCAGGAAAACTCATTCCATTAACACTCGACTCCGTACGTGGGATCCTGCCGCGGGGCGGTACCATCCTGGGCACCACCAATCGAGGCGATCCTTTTCGCTACCCCGAGAAAGATGAGAAGGGCCATGTGGTGTTCCGGGACTATTCCGCTCAGGTGATCGAGAGGTTCCGGGAGTTGCAATTTGAGGCCATGCTGGTGATTGGCGGTGATGGCACCCTCACTATCGGTCAGGCATTCTTTGAAGCCGGCCTTCCCGTCATTGGGGTCCCCAAAACAATCGACAATGATCTGGAAGCTACCGAAGTGAGTTTTGGCTTTGATACCGCGCTTCACACCGCCACTGACGCCATTGACAAGATCCACACTACGGCTGAAAGCCACGACCGGGTGATGGTTATCGAGGTGATGGGAAGGAATGCAGGGTGGATCGCATTACAGGCCGGCATTTCAGGCGGAGCAGACGTTATCCTGATTCCTGAAATCCCTTTCAACTTTGAACGGGTCTGCGAGAAGGTCCAGGAACGGGCTCGCGCCGGCAGGGCGTTTAGCGTGATCGTGGTGGCGGAAGGAGCAGCTCCGATCGGATCCAAGAAGATTTACCGCGAGCGCGCTGCCGGGGATCCCTATGGGAAATTGGGCGGCGTCGGCTTTTTGGTGGGCAACACGATTCAGAAACGGCTTGACGTGGAAACACGGGTCCTGGTTCTGGGGCATCTGCAACGTGGGGGGACCCCCAGTCCTTTTGATCGTTTGCTGGGAACCCGTTTCGGGGTAAGTGCCGTGGAATTGGCTTCCGAAGGCCGCTGGGGACAGATGGTATCGTTGCGATGCGGCAGAATAGACTCGGCGCCCATTCGGGAGGCGATTGCGCACCAGCGGTTGGTGGATCCGACAGGAGAACACGTGCGGGTGGCACGCGCCATTGGAATCTCATTCGGAGATTGACCTCCTTGAATTGCCTGGCCCAGTGTCCCTTCTCTGAAATAGGTTGAATTCTGCCGGTAGGGCTTGCGGGTGATCTTTACGTCCCTCGTCGTCACCGGTGCCCTGCCTCGACTCCTCCGCGCTTCTCGACCTCGCCCCGCAAGCCCGAGTCATACATATGCATCCTCTGTCAAATTCCCCGTCACGACCGCTGTGATAAGATGGGCGCGTTTTAGCTGTTCCGGCGCTCCCGCCGGCAGATCCTGAGACTGTCTCGATGCCGCGTCTGCTTCGTATTGCAGTAGCCGTTTTCTTGAGTGTGCTTTTGCTCAGCGCCGGGTTTGTCTACCTGGTTTATCTCTCGCTCTACTCCAGCCCTTTGTGGTTCTGGCCTGTCGCCCTAGCAGTGTTCGGGTCATTATGGTTTCTAATCCGTAAACGCCTCGACCCCTGGATCTCCGCAAATGCGTTTCTCATGGTCAGCGTTCCTGGGCTGTTGCTTCTGCTGGCCTTTCATCTTCAGCTGACCAAGCCTAATTTACAGGTGCCTGCATCCCAGGCAAGTCTGGAGATCATTCCGGAAGAGAAAAGAAAAACAACGGACCTCGACGTAGTGCTGAGGGATCTGGAAGGCCACAATGTTTCTTTGAATGATTACAGGAACCGTGCGCTGTTCCTGAATTTCTGGGCGACTTGGTGCGCCCCCTGCCGGGCCGAGATGCCGGAAATGGCAGAGCTTTACAAGCAATATGCCCCTCACGGACTTTCCATGGTGGCCGTGACCGACGAAGACCCTGCGACGGTCACCCAGTTTCTAAAGAACAATTCCTATCCGTTTCCCGTCTTGATCGATCCGGGCGGAACCTTGAATCAAAAATTATCGGTCATGGGCCTGCCGACTACTTATATTATCGACAGCGAAGGACGAATCATCCTGCATCGTGTCGGGCTTTACCATTGGAACTCCCGGGAGTCACTTCGTCTCTTCGAACAACTTTTAAAAAAATGAAGACATCCTTTCTCTTCCGGTGCATCAACGAAGCTTGTGGACGCGAGTTCGAACTCTCTCAGAAGATTTATCAATGCCCCGCTTGTGCGGACCTCCTGGACATCATTCAGGTGGGCAAGGTGCTGGATCCCATTCGCACGAAAAAAACGCTTCGAAAGCGCCGCCTGTCGATGGACTCGCTTAATGTCAGCGGCGTCTGGCGCTATCGGGAGTTTCTTCCCTTTACTAAAAAGGAATGGAAACACGTCGTAACACTGGGTGAAGGGAACAATCCCGTGCTGGAAGCCCCCCGCAGCGCCCGCTACATCGGCCTGAAACAGCTCAAGGTCAAGCATCTCGGCTGGAATCCCAGCGGCTCCTTCAAGGACTACGGAATGACAGTCGCAGTTACGCAGGCCCGCAAGCTGGGCTGCCGGGCCGTCGCCTGCGCCTCCACGGGGAATACCTCTGCCTCTATGGCGGCATATTGTGCACGCACCGACATGAAAGCAGTTGTCTTTATTCCGGAAGGCCAGATTGCTTATGGAAAGCTGGCGCAAGCCTTGGATTACGGCGCCAAGACGCTTCAGATCAAGGGAAATTTTGATGCAGCGATGGAGTTGGTTCGTGATCTTTCAGGAAAGCATGACCTTTATTTGATGAATTCAGTCAACCCCTTCCGCCTGGAAGGACAAAAAACCGTCATGCTCGAGCTCTTTGACCAGCTCGACTGGAGGATACCCGATCGCATCGTGGTGCCGGGAGGCAATCTTGGGAATAGCTCCTCTTATGGAAAAGTGTTGTACGAGTTGAAGCAAATGGGCTTCATTGAAAAAGTTCCCAGAATCACGGTGATCCAGGCCAGCGGGGCCGACCCCCTGTACCGTACTCTGGTGACAAGCTCGCGCGAACTGGTCCCGGTGCAGGATGCGTGGACCCTTGCCAGTGCCATCAAGATCGGACGGCCTATCAGCTGGAAAAAAGCCGTTCGCGCACTGCAGTTCACAGACGGTTGGTGCGATGTGGTTAATGAACAGGAAATTGCTGACGCCAAGGCCGTGCTGGGACTCGACGGGATTGGCTGTGAGCCGGCTTCAGCCACTACCGTAGCCGGATTAAAGAAACTGTTTCACATCAGTCGGACGACTCTGCCGGAGGTAACCATCGATCCGGATGAAGATGTGGTGGCCGTCCTCACCGGCCACCAATTGAAAGATCCCGAGTATACTGTGAACTATCATCTCAACAATTTGTACGAACACGCAGTGTACGAAAATGTTGTGGTGGAGAAGGCCCGCAAGCTTCAGTCTACTTACGCAAACGCTCCCATACCCGTCGAAGCAGACCCTGAAGCCATTCTGCGCTTGCTGGAACTGTGATACGCTTTTATTAGGTGACTCTGAAGGACCTGCGTAAAAGGCCTGGATGGCCTGCAGTCAAGGATTCCACGTTTTGGAAGGATTTAGTGTGCAGCAGGTGTTCCCCTCAGAGCAATAGACCTCATCTCTTCATCGTTCAACGAAAACTTACGAATACCGGCATTTTTTTTGTGGAAGTTTTCCTATGAAATCAACCACTTTAAGCGAATTACGAAAACAAGACGTTCCCACTTCCATCCGCTCGGTTAAGGACGAGATACGAAACAACCTTTTGTGCAGGCTTGACCGAAAAGAACCCATCTTTTCCGGAATCGTCGGTTACGAGGACTCGGTCATCCCCGGCATCATCAACGCATTGCTTTCCCGCCATAACTTGATCCTGCTCGGACTGAGGGGGCAGGCAAAAAGCCGGATCCTGAGATCGATAAGTGAATTTCTCGATGAAGAAATTCCCTATATCGAGGGATGTGAAATCCATGATGATCCCTTCTTCCCCATTTGCAGCTCGTGCAGGCGGCGCCTTCTTCAGGAAGGCGACCAGCTCCCCATCGCCTACTGGCGGCGAGAGGAACGTTTTGTGGAGAAGCTGGCAACCCCCGATGTGACCATCGCCGATATCATTGGCGATCTGGATCCGATCAAGGCAGCAAAAAAAGGCACGGCTTTGTCGGAACACGAGAACATCCTTTTCGGTCTCTTGCCTCGGGCTCACCGGGGTATTTTTGCAATCAACGAACTTCCGGATTTGGCTCCCAAGATTCAAGTCGGCCTTTTCAACATCATGCAGGAAGGAGACGTGCAAATTAAGGGATTCCCCATCCGTCTTCCCCTGGACGTGCTGCTGGTGTTTTCTGCAAATCCGGAGGACTACACGGCGCGCGGCAAAATCATCACGCCCTTAAAAGACCGCATCGGATCCGAGATCAAGACACACTACCCGCGCCAGCTGGGTGAAGGGATCAAAATCACACTGCAGGAGTCGTGGACCCGCCGCAACGGCCGCGACATCCATATTCCAGGCTTCGTAATGGAGGCGGTGGAGTGGATCGCTTTTACCGGGCGTCAGGACTCCAGAGTCGACAAACGCTCCGGGGTGAGTCAACGCCTGCCCATCGCCTGCTTGGAGAACACGGTCAGCAATGCTGAAAGGCGCGCCGTGAGCCATGGAGAGCCGCGCATTGTTCCCCGCATTGCTGATATTTACGCTTCCCTCCCGGCCATCACCGGGAAGCTGGAGTTGGAATACGAGGGAGAGCTGAAGGGGGGAGACACCGTGGCCCGGGAACTCATAGTGGCTTCGGTTCTCAAGGCCTTCACGCATCATTTCCAGGACGAAAATTTCGACCAGATCATCCAGTGGTTTAATCTCGGCGGCGAGGTGAAGGTGAGCGATCAGACCTCGGCGATCGAGTACCTGAAGCACCTGAAACAAATACAAGGGCTGGAAGAAAAGTGGGTGTGCTGGAACATTCATCCTCAGAAAGATCCGGAATTAGCGGTCTCCACAGCCGAGTTTATTCTGGAGGGCCTTTACGCGCAGAAAAAGTTGAGCCGGAATGAAGAAAGGGGCTACTTTAAAGAAGCGGAAAAACTGAACGAAGAATTTTACGGCGATTTTCCTCACCGTAAGAAAACTTTCAACTGACCGGCGGCAGATTGATCGTTTTGTCGCCTCAGATAAGCCTCCATCGTTAATGAGTCTTTGCGACTCCAATGCCAAAGATCAGCTACACCCGATACCGTCCTGAACTTCTCGAGCAAATCGACCTGCAGGAATTGCTCGACCAGCTTAAAGATTTTTTTCTGGAGAGCGGCTTTTACTCGCAATCCGATCGCAAGGGCCGTACTGAACGAAGCCTGCAATCTCTCTATCGGGCCCTGGCGGAGCTTCTTTCTGAGAACCAAGCTTTACCGGAAGACTGGCGCGAAGCTCTGCGCGAATTTGCGGAAAAGTTCCCGGATGGTGAACTCCCTCAGCAGGTTCAAAAACTTCTTCAACAACTGGTGGAAAAGCTTATCCAGGAGGGCTACCTGCGCCTGGAGCAAGGAAACGGCAAACCGGTCGAACAGCCAGGCACCGGGACCGAAGGCGAGCCTGTGCAGAACGCCCGTTTCGAACTGACCGATAAAAGCATCGACTTTCTCGGGTTCAAGACGCTGCGCGACCTTCTCAGTTCGCTGGGCCGCAGCAGCTTTGGGCGTCACGAGACACGGGAGCTGGCAACAGGGGTCGAAACCGATGCACACAGCCGTCCCTACGAGTTTGGCGACACGCTGAACCTGGATATTGCCTCCACCCTCACCCGGGCACTGGAGCGTGAAGGTCTGGCCTTGCCGCTCAACCTGGAATACGAAGACCTGATGGTTTACCAGACCGAATACCAGAGTTCATGCGCCACCGTCTTGCTGCTGGATTGCAGCCACAGCATGATTCTTTATGGAGAGGACCGGTTTACACCTGCGAAAAAAGTGGCGCTTGCATTGGCCCATTTGATTCGCACTCAATACCCTGGAGATTGTTTGCAGGTCGTGCTCTTCCACGATTCTGCTGAAGAAATCCCGCTGGGCAAACTGGCATCGGTAAAGGTGGGGCCTTATCACACCAACACGTGCGAAGGGTTGCGCCTCTCCCGGCGCATCCTTCTGCAGCAGAAAAAAGACATGCGGCAGATCATCATGATTACCGACGGCAAACCCTCAGCGATGACCCTGCCAGACGGTCGTATTTACAAGAACCCCTTTGGGCTGGACCCCGTCATTCTGCAGGAAACCTACAAGGAGGTGGCTCACTGCCGCAAGGCAGGCATTCTGATCAATTCATTCATGTTGGCCCGAGATTACTATTTAGTAGACTTTATAAAAAAAGTGTCTCAAATTTGCAGAGGCAAAGCTTATTTCACGACGACGCTAAACCTTGCAGATTACATATTGATGGACTTTATGACTAAGAAAACCAAGACGGTGCACTAAGCATGAACACTCGAATCGTAACCATCGCTCGACACTTGGTGGACCAAGAGAAGAACTTTCCCGAAGCCACCGGGGAATTTACCTCGCTGATGTGGGATCTGACCATTGCCTTTAAGATCATCTCGAAGGAAGTCAATCGAGCCGGACTGGCTCAATACCTGGGCCTGACCGGGGAAGAGAACGTTCACGGTGAAAAACTCCAGAAGCTGGATGTATTTGCGCATGAGACTATTTTCCGGGCGATGGACCACGGAGGGCACCTGTGCGTCATGGCTTCGGAAGAAGATCCCGGCATCATTGCCATCCCTTCAAAGTTCAAGAAAGGGAAATACGTACTGCTTTACGATCCTCTGGACGGGTCCTCCAATATTGATGTCAACGTGAGTATCGGCAGCATTTTCTCGATTCTAAGGAAACGAACCTCCGGACCCGACGGCACGCTGGACGATTGTCTGCAGCCGGGGACGGAACAGGTTGCTGCGGGTTACGTTGTGTACGGTTCCAGCACCATGCTGGTCTATACCACCTGCCAGGGGGTTAACGGCTTTACTTTGGACCCGGAAATCGGTGAATTCCTGCTCTCTCATCCCCACATCAAAACCCCTGAATATGGGTCGATTTATTCCATCAACGAAGGCTACTCGGCCGAATGGGACTCCGGAACTCAACAGTATATTCACAGCTTGAAAGGCCAGAAGTCACCGCAGGGAAAGGCGTATTCGATGCGTTATATTGGTTCCCTGGTGGCGGATTTTCACCGCAACCTGCTTCAGGGTGGCATCTTCCTGTACCCGGCCAGCTGCAAAGATCCCACGAAACCGAAACCCAAGTTGCGCCTGCTTTATGAAGCCAACCCCCTCAGTTTGATTGTGGAGCAGGCGGGAGGGCGCTCTTCCACGGGAGCTCAGAGAATTCTCGAAATCGTCCCCACTTCTCTGCACCAGCGCGTCCCTCTGGTGCTGGGGAGTGCAGGCGATGTTTTAACATACGAAAAATTCTTTCAAGGCGCCGCTTCAGGCATCGCCCGGAGTGCCTGAACCTATGCCCCAGCCTGTTTTTGGAATGCCCGACGACCAACTCGAACAAGAAGAACAGTTCATGGAATCCTTCCTCGAGCAGAAGGACGAAGCCGTGCTCCCACCCGAAGATCGCTCCCAGCTGGCACGGCTGGACCCGCTCCGTAAGTATTTGTTGGAAATCAGCCGTTTTGAGCCTTTGACCGAAGAAGAAGAAAAAAGACTGGCCAACCTTTACCGTGAAAAGGGAGATCCCCAGGCTGCTTATCGGCTAATTACATCCAACCTGCGCCTCGTCGTCAGGATTGCCATGCTTTACCATCGCATCTACTCGAACGTCCTCGACCTCATACAGGAGGGGAACATTGGTTTGATTGCTGCCGTTCGCCGCTTTGATCCGAGCAAGGGAGCCCGATTGCCTACCTACGCAACATGGTGGATCAAGGCGTACATCATCAAGTTCATACTCGATAATTTCCGGATTGTGCGCGTAGGTACCACCAATGAAAGGCGAAAGATCCTCTTCAATTTAAGGCGCGAAAAGGAGAAGTTGCGGCTTCAAGGGATCGAGCCTGACGCCCGACTCCTGGCTGAACGCCTGAATGTAAGCGCAGACGCGATCCGGGAGATTGAGCAAAACGTGGAATCTCACGACATCAGCCTGGATACTTACGTTGATGATGATGAATCGGTCCGTTACCTGGACACGTTGGCCGCCACCGAGGAGCTGATCGACGAAAAACTGGCGCGGGGTGAGCTAAAGCGACTCTTCAATGAAAAGTTTCAGGAATTCGCGGCGCGGCTTAACCCACGGGAAAGAACCATTCTGTTCGAGCGATTGATCGCGGAGGAACCCCGCACGCTGCAGGAAATTGCCGACCGCTTTGGGGTGACCCGGGAAGCTATCCGACTCAACGAGAAGGCATTGATCGAAAAAATTCGGGATCACATGACCAAAGCTTTGAAGAATGTAACCGACGTTGAATTCGGGCTGATCACCTAAAATGGTTGCTTTCCGCTGCTCGAAGTCCTCAAATTCGATCAACCAGCATCCAGGGGCGAATTCACCCAGCTTTCCCCTTTGAAATCCGTAATTTTTAAAGGATTCTCAGGTTTTTGAAACTTTTGCCGAACTGAAGCGTCTTTAAGCTCTGGTCGTTTCCTTTCCTTGCCCTCCCCCAAGTTTGGCCCGTCCTAGGGACTATTGAGCAGGTGAAGTGTGCAGGAGGTTGATTAGCAGAAGGAAGTGGCCGGCCACCGGCAACACTGAAGGAGGGCGGATCTTGGCTGACG
>JACQSY010000023.1 GCA_016211085.1 Acidobacteriota bacterium | reverse complement strand
GCGCTTCCACCTGCACTTCACTCCGACGTCCAGTTCTTGGGTTAATCTTGTCGAGCGCTGGTTTGCTCATCTCACCCAGAAGCGGATTCGCCGCGGCAGCTTTCGCAACGTGCCCGCTCTAATCGAGGCCATCTTCGACTATATCGACAATAATCACCAGAACCCCCATATCTTTGTCTGGACGGCTTCGGTCGAGCGCATCATGAACAAATTTGCCAAATGTAAAGAAGCGTTAGACGCACTACACTAGCATGGCTAGAAAAGTAACGTTGATAGCGGGAGACGGAGTTGGTCCCGAGGTTACCGGGGCGGCGGTACGCGTCATTAATGCTGCCGGAGGAGAAATAGAGTGGGAGCCTGCTGTTGCAGGAAGCGGCGCTATAGAGAAGCATGGATCGCCTCTTCCGGAATCCACGCTGGAATCGATCCAGCGTAATGGAGTTGGTCTTAAGGGGCCCGTCACTACGGCGGTCGGGACAGGTTTTCCCAGCGTCAACGTTGCGCTTCGAAAAAAGCTGGATCTCTACGCCAATCTCAGACCGGTGAAGAATCTTCCGGGAGTGGAAACACACTTCGACGATGTGGACCTCATTGTGGTCCGCGAAAACACCGAGGATCTGTATTCGGGCGTCGAGCACGTGGTGGCTCCGGGGGTGACTGAAAGCGTCAAAATCATCACCAAGGCAGCGTCCAGCAGGATCGCTCGTTTTGCTTTTGAGTATGCAGTGCGCCGGCAGCGGAAGAAGGTGACAGCGGTTCACAAGGCCAACATCATGAAGATCAGCGACGGTCTTTTTTTGGAAGCGTGCCGTCATGTGGCTCAGGAATTTTCTACGGTGCAGTACCAGGAAATCATCGTGGATAACCTGGCCATGCAGTTGGTGTTAAATCCCAAGCAGTTTGACATCCTGGTGCTCACCAATCTCTACGGGGACATCATTTCTGATTTATGTGCGGGCCTGGTTGGAGGCCTGGGGTTGGTGCCCGGTGCGAACTTCGGCGATAACTGCGCGGTCTTTGAAGCCGTCCACGGCAGTGCTCCCGACATTGCAGGAAAAAACATTGCCAACCCGCTGGCCGTGATTTTCAGCGGATTATTAATGCTTCGTTATTTGGGCCTGGATTCAGTAGCAGATCGCATTAGAGCGGCCGTCAGGCGCGTGGCATTGTGCCGTGAGAATTTAACACCGGATGTCGGCGGCAGTTCCACCACCACGCAGTTGACGGAATCGATTATTCAAGCCCTGAATTAAACCGGACGTTCGAAGAAAGCAGGAATTTCGAAGTGGCGGGTCATAAAATCATAGACGGGACAAAGTCAAAGGCGCAGGCTGCGAACGAGCGCTCAAGAAAAAATTACAAAGTACGAAGTCCCAACTGCGAATCTCCTCCAATTCGTACTTCGTAGTTCGAAATTGCAAGCAGCGCTTACTCCGCTGCGCTTCGTGCGCGCCTCTGAAACTTGCTGGGGCAGGATTATTTGACTTGATGTCCGATCCGCTCCCAGCGGGTCCGGGTAAAGAAGTGGATGACCCGTTCAGCGTACAACTTGATAACGTCGGGAAAACCCGACCGCAGATAAGCATCCGGGGCATCGGCATAAGACCAGAAGACGATGAGCGGTTTGCCCACAACGTGGCTGCGGGGCAGAAAACCAAAGTAGCGGCTGTCGGCGCTGTCGTCGCGGTTGTCCCCCATGACAAAATAGCTGTCAGGGGGGATTTTCACGGGGCCGAAATTATCACGCACGGCCTCACCTGAAAACTCGTGAGCCCCCTCTCGACGTTCGTAAGTGTACGGATCAGAGTGCCTCTTGTAAGGCTCCCGCAACCTCTGGCCGTCGATGTAAACGTCCTTGTCCCGAATTTCCAGTGTCTCGCCGGCCAGCCCTATGGCCCGTTTGACATAGAGCACTTCCGGCTGGTTGGGGAATTTAAAGACCACAATGTCGCCTCGTCGTACAGGATGGCGCGGGGTCAAGGGAGCGGCGGAGTCAAAGGCGTTACGAATGGTGAACTTGTCTATGAGCAGGCGATCTCCGACCAGGATGGTGGGCACCATGGAGGGAGTAGGAACCGTCATGGGATGCACCACATAAGTGGTGACAAAAAGCGCGTAGATCGTGCACACCACGGTGGTCACAAAGTACTCGCGTAGCGTGCTGTATTGCTTTCGCCTTTTTTTCTCGCTTGTCTCAATGCTCATCGGCCAGGGCGGGAAATTATACCATGCGCCTTACTATCGCTGTGTCGCCGCAGTCGAGCCGGAGTTCCCGCACCGACCGACCAGTGCGGGGATCGCGAAACTCCGGGGCAATTTGCTCCAGGGGGATCAATACAAAATTTCGTTCGTAAAGACGCGGGTGCGGAAGCTTCAGTTGAGGAGTTTCCAGCATCAGGTTGCCGAAAAACAAGATATCAATATCAATGGTCCTGGGACCAAGCGGCTGAAGGCGGATTCTCCCCAGCTCATCTTCAATCTGCTGGCAAGTGTCCAGCAGTTCAGCCGCACTTTTTGCGGTAGCGACCTCACAGACTAGGTTCAAGAACCACGGTTGATCCTTCACACCAATGGGCTCGGTTTCGAAAAGAGATGAGCAGCGCAACAAACGAACGCCGCGGGCTTCGAGCAGGGCCAGGGCAGATTCCAGATATTTTGCACGGTCCCCCAGGTTGGATCCCAAAGATAAAAAGATTCGGTGAGGCACTGAATTAAAAGACGGTGCCGGAGAAAACCGTTTCCGGTCGTTTGATGGTTCCAAAGGTGCCGATCCCCTTCAAGGAAAACGAGAAGCGGAGTTGTCGCTCCTGCCTGACGCCCAGATCAAACTGCTGGTATTCCAGAGAAACGGCGCAGCAGTCCCAGACGTAATGCAGCCGTGTCATGGAATTGAGAAATCTCGAGCGCTCCGTGTCGTAGGTAAAGCTGGTACTGAGAGCAGGGCCGCGCTGAAGGTTCCCCAGGGCGATCTGGGCCTGAAGCTGGTTGTTTTCAAAAGTCCCCCGTTCCAGCTTTTCCGTCAAAAAGTAGGTGGTGCCGACAGACAATCGCTCCGAGTTGAGAAACCCTGTGACAGAGAAGTTTCTAAAGGTGTGAAAACGCGTATCATAATCGCTGCGTACTTCAAAGCTGACGCGTGGTTCTGGCGACAGCCGCACCAGCGTGGAGACCGGAGAAAAATCCCGCCGCACGGCTGCATAGTGAAATCCTGTGAGCGTATAAAGAGGATAAAATTGATTGACTGAGTTTTCCTGAAAAGCTCCGCCAAAATCCGGGTCGAAAAAATGCTTCTGTGCAATTCGCACCGAAAGCCATTCGTGATTACGAGGGACTCCATTCATCAGTTTTCTTTGAAAAAGGCGATTTACGAGTGCGTATTCCACCTCGTGGGTGTTGGCAACCGCATCCCGCTCATTAAAGCGGACGATGCGTTGAAATTCATCGAGGCCTCCGATATAGCGGTACTCCACCACAGGCTCAATGAGATGTTTCCAGGCCGAACTTCCGCTGCGGCCGTACACTCGTGACATTCCCCATCCCTGCAGTTGGGCGCTGAATTCGACGTATTGACGGTTGATGTTCTCGCCGGTAAGACGCTGAAGGTTTTCATCGAGACTATCGCTGTAAAAAGTGTGCCGCAAACCAAGCCGCGGGCTGAGCCTTAAACCTTGCAGCAGGGGGAGTGACGTGTAGAGCTGGGAAAAAAAATCTATGCGCTGGATGAGCCCTGGTGTTTCCAGGATTTGATCGTTGCGGCTCAAACCTTCCAGCGAGGCGTCCAGCTCCAGATAAAATGGTGTGTCGAGAAGCCGGTGGCCCAGGAGCTTCAAGTCAATCAAGGGGGTATTGCGCACCACCACGCTGCGATCCGAGAGTACGGTTTGTTCACCTGATATCAAAAAATTGAACGAGCTGGAGCGAAAGTTGTTGGTCACGAAGACCCGGGAATTTTCATTGGGACGCGTTGCTGCGTAAAAGTTATCGGAAAAGATTTGGCGGAACAGGAAGTTGGAAACCAGGCTGAAGTCGGCGACGGCTCGAAAGCCGTTGGAAAAATGCGTCTCTCCAATGGCGTTGACACTGGCTCCGCCCTGGTCTTTGCGGTCGTCTACAAGATAGCCGTCCACCTGGAGACGGCTGACCGCATTGGGCTGCATGCGAAAGCTCATCCCGTAGCCAAAGCCACGTTCTGAGAAGTAATCGCCGTGCAGCATCACGTCCGCGCTGCGGCCCAGCACCAGGTAAAAGGACTGGCTGATGCGCCTTCCCTTGTTGCTGGAGGTTCCAGTGCTGGGAAGCAGGAAGCCGCTGGAGCGCTCTTTTTTGGCGTTGGGCACCATGACAAAGGGAAGATAGAATACCGGAACGCTTTTCACACGGAACAAGGTGTGGTTCAGACGCGTTGTAGAATCCAATCGGATGCGGGCCTTCTGGACGGTGAAGCTCCACTTGGGCAGCGCTTCTTTGCAGGCGGTCAAAAAACCGTTTTCAGCCACGTACTGATTGGGACCGGTTTGAAATAGACGGCGGGCGCGCACGAAGAACTCTTCGTCAGTAAAACCTTCAACATCTTCCAGAACGCCGGTCTCGTTTTTGAGATTCAATTCAGCACGGGATCCCTTAAGCCATTGCACTCCCCGTTTCACCTCTATGTTTCCTTCTGCACGCACTCTTTCCAGCACGGGGTTGTATTCAATGCGTGATGCCGTTAAGGTGCTTCCCTGGTAGGTGACGACCACATCTCCTTCAGCCATCCACAGAGTGGCGGATTCCCGGATGAGCCGGTCGGCTTGAATGATGATTTCCCCTGACTTATAAGGAAATTCAAGACGGGCACGGTCCTGCCCTTCCAAAAAAAAGTCGAAAAAGAATGCGACAAGCGCCGTAGTAATTAAAGTGGATCGCATCAACATCAATGGTCAGGGTTGAAAGCGGAATAGTCAATAAGGGTCTGATGAGCTGCTATTGACTATTCACGCGTGAAAATTGAGTATTACGGCATGGCAAAAGAGAAAAAGGTGGAGCAAAAATGGCCTTCCTACACCATGGTGGAAGAGCGGATGCGGAAGATTTATTTCCAGTTCTACCATGAGACCTACAAGCGTTCCAAGCTGGACAGAAAAACCAAGGAATTGATTGCCATAGCCGCCTCGCTCGCTTATCACTGTCAAGGGTGCCTGGAGGGACATGTTCAAAAGGCCATTAAGAACGGAGCCACTCCGGAAGAAATCAGCGAAGCCATTTGCATCACCATGGGGGTTGCCGCTGCGTCGGTGGTAGACCAGACGGACAAGATCTCTGAGAAACTGGGCCTAAAGCATTTCGAGTAGAAGGAAGCAAGATGAAGAGGGGCCCCGCCAGAGGGGAGGTTCCAACGAGGCCCGGTGGTTAAAGGACAACCGCTTTATTAGATGCTGATGGTATTCGAAAAGTTGAATGGAACGTACGGAACTGATTCGAACCTTCGATGAGAAGCTGCGCCAGTATGTTTTTTTTCACCTTGGGTCGGACGCCGTTGTCGAGTTCGAGGAACAGGCTGAAGCCCTGAAGGTCCGGCTAGCCCATCGCCGGGTCGAACCTTTTGAGTTTCTTCTTCCGTGGGATGAGCTCTCCTCACTTTTAGACCACCCGCGCTCGCTTGAGGATTATCTGCTGGAGCAATTCCTGTCGCACCGGCGCTGACGGAGGGAACGCGTTGGATGGTCTGTGGATTTTCGACCGATTTGACAAAGCTTCCATCCTTCCTGTAGATGTAGCCTTTCTTTGGCCCGGCCCCATCGTCTAGTGGCCTAGGACGCCGCCCTCTCACGGCGGAAACACGGGTTCGACTCCCGTTGGGGCTGCTTGATGGCCCCAGTAAGACAAAACCCTGCTAGAGACTTACGTCGATGTTCCCAAGTCAATTTGGTTAAGATTTGCGCCAGGTTGACTTGAATTTATTCATGGATTTTCGAGACAGCCTGCGTGCGATTGAATGGCATTGAATGGGTGTTGAATAGGTTGCACGCATGCACTATCATGATTACGATTAAGAAAATCTGGGGGAATTCGCAGATAAGAACATCGGCCAGCGGAAGCGCTTTCCAGATGTCTTAGATCGCAAGGAGGCACCCTTCTCGTGGGGCACGCAATGACTGATCGGCTGGCGGTGCGGCAAGAGGTGCGGCAAGAAAGGAACCGTAGCCTGCTGACACGTTATGGCATAGCTGTGTTCACAGCGGGAACTGCGACGCTATTGAACGGCTATGGCCTTGCCGTGCTTGTGGCTGGACTTGCCACCCTTTTGCGGCTGCCTCTGAACAGCGTATGGGGCGCGCGGCTGCCGTTCCTTCTGTTTTTCCCCGCCATCATGGTAAGTGCCCGGTTTGGCGGTTTCGGGCCTGGGATTCTCACCACCGTACTTTGTGCCCTGGCAACGGACTATTTCTGGATGGAGCCCTTTCACTCGCTGTCCCTCCGTGATCCTGCCGACCTGATCGCCATCTTCGTTTTCTTGATAGTGGGAGCATTTGTAAGTGGATTAAACGAATCCTGGGGGCGTGCGACCTCCGCCGTCGCACAGTCTGAACAGGAACGTCGTAAGCTTCTCGAGAATGAACGCGCCCAGGCCCAAGCCGCGGAAGAACAGCTACGGCTCGCGCTAGAAGCGGGCGGGCTGGGAACCTGGCAATGGAAAATTGGAACCGGTGAAGTGAAATGGTCTCATGAGCTCGAAGCAATTCACGGTCTTGCTCCCGGCAGCTTTCCGGCAACGTTTGACGCTGTTCAAAGGGAAATGCATCCCGATGATCGTGATCGGGTATTGGAGGCAATCTCACGGGCTGTGGCAACGGGCGAAGAGTATCGCATTGAGTATCGGATTGTGCGTCCCGATGGCCGTGTTCGATGGGTCGAAGGCTGTGGGAAAGTCTTTCATGGCCAAGAGGGCCGTCCCGACTGGATGAGGGGGGTGTGTTCGGATATCACCGAGCGAAAGCAGGCTGAAGAAAGGTTCCGGCTCGCAGTCGAAGCGGCGCCTGTCGCCATGGTCATGGTGAATCAGGAAGGAAGAATCGTTCTGGTCAACGGTATTTCAGAACAGCTCTTTGGCTACACTCATGACGAACTGGTGGGACGCTTTGTCGACGAATTAGTGCCGCTTCGCTTCCGAGGGCAGCATGCAGAATACCGAACGGCCTTCTTGGCCAACCCGAGCCGCCGCATGGGTGAAGGCCGGGAATTGTACGCTTTGAGGAAGGACGAGTCTGAAGTTCCCGTCGAAATCGGACTCAGCCCGATCAAGACTGCCGAAGGTATATTCATCCTGGCGGCGGTTGCTGATATCACTGAACGCAGAAAAGCTGCCGAGGCCGAACACCGGGCGAAACTGGAGGCCGAGCAGGCAAATCGGGCCAAGGACGAGTTTCTCGCTACGCTCTCGCACGAGCTGCGTACGCCGCTTGGCTCCGTCTTGGGCTGGACATCGATCTTGAAATCCCGCAGCCTGCCTCCTGAACAGGCCAAGCACGCCCTGGAAGTGATCGAAAGAAACGCGCGTGCGGAACTGCACCTGGTTGAGTCGCTTTTAGATTTGTCACGCATCGTCGCCGGCAAGCTGCAGCTCGAGAAAAAACCAGTAGACTTATCGGCCGTGGTCCATGCTGCGGTCGACGACCTCCGCCCGGCGGCGGGCAGTAAGGGCGTTGCGCTGGAGGTTACAGTTCTACACGAGCCGATCATTACTGAGGGGGACAGCCAGCGATTGCAGCAAATCGTGTGGAATCTTGTCTCAAATGCGATCAAGTTCACGCCGCGAAATGGCCATGTAGGTGTGCAGCTCGCCCGCGATCAGTCGTCAGTACAAATTCAGGTTGCTGACAATGGCGAGGGAATCAGCCCCGAGTTATTACCCGACATTTTCAACCGGTTCAAACAGGCGGAAAGCGCCCGACCTCAGGGAGGCCTGGGCCTAGGCCTTGCCATTGTGCAGGAAATCGTTCATGCGCACGGAGGAAAGGTCACGGCATGCAGTCCTGGAAAAGGGCAAGGCAGCACTTTTGCCGTGACGCTTCCAGCCGGAGAATCGGAGATCTCCTCGGAGAAGACCCATGACCCTACCGCTCCGCCAGAGCTTGTAAAGCTGGTCGGGCTGCAGGTGCTGGTGGTTGATGATGATGTGGATGCCCGAGAATTGCTGATCCAAATTTTGGAATCTCTTGGGGCTAAGGTATTCGCGGCAGGCTCGGCACGAGAAGCACTGGAGTCGGTCGTGAAAAATAGACCTGATGTCCTGTTGGCCGACATTGCCATGCCCGGAGAAGACGGCTTTACCCTCATCCGTAAGTTACGTCTGGCCGAGCGAGAGAGCCGTGAGAATCAGTTATTGGCCATTGCTGTTACTGGCTATGCGGGCTCCAGCGATCGCGAGCAGCTGATTGCTGCAGGATATGACTGGCACCTGGCCAAGCCCGTTGAGGCCGGCCAACTCGCACGGGCTGTTGCCAGGTTGCAGCGTCATTGATCTTAAGGGGAGCGTTCCCCTCGTTCCCTATTTCCAAATCCATCAACTATGCCAAGAAGCGTTTGTAGAGCCGCCCTGGGATGTTTTTCTTAACAAACAAGAAGAAAAACGGACACGAAAGGAATGCGTGCCCCTTTCCGTTGTGGGAAATGCCACAGAGACTGCTGTAAAAACAACTGAGGTTTCCCGTCCTTAAAGCAATAGCCGCGACCGAGCGCTTCTTAACCGGATGTTAGCCTGCGCGTGAACGCCTGGGAAAACCTGCCCATCTCGAACCGGCTCGATTCTTGCCTGGAACTGTCTGGGGACGGAGATCAGGCCGTGTCAAGATTCTACTCGCAAACTCGAATCTCCCGTTGGGCGAGGAGGCCGCTCATAATCTTGGCCGCGCTCCTCGCTTGTGGGATGTCATTCTCAACCGCCTACGGCACTCCTCAAGAAGCACCTGAGGTACTCTCGCTTACCTCCGCAATTGAAAAGGCTTTATCCAGGCATCCGCGGGTGCTTCTTGCCGAGAGTGGCCGGGAGATGGCCAGGCTCCAGCAAGGGCTCACGCGCCAGACCGGGCTTCCCTCCATTCAATTCACGGAAGGCTTCGCACACAGCAACAACCCGATTTTTGCTTTCGGCACCCTGTTGGAGCAGGCCCGTTTCAGCGCACATCACTTCTCAACGGACTCGCTCAATCATCCTGGCTCGCTTTCGAACTTTCGCCAATCCATAAGTTTTCGCATGCCGCTGTTTGATGGTCATCAGCGACGGCTTCAGCTTCAAAAAGACACTTACAGCTACCAACAGTCTGAGCTGCAGAAAGAGCTGGTTGAGCAGCAGGTTCGCTTCGAGGTGCTTCAGAGTTATTGTCGATTGCTTTCAGCCGAAGGGAAAAAAAGAGTCGCGGAGGAGGCCTCTAAAAGCGCCGCAGCCGAGGTTGCAAGGGTCAGGAACCTGGTGAGCTTCGGCACGGCGGTGACGTCCGACGTGCTTTCCATGCAGGTTCAGCTTGCCGAATTTCAAAAAATGCAAATTGAGGCGGCGGGCGAAGCAGAGATTGCTCAAGCTTCACTGAATACTTTGCTGGGGCTGCCGCTAAACCTCCGGCACGAGCTGCGTGATCTTCCCCAGAAGAAAATCAGCGTGCCGGAACCGTCGCTTCTCTTGCAGGCAGCGCTTCAAAATCGTCCGGATTACCGGCAGTCTCTTCTGGAGCAGCGGAAAAGAGAAAGCGAGACCCAGGCGGCTCGCGCCCGGTATCTACCCCAACTGGATTTTCAGGTTTCATTTGGGAGCAGCGGTCAAAAGCCTTTTCAGGGAAGTAACGACTTCACCGTCGGGGCTGCTCTGATTTTCCATGTTCTTGACTTCAGCAGAAGGTCCAGAATCCGCCTGAGCGAGCTTTCGGCGGACGCAGCCGGCTATAAGATCAAGGAACTGGAAGATGAGATTGGCCTGCAAGTGATTACATCCTATCGGCACCTGCTCACGGCTCAACAGCAGCTCAACGTTTATGCCGCTGCCGTGAAAAGCGCATTTGAGGCCCTCCGCATTGTGCGCGACCGGCATTCGGCGGCGCTCACCGCCATTACCGAGCTCTTGAATGCCCAGACCGGCCACCTGCGGGCGCAACGTGACTTGTTATGGGCTCGCTACGAATACGCCATTGCCTCGGCGCGATTGCTCCTGAGCGCGGGGGAACTCCGCGACGTTGCCCGATTCGTCGAGGATGAGGGATGAGAATTTACTTCTTGATTATGTTGATGGGTACGGCGTGGCAGTTCGGCTGTTTCGCACCTGCTGGCAAGGAGCCGAACCCCGGTCCCGCTCCCGTTCCGGCGCAGGTCCTACGCCTGAGCAGCCGGATACTGCCTGTCTTCCACGAGCTGGTGGGCACGGTGAGATCCGCTGTTGTTGTTGAAATATCCAGCAAGGTGACGGGCCAGGTCGTATCCGTGCGTTTTAAGGAGGGGCAGCGCGCGCGCCGGGGAGAACGGCTGGTCGAAATTGATCATCGCGAGACCACTGCGGCGCGTCGCAAGGCTCTCGGCGTTATAGCGGAGTTGCAGTCCGCTCTCGAGGAACTCAAGCGGCAACGGTTGGCGGTTGAAGCGCAGCAAAAGGCAACCCTGGCCGATCATTCCCTGGCACGCGTCAATTAGCACCGTTTTCAAGAGCTCCTGGAACGTAATTCTGTCAGTCGGCAGGAGTTTGAACAGGTGGAAAACCGGTTTCTGGCCTCCGAAGCTGAGAAAGAAAGAATGGCCCAGGTAGTCCTCTCCTTTCCTGATCGGGAAAAGCAGTTGAATGCGCGTCTGGAGCAAACTCAGGCTGAATTGCAGATGGTCGAGACGCGTCTGGATGATGCCTATATTGCCGCGCCGATTTCCGGCATGGTGACCGCCAAGAAAGTTGAGATCGGCACCCTGGCCCACCCGGGAACGCCGTTGCTTCAAATGGAGGACTCTTCCCATTATCGGATTGAGGTTCCATTTGATGAAGGCCTTGCATCCTACCTTTCTGAAGGCATGCCGATTCAGGTTGAAATTCCAGCTCTTGGCTCCACGATGCTCGAAGGCGTGGTAGAGGAAATCAGTCCCACAGTCGATCCTGCAACCCGTACAGGATTGGCAAAGGTACGGCTCCCTTCTCACGGGTCGCTACGTTCCGGAATGTATGGCCGGGCCATGATTCGGGGGGCAAGCGTCCCAACTCTCGTTGTCCCCAGCGAGGTCCTCATGGCCCGGGGGCAGCTGTTGGGAGTGTACGTGCTTGATGCAGATTCCCGGGTGCGATTCCGTTTGGTGACTGCGGGAAGAAAACTAGAGGCTCAAACCGAAGTGCTTTCCGGCCTCAGGGCGGGAGAAGAGGTTGTGTACCTCAAACCAGAGATTAGCGAAGGAACACCCGTCATCAGAAGCAAGGTTGGCGAATGAAGCCTCTGCCTGCTTCAGGTTCAAGGTCCCTTGGATTGGCCGGTTCGCTGGCCCAGGCTTTTATCGACTCGCGCCTCACACCGCTCATTATTGCAGCCTGCGTGTTGCTGGGAGTTGGCGCCGTTCTCCTCCTGCCTCGAGAAGAGGAGCCGCAAATCACGGTTCCCATGATTGACATCATGGTGAGCATGCCTGGCGCAGGGGCGCAGGAGGTGGAGGAAAGGGTGACCCGGCCCATGGAAAAGCTGCTGTGGGAAATCCCGGGAGTCGAATACATATACTCCACTTCGAGCTCCGGTTCCAGCCTGGTTGTGGTCCGCTTCTTTGTAGGTGAGAACGAAGAGGATGCCCTGGTGCGGCTCAATCGGAAGCTCTCAGCTAACTTTGACCTGATTCCGCCGGGTGTGCCATGCTGCCTCTGATCAAACCTCGCTCTATTGATGACGTGCCAATCCTCGCGCTGACCTTATGGAGCCGCGTCTACGACTCTTACATGTTGCGGCGCATTGCAGCCCAGTTGCACGACGAGATCAAGAGCGTAAACGGTGTCGCCGAGGTCGGTCTAATCGGAGGGCAGCAGCGCCGCATCCATGTACGGCTGAATCAGGCTCAGCTGGCGGCTTACCGGCTCACGGCAGGTGCGGTGATTAAGATTTTACAAGATTCAAACCAGCAGTTGCCCGCGGGGAGTTTTGCCGCAGCAGACCAAGAATTGTTGATTGAGTCGGGACTGCTCTTCTCCTCGCGCGATGCCATCGAAAGAATGGTGGTCCATGTGCATGACGGTCGTGCCGTGTACTTGCGCGACGTCGCACAGATTGTGGACGGACCTGCGGAGCCTACGGACTACATCTTTTTTGTTCCCGGTCACGCCTTTTCGGGGTCGACGGAGGGCGTGCGCGACGGATCCATGGCTCACACGGCACTGGACTCATTCTACTCCGCCGTCACCATCTCGATTGCCAAACGCAAGGGAGCGAACGCCATCACAGTTGCCGATCAGGTCTTGGCGCAGGTCAATCAGGCGCGTGGGCGCCTGATCCCGAGGGAGGTTGAGGTATCGGTAACGCGCAACTATGGCCACACCGCGCAAGAAAAATCCAATGAGCTGCTATGGCATATGGCGTTGGCGGTGATTTCCGTCTCATTGCTCATTGGCTGGTTCCTGGGTGCGAGAGACTCCGGCGTAGTGGCCCTGGCGATTCCAGTAACCCTGGCACTGACGCTGGTGGTTTTTTATTTTTTTGGATACACGCTCAACCGGGTCACGCTTTTTGCCCTGATTTTTTCCATAGGCATTCTGGTGGACGACGCCATCGTGGTTCTCGAGAACGTCACGCGGCATTACCAGCTGAGCGAAAACCGCGGACGCAACCTTGCTGCAATTATTCTCGAAGCGGTGGACGAGGTCGGGAATCCCACGGTGCTGGCGACCTTCACGGTCATTGCAGCCATCCTGCCCGTGGCCTTCGTGAGCGGTTTGATGGGGCCTTACATGCGACCGATCCCGATCGGTGCTTCCGCGGCCATGACCTTCTCGCTGCTCACGGCTTTTATGGTCACCCCATGGGCCGCATTAAAACTCTTTGGCAGTTCTCGTCAGGCGTCGCACGCCGCCGCAGATGAAAGCCGCGGTACGCGGCTGTATCGAAAGGTGATGGGGTCTTTGATCGGGAGTCGAAAGCGAGCGGCCTTGTTCCTGGGGAGTATCGTGGTGCTGCTTTTAATGGCCATTTCCCTTTTCTGGTTCAAGATCATTGTGGTCAAAATGCTCCCGTTCGACAACAAGAGTGAGTTTCAGGTCATTATCGACATGCCGGAAGGGACCACCTTGGAGCGCACGGCCGCGGTGGCGGGCGAAATGGCGCTATACCTGCAAAAGGTTCCTGAAGTCTCCGACTTGCAGATTTATGCAGGTACCGCGTCTCCTTACAACTTCAATGGTCTGGTGAGACACTATTTTCTCCGCCGCGGACCTCATGTAGCCGACATCCAGGTAAACCTGGCTCCGAAGGAACAGCGCGGCTTGCAAAGCCATGACATTGCCCGCAAGGTGCGGCCAACGTTGCAGGCTATTGCCGCACGACACCATGCCAACATCAAGGTGGCCGAAGTGCCGCCTGGGCCTCCGGTGTTGCAGACCCTGGTGGCCGAGGTCTACGGTCCTGATTATTCACGGCAGATCGAAGTGGCGCGTTACATCCGCCGCACGTTTGAGCAAACCGAAGGCGTTGTCGACGTCGACTGGTATGTTGAGGACGATTCCTCCAAAGTCCGCCTGGTGGTCGATCAACAGAAGGCGGCCCTGCATGGAATTTCCAGCAGCGAGGTCGCGCAGACCATCGCTACCGCCGTCGATGGGCATCCCGTAGGCTTGCTGCATGACCCGCGTGAAAAGGAGGATGTGCCTATTGTTGTGCGCTTTCCTCGCGAGGAGCGTTCACGCCTGCAGTCGCTTAAAGAGATTCAACTGACGGGCTTAACAGGAAAACAGGTCCCGTTGGTGAACTGGTTTCTGTTGAGCGCAAGATGGAGGACAAGAGCATTTACCACAAAAACCTGCTGCCGGTGGTGTACGTGACGGGGGATGTGGCGGGCCGCGAAGAGAGCCCGGTTTATGCCATCAACAAGCTGGGCGCAAAGGTGGCGGATTTACGCTTGCCTGAAAATTACCAGATTCCGCAGTACGGCGGACGGCAGCCCGCGAGCAGCAGCCAAATTTGCCGTGAAGTGGGACGGTGAGTGGCACATTACCTACGAAGTGTTTCGTGATCTAGGGATTGCCTTTGCAGCCGTGCTGCTGCTCATTTACATCCTGGTGGTGGGTTGGTTTCAATCCCTGGGCACGCCTCTAATCATCATGGCGGCCATCCCGTTCTCTCTCATTGGAATCCTGCCCGCACACGGGTTGACCGGGACTTTTTTTACGGCCACCTCAATGATCGGCTTTATTGCGGGAGCGGGAATCGTGGTTCGCAATTCCATTATTCTCGTCGATTTCATCGAGCTGCGGCTCCGGCAGGGAATGGCGCTCGATGAGGCAGTGATCGATGCAGGGGCGGTTCGTTTCCGTCCTATGTTCTTGACGGCCTCAGCCGTCATCGTAGGATCGGCCTTCATCTTCTTCGATCCAATATTTCAAGGTCTGGCTCTGTCGCTCATGGCAGGCGAGGTGGCCTCGCTGCTTCTGTCCCGTATGGCTGTTCCGGTGATTTATTTTGTGGCTCACCAGAAGCAAAACATCCCAACCCATTCTTAAGGAGAACCCCGATGACGCTCGAACGATATCTCAGATTGATCGCCGGTTTTTTTGTTTTGTTGAGCTTGGCGCTGGGTCAATGGGTGAATTCGTACTGGTACTTTTTCACGGCTTTCGTGGGATTGAATCTGTTCCAGTCAGCTTTCACCAACTGGTGCCCGATGATGGTGCTGCTCAGAAAGCTGGGCGCACGCAGTTCCGGATCGTGCTGCCGTTAGTGTCCCGTTTCCGAAATACGTTGAATCTTGTTGCGGGCAGACGGCCCTGACTTCGCGGAGGGAAGACGAAGCGATGCAGAGCCACGAGACACTAAAGCTTTTCCAGGTGAGGATCGATTTCCACCACCGGTTTGGAGAGCATCCAGGAAAAAATGAGCGCCAGCGCCAACACCACCAGCAGGCCTGATACCAACGTATACAGAAACCACCGGTTGATATAGCTAAAGGGAGCAAACATTTCGTCGTACGGTTCCTCGACCACGACGTACCATTCGAGCGACGGCACGCGGTCTTTGATCGAAAGCGGAGGCAGGCCGATCAAGACCCGATTGTTGCCTTCGCCCGCTGCGAAGAAAAAATCGCCCTTTGCCGTTGCCTGCAGAAACTCTGTGGAGTATTCGTAACGGCGTCCCTGGGCAAATGTGGTCTCGGGGATAAATACAATGGTGCCGTCTGACCTCACAAGGGCGGAATGTCCTTCGCGACCCACCCTGGCGGAATCCATCAAGCTGACAATTGCCTGACCGTCGGCAATTGCTTTCACCACGCCAATCACCGTAGCCGTGGCGGGATCGCGGATTGGCTCGGCGATTTCCATTCCGTAAACCTGGGCGCTGTCGTCATACTGGATATCTCCAATAAAGTGTCCCCCCTGGCCCTCCTGGAAAGCCACGCGCCACCAGTTCTCGTCTGCCTGATAGTAATCCGTGGTCTTGTTGGTAGCGGCTGCCAACCTGCCGAAAGCGTCCGTGACCAAAATTTCTCTAAAATAAGCTGAAACCCGGTTGTAATCCCGTAAGAACTGGGATGCCTCCTCATTCAAGACATTCTGCACCATTCCTGGCCTTTCAGGGTCTACGGCTTGCCACTCACTTTCCGCCTCGCGGATAAGGCGCTCGAATTCCACCTGGCTGGGGCGGCGCTGGTTGGATCGCTGGACGAGAGTTTGTATTGCGCCAACGGTGCTCAGGTTGGCCACCTGTGTGCTCAGCGCTTCCAGGTGATTGACAAGACCCATTTGAGCATTGTCGGCCAACTCGCTCAGATGGGCCTGCAGGATTTCTCTATAAGTATTTCGGGCGGCGCTGGCCAAAATAGCGTGGGTGACAACAAGCGTTGGGATGGCCAGCAACAAGAACAGGATGAGAATTCTAGGCTGGATGCGTACGGATTTCCTCCCGATCATAAGCCCTCCTTGAAAATCCGGAACATGGGCCAGGCGGCCTGCTCGCGGAATGGGGTGGGAGAAGTCGTGTCAAATTGTTGTCCTTTTTCCTTTCAATATACACGCTAAATCCTAGATAAGCTACGTTTTTAGAAGACATTCACGTGATTGTTTGTAAGAACCTCCACGGCACGAAACAGGTCCTCGATCGACCTCGATTGGCCTGCCTACTTTACAGAAGGCCGGAGGCGGTGTAAGAAGGTGGGTTTTCAGGAGTAGGAAATGAACGAGCCAAAAAATATTCGGGTGATGGGCATACCTGAATTTATTCCAAAGAGTGTGGCTGTGAATTGCGAGAGCAAGCTGGTGGAAGCAATCCAGGCGCTGATGCAGACAGCAGGACTGAAGGACCTGAACATCCTGGTGGGCACGATGCCGAATAAATTCCTAAAGGAGCAGCAGGGCCGTTCCGCCCATCAGAGCACAACCGGGGATGAACTATCGATTGAGGAGCGCGCGCTTCAGTATCGTGGAAGCGCTCCGTTGTACGATTTTGATTTTCTGGTGCTGCCCGAAGAAGTAAAAGAAACACTGCTGAATGCAGTGGAGCTGATTCGCCTGGAATCAAAAGTTTTTGACGAATGGAACCTTCGCAAGATTGAGCCGTTTCCTTGCATCGCCCTGAACTTCCATGGGCATCCCGGTACCGGGAAAACCCTGGCGGCGCATGCGCTGGCCCAATACATTCAGCGTCCGATCCTGGCCACCAATTACGCGCACATCGAAAGCAAGTACCATGGAGAGGGCGCCAAGAATGTGGAGGCGCTGTTTTACGCGGCTCGCCGAGATGGCGCCGTGCTTTTTATCGATGAGGCGGATTCCCTGGTCTCACGTCGTTTGACGAGCGTCAATCAGGGAGCGGAGCATGCCATCAACTCGATGCGCACACAGCTTCTGTTGAATCTGGAGCGCTTTCACGGGGTGACGATTTTCGCGACGAACTTTATTGAAAGTTATGACCGCGCCTTTGAGACCCGCATGCGCCATATTCGTTTTCCCATGCCGGACCGGGGAGCGCGCGAACTGATTTGGAAGAAACATCTTCCTGCGCAACTGCCGCTTACTCCGGACGTGAGTGTCGCGTGCCTGGCGGAGATTGATGAGGTGTGCGGCCGTGACATTAAAAACGCGGTGATTGACGCGGCGCTCAAGGCGGCGCGAAAGTCGCAAAAGGCCGTGGAGATGGCGGATCTGAGCCAGGCGTTGCTGCGAATCAAGTCAACGCGCATTGAAAATGGGAGTGGAGGCCAGGGCGGCGCCGCGCAAGCTTCAGAGTGATCCACTTCGCTGGCGTGCGCGCCTCCGGTTTAGTAGCAATATAAGGTCGCGCATCCCAGGCAAGTCTTTCAGAGGCGCGAGGGCCAACGAGCGCTCCTGAAGCCATAAACGCAAGCGCTTACTTCGCTGGCGCTTCGTGCGCGCCGGTTGCGCAGCCCCGACGGCAGGGTTGAACCCATAAGATAATTTCGCTAGCATGAGCTTATGGATGCACAGTTCCGCCTGTTGAATTCTGCGAATTCTGACGCGCTTGAGGACATCCGTCTCCCAGTCTGAGCCTCTCCGGTAGAACCCTGTGAATAGAAATCAAACAGATCAAGAGAAGATTCGGAATTTCTGCATTATTGCCCACATTGATCACGGGAAGTCCACGCTGGCGGACCGGCTGCTGGAAACTACGGGAACGCTGGACGCACGCCAGATGCGCGACCAGGTCCTTGACCGGATGGATCTGGAACGGGAGCGCGGAATCACCATCAAAATGTCCGCGGTGCGCTTGTACTATCGTTCTCAGGACCAGGAAGAATACCAGCTCAATCTGATTGACACACCCGGGCACGTAGACTTTACCTACGAAGTCTCCCGGAGTCTGGCCGCCTGCGAAGGAGCTATTCTGGTGGTGGACGCGGTCCAGGGGGTGGAAGCACAAACCCTGGCCAACGTGAACCTCGCCCTCAACCACCAGCTCACCATCATTCCGGTGATTAACAAGATCGATTTGCCTGCTGCTGATCCGGAGCGGGTTAAGAAAGAAATCGAGGAAACTCTGTTCATCGATACGTCAGAATGCCTGCTGGCCAGCGCCAAGCAGGGAATCGGTATTGAAGAAATTCTGGAAGCAGTGGTGCAGAGGATCCCGCCTCCTTCGGGAAGCCCGGATTCTCCCTTGCGCGCCCTGATTTTCGATAGCCATTTCGACACCTACGTGGGAATCATTTCTTACGTGCGGGTGGTGGATGGGGTGCTCAAGCCGGGCATGCGCGTGCGCATGATGTCGGGCGGCCATGAGGCCGTGGTTTCAGGCGTAGGTGTCTTTACGCCGGACATGAGCTCCACTGAGGCTCTTTACACCGGCCAGGTGGGCTTTGTCCACGCCGGCATCAAGGACATCGCAGAGACGCCGGTCGGCGACACGATGACCGACGCCGACGGGCCGGCCGATACGCCGCTGCCGGGCTATAAGGAAGTGAAGCCGATGGTGTTTTGCGGACTGTATCCGGTGGTGAGCGACCAGTTTCCAGAATTGCGCGAGGCACTGACCAAGCTGCAGTTGAATGATTCCGCCCTCTTTTTTGAGCCGGAGAGTTCAGCCGCTTTGGGTTTTGGATTCCGCTGCGGATTCCTGGGCCTGCTCCACAGTGAAATTGTTCAAGAACGTTTGGAACGCGAATCTTCGCTGGATCTGGTTGCCACCTGCCCTTCGGTAATTTACCGGCTCACGCTGACGGACGGTTCAGTCCTGATGATTGACAACCCTTCCAAATGGCCCGAATCCGGGAAGATTGAGATGGTGGAGGAGCCTTACGTGGCAGCGACCATCGTCGCTCCCAGTGAATACGTGGGTGTATGCATGGATCTCTGCAAGGACCGCCGGGGTGTCTTTAGCAATGTGGATTACAGCGTTCCCAACCGTGCTGTCATTCATTACGAGCTTCCGCTGGCGGAGATCCTGATGGATTTCTTTGACACTTTAAAGGGAAGAACCCGCGGCTATGCATCCTTTGATTATGAGCCCATCGGCTATCGTGAAGGAGATCTAGTGCGCATGGACATCCGAATCAGCGGCGAACCGGTCGACGCGCTGAGCTTCATCACCCATCGCGACCGCGCTTATACCCGCGGCAAGGCGCTGGTAACGCGGCTAAAGGAAGTGCTGCCTCGTCAATTATTCGAGATTCGTATTCAGGCCGCCTTGGGCTCGAAGATCATTGCCGCCGAATCGGTCAAGGCACTTCGCAAGAACGTACTGGCGAAGTGCTATGGAGGCGATATTACGCGCAAGCGCAAGCTTCTCGAAAAACAAAAGGAAGGGAAACGTCGCATGAAATCCGTGGGCCAGGTGGAGATTCCGCAAGAGGCGTTCCTCAGTGTTCTCAGGGTAGGAAACGATTGATGTCCACCGAAACGCTTGCCATTTACGTTCACATTCCTTTTTGCGTCCGCAAGTGTTTGTACTGCGATTTTAATTCAGGTCCCGCGGCGCCAGACCTTCGCCGGGCCTACCTGGCAGCGCTGAACACGGAAATAACGGCAGAGAGCCGGGTGGGCACCGAAGTAAGTTCGGTGTTTTTCGGAGGCGGTACTCCCTCGGAACTGACCATTGAAGAGCTGCGAACTCTGACCGGTACGCTTCAGCGGACATTTCCATTCGCAGAAAGTTGTGAGTGGACGCTGGAAGCCAATCCGGGAACCGTCACCACGCAATTCCTTCAGCAAGTAGGACAAGTGGGTTTTAACAGACTGAGCCTGGGGATTCAAAGTTTTAATAACAGTCATCTTTTGCGGCTGGGAAGGATTCACAACAGTCGGCAGGCGCTTCAGGCCTTTAAAGATGCTCGCCAGGCGGGCTTTGAAAACATCAATCTGGACCTCATCTTTGCCATTCCCGGACAAACGCTTGAGCAGTGGCAGAGCGATCTGGACCGAGCCATCGCACTGCTGCCCGAGCACTTGTCCCTTTACAACCTCACCATAGAGCCGGGTACTGAATTCGCGAGGTTGAAGGCAGAGGGAAAGTTCCAGGAAGTCGACGAAGAGTCTTCAGCCGCAATGTACGAGTATGCGATGGATGCCACGCAAGCAGCCGGCTTTAAGCAGTATGAGATTTCCAACTACGCGCGCATGGGGAAGGAATGCCGCCACAATTGGGCCTACTGGAGGAATCGTCCTTACCTGGGGTTTGGCGTGAGTGCCGCCTCTTATCTGGAAGGGAGGCGCTGGAGCAACACCGGAAACATGCACTCGTATATAGAGGGAGCCATGAACGGCGGAGTGCCGCGCATGCGCGAGGAGCGTTTGACCGGACTTGCGGCTCTGGCAGAGGAGATCATGTTGGGATTAAGGACCCGTGAAGGAATTCGAATGGACCTGCTCGGCCACAAATATCAAGTCGACCTGGCGTCTGTCTTCAGGCAGGCCTTGGACCGTCTGCGCTCCGCGGGTGCCGTGAGTTGCGAAGGGGATCGCATGCTTTTGACACGGCGGGGCAAACTGCTGGCCAATGAAGTCTGTCTTCAGTTCCTGTGAATGGGACAGGCTCCTCCTACCGCTGTGAGAATCCAGAGACTACCAGCCGATTTCACGACCGGAATTCTCCTTCTCCAAGAACTGCATCAGGGGTTGAAAGTACTCCAGCAGCGCTCGCGGGCCGATTTCCTGGCCGGTAGCTTCCTTAATGACCTCCCGCCAGTCGCGTGTCCGTCCCTGCTTCAGGATATTCCACAGAAAGCGGCCCACTTCCTGGTTGCCGAAATAATTACAATGATGAGGATCCTGCTTCAGAATGTTTTTCGCAATATGCATGTGAAGTTGGTACTTGATGGCATAGGCCAGCGCATAATCATAGTACTGAGCAGGATCATCATTAATGTGCGTCTTGGTTGCCGCATCGCAAAATTCCTCGCTGCGGGGCGAAGGAGGTTCTACGCCCTGATACTTCCGGACATAATCCCACCAGCGTCGGTTGAATTCTGAGGTTGAGAGATTCTCTTCATAAAGATCGTGTTCCCAGGCAGTCATCACCCCTGCTGACCAGGGAATAAACACCACAGCATTATCCAGGGCTTCGTTCAGAAGCCACCGGGTCTGATCGATGGTGGCATCCGGCGAGAGAATGCCCACTTGCTTTAGGTACGGGATCTGCCGGGCGGCAATGGAGATCAGGTCGCCCACTGCCTCATGGAAGGCGCGGTTGGCTCCCTCGCGCAGCATGAGAGGAACTTCCGGATTCGAGTAGGCCAGGAAATAGTAGATGTGACCCAGCTCATGGTGGGTGGTTTCGAACCAGCGAAAATCAGGACGCACACTCATGAGTGAGCGTACATCCTGCATCAGGTTGATGTGCCATGCCGAAGCGTGAGTGTTCTTGCGCCGCGTACTGTCCTGAGGGAGCTCATAAAGATCTGACTTTTCCCAGAAGGAGGCAGGGAGTTCCGGCCAACCTAGAGAGACATAGAACTTTTCAGCCTGCCGGATGATCCATTCCGGAGTTTTGTTCTTGAACAGAGGATCGAGATCGACTTCCTCGACGATGCCGGGCCACTCCTGTGACCAGCGATTGCCAAGCCAGTGTGCTGGGATATGGCGGGGCACCGGTTGCCGGTAACGCGCCGCCAGCTGGTGTTTGGTCCAGGTGTGCAGTTGTTGATAAAGCGGCTTCAGTTCGGCATTTAGCATTTCAGCGAGCTCTCGCATTTCCTTGACTGTCATGCCGTAGCTGGAAACCTGCAAATCAAAGAAGGAGGAAAAGCCCATTTCGCGAGCGACCCGGTTTCTAAGTTGACGGAGCTCGATGAGTCCCGGCTTCAGGGCCGGGCCCGTTTGTTTGGAGACCTCCCAGATACGCTGACGCTCGGCCAGATCCGTAGACTCCATCAGGATTTCATCAATCTGGTTGGGTGTGATGACTTTGCGGCACTGATCTCCCTCTTTATCAAGGCAGAACTCAAATCCGTCCAGAATGGCGCTCTGGCGAGCCTCGGCCGCCACGCGGGCCTTTACAACTTCGGGAATGGTCCCCGGATAGGACGCGGCCGTATAAAGAACCGCTTCCAGCTGGCGCACTACCAACGGATCCAGGTGCTGGCGGTGCTTTAGGAACTCCCGCGCCTTCTCGATGACATAAACATTTCCCTCGAAGGAGGCCCGGACCGCATTGGCGCCGATGCGTTCGCCCGTGTGTTCATCCGTGACATCGGTACTTGCCTTCCAATCCGCCTCCGCCGAGACGGTGTAAAGCGGCTGGTAAATTCGATTGTAGCCATCCAGAAACTCGCTGACTCTTGATTGAAGATTTTCCGCTTGCGCCGGCGCAGCCAGGCCAAGACCCCCTGTGGTCACTGCCACCACCATCAACGTGAAGAAGCTTTGTAGATTCATGCATTTATTCTAGAACAGAGCCGCACGCCAGGCGAAGCGCTGATGGTGACACAAGGGTGGGGAACTGAGAGGCGCTGCTTTTTGGCAGGCGCGGTCAGAGGCGCGCACGGAGCGCCAACGCAGTAAGCGCTTCGGGTTTGTTGCACCAGGGAGCGCTCGTTGGCACTCGCGCCTCTGAAAGGCATGCCAGCGCCGGCGCAGATTTAAGCCGCCGCTGGAATCAGAGGCGCGCACGGAGCGCCAGCGCAGTAAGCGCTTCGGGTTTGTTGCACCAGGGAGCGCTCGTTGGCACTCGCGCCTCTGAAAGGCATGCCATCCAGGGACCGGAAGCTGCTCACGGAGCACCAGCCGTAAGCCTTCGCGCGCTTGCCGTCAGACAGCTTGAAAGCGCCCGTCCTCCATCACGAGGGTGTGGTCGGCCTTGGGAGGAATGTGCGGATCGTGGGAGACGATCACAACGGTTTTGCCGTATTGGCGCGCCAGCGCGCACAGGAGGTCGGCGACGCCTTCTGCATTTTTGCTGTCCAGGTTTCCCGTGGGCTCGTCTGCCAGAATCAATGGAGGATCGTTGGCCAAAGCGACAGTTATGGCCACGCGTTGCTGCTCACCGCCGCTGAGCTGATCTGGAAACTTGTCGGCTTTCGCGGCCATCCCCATTTGCTCCAACAGCTCCAGGGCCCGCGCCCGTCGCTTTGATTCGGGGATCTCCGCCAGCACCATGGGAAGCATGACGTTGTCCAAAGCGGTCAACGAAGGGATCAGATTGAAGAGTTGAAATACAAACCCTACGCGAGACAGCCGGTACTCCTCAAGGGCCCGTTCGGAAAAGCGGGTAATATCCTGGCCGTCATAATGAATGGTACCGGCACTGGGATGATCGATTCCACCAATGAGGTTCAGCAGTGTGGTTTTCCCGCAACCGCTCCTTCCCATGATGGCCCAGGCTTTTCCCGGCTCAATACTCAGATCAATTCCGGACAGCACGGAAACCTCGCCGGCTGCTGTCTGATAGTGCTTTTGCAGTCCCTTGAGCTGGATCTGTACGCCGCCTGAAGAAAACAAATCAGAAGTAGGAGTCATAAACTTTTCCTATATTTTTCCTATATGTTGATCGATTCTATTCTGCGATCACCGCTTCTCGAGCGCTCCGTCGAAAGGTCCAGAACCCCAGAGCGATAACCAGCAGCAACAAGAGCAAAAGGATCCCGATAACCAGCAAAGCGTCCCTTGCGGTCAAGATCAGGTGTGTCGGCAGCTGTTGAATCACCGTGAGGACGCGCTGGAGTCCCCAGATGCGATGGGCAATTCCGTAGCCTGCCGCTGCCCCCACTAATCCGCCCGCAAGGAGACTCCACACCAGCGGAGAATAGAGTTGGACGCTCAGCGCTCCAATGAGGTCTCGTGGGGAAGCGCCGCGTACGCGCAAAAGCGCAAAGGTCCGCCTGCCTTCCCAGTAGTTGACCAGAAAAATGGCAAAAATGGCTGAGAGCGCGATCAGAAATCCGCCGACCAGATAGATTTTTAAATTTTCTCCTACCAGGTAGATGAACATGTCCTGCTGAGTGCGTGCAATTTCCTGAGGAAGCAGATTGCGACCGCGCGCAGGCAGGGTGAGTCCTTCAAGCGAAGGGAATTCCGAGTTGGTGCGGACCAGGGCCACCATTTGGGGGACGAGAGCAGTCACATGCCCCAGGCTGGGGTGGTCGGCCGAAGCAACCACGAAGGCTTCCTTTGCAAAGAGAAAATTCAAATAGTCGGTCAGGGCGCTGACAAAGCTGTCGCGGTCATTGACCGCGCGACGAGGCGCGCCTGGCAGACCCGCCACCACACCGGCCACTTCCGAGACCACCCCGTTGCCGGCTTCATCCACACCCAGAACAATGGAATCCCCGGCCTTCACCTCCCAAAACTCAGCGACTGCCGGTGAAACGGCCACAGCGCCTTCGGCGACTCGCTTCATGACCGAGGAGAACGGCTGATCAATACCCAGAGATTCTTCCCAATAGGCATTCTGAAGATAACGTTCGGGATCCTGCAGCACAAAAGCGGACACTCCGCCAAAACCGTAGCCCGGCATATACATGGGAATGAGCGCTCGCGTCATCCCCACCACGGAGCGGACGTTCTCGCTTTGCTGCAGTTCCTCCAAAGTGGTGCGGAAGTGATCCGAGAGACGGGTCAGTTCCGGACCCAGGCGCTCATAGGGCTGGCCTGGCACGTCCAGGCTGTTAAAAAGAAGCTGAGCATCGGCTCCGACCTGTGCCCGTACGCCACGATGAGCCTTATTGGTGAAGGAATTCGAAGCCACACTGGGCGCAAGCACGATAGCAGCAGCAAGGCTTCCCACCAACAAGACGCTTGCCAGCCGCGCAGGCTTGTAGGCGCCTTGTTCTACAGCAAAACGTTTGAGCCTGCCCACGCTCAAGGGCGCGAGCCAACGGATGCTGGTTGCCACCAGTTTGCGACGCGAAGCGAAAAAGACTCCAATTCCGTAAATCAAGAGCGGAACCGCTACAAAGTCGAGCAATTGATCCAGTTCAGAAAGAATCGGAATTTGTCCCAGTGAAAGACCGCCCCACCATGCCAGAATCTTGTACAGTCCCAAGAAAAGGGCCAAGGCAGGGAGAATGCCGAAACGCACCGTTGCTTCCTGCTCTCGAGCTTCTGAGAAACGGCGTACCGCTTCCCCTGGAGCCAGGCGGCGAACAGCGCGAACCAGACGCCTTCCAATGATCAAAGCGATGATCAAGCCGAAGCCGAGAAAGCTGAAAGCCATCAAAGGACGTTGAATCCCCAGCAGGGGGAGGACGGAGCCAAAACCTTCGTAGGCCGCCAGAGGGATTACAGTGCCCAGGGCCAGTCCTGCCAGACCGCCAGCTAATCCCCCCGCCAGAATCGCTGTGAGAAAAATGCGCACCATCAGGTCTCCGGTCAATCCGCGAAGCCGCATCAATCCTATGGAGCGCCTTTCATTGAGAAATACAAACTGGACCAGATTGGCGGCAAATACCCACGCAATCCCGATTAAAGGAAGCGCCAGGAGCAATGCCACCCAGCCGACGAGAGTGGCAGTTTCGTTCATGCGCTGAAGGAGGATCAGGCTGTCGCTCCTCACGAATACCTGTGCGGATTCGGGAGCTATTTGGCGGGCCTGCTCTGCTACCGTAGCCAGCCGCTCAAAGGATGCGTCCAGGTCCCAGCCTGAGATCAGGCGTACTCGATCCAGGCGCGCAACGTGATTGACCTCCGGCAGATAGTCGCCGGATTCGATGTGGGCATCTTCTTCCTCATGGACATGAGCACGAAAAAGGGAATCCAAAAGCTTGAGGCGCTCCGCATCATACTGCATGTTCAGGGCGGCGCCCATGAAGGGCACGAAAGCAATGGCGCCGGTATGCTCCAGAAACCAGCGATTCAGCTCGTCACGGTCCAGTTCCACGATTTGGGAGATGGGAAGCTGAAGCAGTTCCCGAGCCGGTGCGGCAGGTTCTCCTTCGGCAGATTCATGCGTATGGCCATGGCCGTCGCCAGTTGAAGGCCGACCCTGCTGCTGCAGGACGAAGGAGAAGGAACGGGCCCCTTGCAGGCGTTCCAGGTTGAACTGGACGGTTTCCTTGACGCCGAAAAGCGCCAGCACCACCTGATCGCCTGGAGCGCGATACTCGGGGGGAAGCAAGCCGGGATGGGTTGCGGCCAGGACCACGAACCAGGGCATCAAGACCGGTTCGTGGCCCGCACGTGCTTCCAATCCCGGAGGCATTCGAGTACGGAGAAAAGCCATGCTCTGCGCGTCAATCACATTGGGAAGCGAGCGCACCTGCGCCAGCAGCTCGGGGGCGGACGGAATCTCGCGCATTTGATGGAAGGAGAGATCCCAGGTAATGCGCTCCAGTTGGTCTTCCACATATCTCTTGAGCGCGTAGCGCGAGGCCACATAGGTTGCAGAGATCACCGCCACGCACAGAAAGGCGAAAAGACCAAAGGCCAGAAATGTCCTTCGTGCGAGCACCCCTCCGACAAATAAAGATTTGTGCATAGGCTTTATCTCACTTAACCAGGTAAGCGTACGTTCCCGCTTCCACTTCTTTCATGATCTTGCTGATGTGTGCCCAGGGATTTGCAGCGTAGTCCTTTTGATAATTACCCGGCGCGTTGATGCCGGGGAAATTGGGCACCCAGTCCTGACGCAGCACTTCGTCAGGATTTCCATAGCGGTTGGCGAGAGCGCGCACTTCCGGATTGTCCAGAGCTGCCAGCCGCCCTTTTTCAATCAGGGTGACCCAGCGGTTGGAGCCGCGGATGCGAACCCGGTACGTGGAAAGAAGATTATGCATGTGGAAACCGTGCCCGCGCGGAACATTGTACTGCTGTTGGAACTTTTGGTTTGTCCCCTCCTGGTCCGGAGCATCGGAGTAGGCTTCCGCGCCTAGTGCCCAGTGGATGACGCCGGCGGCCTCGCGTTCTGAGCTTTGACGCCCCTCCAGGAGTTCTTCAAATTTGATAAAGGCCTTGGGGTTGGTTCCGACGGCGCCTTCGAAAAGAAACCAGTAACCTGGAACGTCATAGTATGGGTTTTTCACTTGCGTTAAGTTGGGATGATCGAGAAATGCCCGCAGGGTGTCTCCATATTCTCCGCCACCGCGCACCTCTTTTACCTTGCTGTCTTCAATGATGACTTCCATGCGGGGATATGTGCCGGTGTGATTGCGGGTAGCCGCCAGTACGCCTCGCGCTTTCGCCATGGCCGGTTTCAGCCAGCGGCTGAGGCGTGGATAGAGGACACGATTGGGTTGAAGGGTGGTGGCGCCATGGGGATACAGGAACAAGTGGGCCGGAAGGTAAGCACCCTGAGCCCACAGTTTCGCCACTTCTTCGGTGACCTCAAAGGTAAGATCAGTTCCTTCGGGATCGGCAGCGTTGGCCGTCTCCACCCACGGAATCGGCTCAATGGTACGCTCTTCAATCAAGCGCCACAGATCGCCTGGAAACATGGGAATCTTGCTCATCGTTTCCTGGTAAGAGTCATAAACAAAGTTCCCGTAAAATTTTCCGGAATACGGACCCAGGCGGTTTTGAGCGCCTTCACGGCCACCGGCTCCCATAAAAATCGCATCAACTTTTTCGCGATACTGGTCCAGAAATTCTCGCGGCCCTCCGCCCCAAATCTTGAACATATTGCTTGTCTCAACTTCATGGATCACAGCATCGGAGATGGGAGCAGTGCGCCGCTCAAAGGGTGTGGACGGAAACATTTTCTCCGAAGTAGCCGGGCTGCGCTGCCGGAGCCACTCCCGGGGCTCTGTGGGGTTGGACCAGGACATGATCCAATTACGCGCCTCCATGTAACCTTTTTCAGAAGTGTAACCTGCTCCCAAGACCACTCGATTGACGGGGCGGTTCTGGGAACCGGTGCTTTCAGGACGAGTCTGGATGAATTGACTCTCCGAGCCGACGGCCTGGTTAGGTGAAGACATGATGAACAAGGGTTTGATTTTTCTTTCCTGGAAAGCCGCCCCAATGGCCTTCAGCACTATGAAGTTCGGCTCCAGCCACCCTCGCTGTGCCACGAAGATAACGACATGTTCCCCGGGTTCTACCAAGCCCAGAGGGGTGCGGCCTGCTTCCTGACGGACGGCGGCCCGTGCGAAAGGTAATGCTTCTTCAACTTTCGTAGGGGCTTTCACGTAGGCGGGAAAGCGTGGCTGAGGATAAACGGTCGTGGTTTCACGGCTCTGCTGCCGCGAGCAACCGCTGACAAGCAAAGAGGCCAGAAAAAAAAGCGAACACAGACGGAAGGAATTATTTTTGTTCATCTGATTGTCCTTAAAATCCTTACTGTCAGATATTCCGAAGTTGCGGGTTCGGTAATTGAGGGTGCGCTCAAAAAGGCAACATTGATTCTCACATAAATCCGCCGTTCGACCTGCAGGTTCACAAGAATATCACCATTAAGAAACAAAAGTTGTTGCTTAAAAGCCGATAAGAGCCCAGCGATGCCTGAGACATCTACCATCAGCGCTAAAAGAGAGTCAAGGATAATCTCCACAAGAAAAAGGTGCTTCAATGCCGCAAGAAACGAAATGTGCTTGTCTGTTCTTTCTTTTCCTGGTTAACTCACTCCCAATCAGTTTTCTCAAGCGGCGGTGGGTGTGCCTGGGCCTTGTGAGCCCATGTAAACAACCAAGAAGGAGAGGCAGTGATCGTTGGGCAACGCGTCCGAAATCTCGACTGGGATTGCCGTACCACGGGGCTGGGGAAATATACCAGCGACCTGCGGCTTCCAGGGATGTTGGTTGCAAAGGTGCTGCGCAGCCCTTACCCGCATGCGCGCATTCGTGCGATTGACGTCTCAAAGGCTGGAAATTCTCCTGGAGTCGCCGCCGTGATTACGGCGGCCGATGTGGATGTGTTCTACATCCACCACGGGGGGCCGCTTTCGGATCGCCAGCCGCTGGCAAAAGAGCATGTGCGATTTTGCGGCGAAGAAGTGGCAGCAGTAGCGGCAGAAACTCCGGAGCAGGCTGAAGCCGCCCTTCGCCTGATCCGAGTCGAATTCGAGCCTTTGCCATTTGTGGAGACGATTGCGGAGGCTCTCCAGCCGGAAGCTCCAGCGTTGCACGACCGTAAGCCCGGGCGCAACGTTTCGTTGGTAGTCAATCGTCAGTACGGAGACGTCGATAAGGGAAAACAGAAGACACAACTCACGGTTTCAGGCACCTATCACTTCGGCCGCCAGGCGCACGCCTGTATGGAGACGAACAGCGTGCTTGCCCACTGGCATGCCGATGAGAAACGGCTCGAGCTGTGGACCTCCACGCAAGCTCCTTACTTCATCCAAAAGGAAGTAGCCCATGCTCTCGGCCTCGATCGCTCGCAGGTGGTCATTCACGAGGTCGCGGTTGGAGGCGGGTTCGGGTCCAAATCAAAGATTTCGGAACACGAGGTCATTGCCGCTGCACTCTCCGTGCGGGCCGGGCGTCCGGTGCGGCTCGTGCTCACCCGCAATGAAGAATTTTCCACCACCAAATGCCGGCACGATTTCGTGATCAGACTGACCACAGGGGTTGACCAGCAGGGTAGGCTGACGTTTCGAGAAGCGAACATGCTGGTGGATAACGGCGCCTACAATCATACGGGTCCCTCCGTGATGGGCTATGGTTGTCTGGTAATGGGCTCCTTGTACCGCACCGACGGCGTGAGCATCAAAGCCAGCCTGGTCGACACCAATAAACATCCCGGCGGGCAGTTCCGAGGTTACGGCGGACCCCAGGCTACCTTCCCTATCGAATGCCAGATGGATGAACTGGCTGAAAAACTAGGAATTGATCCCATCGATTTCAGAATCCAAAACGCAAATCGAGTAGGAGATATTTCCCACGCAGGATGGCAATTCACCTCCGTCCGAGTGGCAGAATGCCTGCAGGCGGTGCGCCAAGCCATCCAATGGGACGAGAAGAGAAAACAAGGCGGCAGGGGAAGAGGTGTGGGTGTCGCCATCGGAGTTCACGTAACGTCGGCACACGTTTATGAGAAAGCTAACGAATCAGAAGCCGAAGTTGATATCTGCCCTGGAGGAAGGGTTCGTGTTCGTTTCGGAGGGGCAGACTCCGGAACCTGGCAAAACACGCTTCTGTCACAGATCGCGGCCGAAGAGCTGGCAGTAGACCTATCTCAGATCGATATTCTCAGCATGGACTCCGAGACCACTCCAGTGGACATGGGCGCATGGTCATCGAGGGGAACCTTCATGGGAGGCCATGCAGTGTCCCTGGCGGCGCGGGCCGCTGCGCAAGAACTTCGCCGTCTGGCAGCGCAAATCTGGAGGATCTCTCCCGAAGCCGTACAGCTGAAAGAGGGCGCCGCTATTTATGGGGAAGAAAAAATCTCATACGTGGATCTGCTGCCGCTGGCTAAAGACCTGCAGGAGGGAGAGCTGAGAATCCAGAGGACTTTTGTGGCGAACGTGGAGCCGATGAACCGTGAAACGGGGATCTCCAACCTTTCTCCTACCTACTCGTTTGCGGCCCATGCCGTGGAGGTGCAGGTGGACCGCGACACAGGACAAGTCCAAGTTCTGAAGGTGATAGCGGCACATGATTCAGGAAAGGCATTGAATCCCATTGGCATGGAAAGCCAGATTGTGGGCGGGGTCGCCATGGGACTGGGGGCGGCGCTTAGCGAGGAGCTTCTTTACGAGAGAGGGCGAATGGTCAACCCCGCATACGTTAACTACGCCCTGCCGCGTGCCGCTGATGTACCGGAAATCCAGCCCATCGTGTTGAACTTCCCCGATCCGGTAGGCCCGTATGGCGCCAAAGGGATCGGTGAAATTGCCCTGGTTCCGACAGCGGCGGCGGTGGCCAACGCCGTGTATCACGCAATTGGAGTCCGCGTGCGGGAGCTTCCGATCACGCCGGACAAGGTGCTCAAAGCGTTGCGCGAGCGTGAAGGCCGCGCGCCTCGTCGGTTTGCTTTGTGGTGGCGTCCCAGCCGTTGGTTTATTGCCCTTATGCGCTGGGCTTATCCTCGAGGCATATACGATCTGCTCGATCGTCGGCCCGCTGAGTCTTCTTCCGGGCTTGACCAAAGGTCGATCGAGAAAATAGAGCGTTCCTCTAACCTCCAGGACGCTATAGCGGCTCTGCAGAAGCCTGGCTCGGCCATGGTGGCTGGAGCCACTGATTTGCTGCCGGCCTGCCAGCAAGGATTGATCAAGCCGACGACTCTTGTAGACGTGAGTGCGGTGGCCGATCTTTACCGGTGGGAGGAGACCGCCGAGCACGGCTTGTTTATGGGCGCGGGATGGTCGCTTGCCGAAATTGCGCGTCGATTGGGCCGCTCTGGAGATCATGCACTTTGCGGAACGATCGCGGAGATAGCATCGCCCCAGGTCCGAGAGATGGCCACGCTGGGAGGGAATCTGTGCCAACAGAAGCGCTGCTGGTTTTATCGAAATGGATTTCATTGCTACAAGCGAGGCGGATTTATGCGCCCCTGCTACGCTGTGTTGGGGGATCATCGTTTTTATCATGCCGCAATGGATGCACACCGCTGTCAGGCGGTGACTCCGTCGGATCTGGCAACCACTCTGGCGGCACTAGACGCCTCAGCTGAAATTGTAGGGAAGGCGGGGTCCAGGAAATTGGCCATCGCTGATTTTTACAAGGGCCCGGGGGAACCCCGACTTGCCTCCGATGAGATCCTGACCGGTGTCTACATTTCTGCCTCCGCACGACAGCGATTGACGCAGTTTGAAAAGCTCAAGCTGTGGCAGGGGGATTTTGCCGTTGCTTCAGCATGCGTTTCTGTTCGTTTGGGCCGTCAAGGAAGTGTGGAAGACTGCAGGGTGGTGCTGGGTGCAATAGCTCCCACACCCTGGAGGGCGCAAGCGGTAGAGGCGAAGCTGCAGGGGAAAAAATTGACGCTGGAGTTGATTCACGCGGTCAGTGAATGCTGGATATCGCAAGCCCACCCGCTGGAAGGAAATGTCTGGAAGCTGGACGCCGCTGCGGGGCTACTGCGCCGCTGCCTGCACAAAATCGAATTGCGCGTCAACGCAGCAGGCACGCAAAGCGCAGCAGGGTAACGACAGGCCATTGCCGGACCCGCCCAAAGACGTAGTCCTCATGAAAGCTCTGGCCGGTTACGCCTTCGTAAAACTGCGCGAAAGGCCGGTGGTCAAAGTAGACATGGCCAATCCCGCCGCCATTCTTCTCGTAAAACAGTTGCCAAATCGTGTCGTGGTCAAGGGCTAAAAGGATTTTTCCACGCACATGATCCTCCTCAATAATATTCCGGCTTCATCATGGTGACCTCCGATCTCGTTAGGCAGATACCAGAGGATTTCCCCTCGGTCTTTCCGCACCACCCGAAAATCGTAGTCCGTTTTCAGGATTCCGCCCACCTCGCACTCCCGCACGGCAGCGGGGACCCGGGGCAACAGTTCGCGAAGGAAAAATCCCGGATATCCGGCGTCGTCGTACTCGCAACCCTTCGATTCCATAATCCTTCTTCAGGCCGCCGAAGGTGTTGTTCGTGATGCGGTGGCGCGTGTCTCGGTCGTTGACGACAAACGGAATCAGGACACCGTCGGTGACAGCCTGCTCGTCCGCTAACTATGGCCTCCAGGTCCCGCACCGAATCTTCGGGCAGCTTGGTCCCGACCATTTGTTCTTTCTTCTTTTTCAGCCCCATTCAGATCAACTTTCAGGAAACATCGGCAAAGAATAAACCCGCTTATCTCTCCAAAAGGTCCAGAAATTCCTCACGCGTCAGACCGGCTTCGCGAATGATAGCCCTCAGCAGGCCCGTCTTGATGGTTTTGTGGTTGGGAACTGAAAGCCGGCTATACGGCGCTGTTGCCTGCTTCAAAATGATGTGGCTGCCGCGCTGGTGATGGACAACGAAGCCTTTCTTCTGAAGAGCTTTGACGACTTCCTACCCTGAAAGGACAGGCAATCTAGTGTAGTGTCTCACAAATGGCTTTACAATAGAGCATTACTCTGATAGACTTCGTTCCCATGTGGGAGCCTGCACAAAAGCTCGTCCTTGGTAGCGAGGAGCGCCTCCTTTTGGAGACTTGG